>LRSK01000128.1 GCA_001563325.1 Candidatus Thorarchaeota archaeon SMTZ1-83
CTTCGGACATCCTCACTCCGCCTTGCTCATCACAGGACCTAGAGATTACCTCGAGCATCTTTTCGACAAGATCGTGGTCTCCCGAACATCCGAAAAGGACTGCCATGGATAATTCCTCGGGAATGGGAGTCTTTGAACGCTCCATATATTGAACCAGCGACCTCCTATCAAATGCATAGACAGTTTCAGGCCAACACCCAGCACCATGAACTCGCTTGCACGCTTCCATTGCTGTTGTTATGTCAGAGAATGCGTAGCTGACTCTATCACGTGTTGCAGGAAGAGGGTAGACTTTGAGGATTGCCTCTGTGATTATACCGAGAGTCCCTTCAGCACCCAAGAAGAGATTCATGAGGTTGTGAGATGGAACTGAGAGATAGCTCTTTCCGCCTATCCGGACTCGCTTCCCAGTTCCAAGCACTACTTCAACGCCCACAACCTGGTCGTAGGCATATCCATACTTTGCTCCAAAGATACTGATGCCCATGCAGCTCAGAGCCCCTCCGATGGTAGAAGAGAGGCAGCTTTCTGGTTGATGAGTAAAGAAGACTCCATGTTTCATGGCTGCGGCTTGTACCTCAGCCATGGTAGCTCCGGCCTGTACAGTAATTGTGAGGTTATCTGGGTCAACTTCAAGGACTTGATTCAAGCGCTTGGTGTCAAGAACAATTCCACGATGGACTGCAAGAGGGTTTCCTGACATACTTGTTCCTGCCCCCCAGGTATAGAGAGGCATCTTGAACTCATTCGCCAAGGCAATTATCCGCTCAATCTCGTCAACTGACCCTGGTTTCACAACAAAATCAGGTGTATAGTCATCTGCAATGCCTTCTATAGAGTAGTCCTTTGAATACACAAGCCTATCACAGAGTTCTTCGGTCACATATTCCGGGCCTATTATTGCCCTGAGCTGCTGGTATAATGAGGTGGGAGCAGACATATGCCATCAAACCTAGGAGATGTAATCAGGGTTAGTCGAAGCCAAGTAATATCATTATTGAATTGGTCCACCCACTTCCTGATGATGACTGAGGGCAACAGTTGTATAGGGGTTGTTCTCTACGCGGTCATGATGCAAGACCTACATGTGAGTGGGATTGCGAACCTATTAGAATAGATGTACCCACCTACCATTCTAGAGAGGCGTCCTGCATGTCAGAATTGGATGATCTTCAGAACCGGGCAATCAATACTATTCGCTTCTTAGCCGCCGATGCCGTTCAGAAAGCAAACTCGGGGCACCCAGGCATGCCCATGGGCACTGCAGCTTTGGCCTATACCCTATGGACGAGACATCTACGCTTTAATCCACGGAATCCTGAGTGGTCGGACCGCGACCGTTTCGTACTATCTGGCGGACACGGCTCTATGTTGTTATACGCGCTACTTCATCTCACAGGATATGATCTATCACTCGATGATATCAAGAACTTCCGACAGTGGGGTTGTCGTACTCCAGGCCATCCTGAAAACTTCTGCACGCCCGGAGTGGAAGTCACAACTGGACCGCTAGGTCAAGGTATGAGTAATGCACTTGGCATGGCAATTGCAGAGAGACATCTCGCAGCATTGTTCAATAGACCAGACCATGAAATCGTCAATCATTACACCTATGCTATAGTCACTGATGGAGATTTGATGGAAGGGCTCTCTTACGAAACTGCATCGCTAGCAGGACACCACCAACTAGGCAAGCTGATTCTGCTATACGATGATAATCAAATCTCAATTGATGGCAGTACTGATATTACATTCACTGAGCATCGCGGAGCCCGGTTTGAGTCACTCGGTTGGCATGTGCAATCAGTCGCTGACGGCAATGATGTTGTTGCAATCGACCAAGCAATATCAAACGCAAAGAGAGACCAACGACCTTCAATTATCATGGTCCGGACCCACATCGGTTATGGCATGCCAAATAAACAGGACACAGCGAAAGCACACGGGGAACCTCCGGGCGATGATGAGCTCGATGCGGCTAAGAACAACCTCGGTTGGCCTTTAGAGCCGCGTTTCTTGATTCCAGATGATGTCTTGGAGCACTTTCGAGAAGCCATCACAAACGGAGAAGAACTGGAAAATGCATGGCATGTGAGGATGGAAAACTATCGGAAGGAACATCCAGATTTGGCTGAGGAATTTGAACGCCGATTATCTGGCAGGCTTCCCAAGGATTGGGACAAGAATCTTCCGATCTATGAGGCTGACGAAACTGGTGTCGCTACAAGAAACCCCTCAGGCGATGTGATTAACGCACTTGCTCCTCATCTACCGGAGCTTTTTGGTGGATCTGCAGACCTTACAGGCTCGAATAAGACATGGATAAAAGACCAACCAGCCTTTCAGAAGGATTCCCCGGAGGGGCGGAACTTCTTCTTCGGTATCCGCGAACATGCAATGGGCGCAATTGTCAACGGCATGTCTGCACATGGTGGATTCATCCCTTACGGAGCTACTTTCTTGATCTTCTCAGATTACATGCGACCAGCCATTCGTCTCTCCGCCCTCTCGAAGCATAGAAGCATCTGGGTCTTCACTCACGATAGTATAGGTGTTGGCGAAGACGGACCAACCCATCAACCCGTGGAGCAATTAGCCGCCTTGCGCGCCATACCAGACCTTGTTGTTCTTCGTCCCTGTGATGCAAATGAGGTGGTTGAAGCATGGAAGATAGCAATCAACCGATCAGGAGGACCCACACTGATATCACTTACTCGACAGAAGATACCAATCCTTGATCGCAACATCTACAGCCCTGCTAGCGGGCTTGGCCGGGGAGCTTACGTACTCACCGACTTTGGAGATGGTCCACTCGATATTATCATGATGGCAACAGGTTCGGAGGTTAGTCTCATCACCAAGGCTGGAGAGAAGCTTGCCCAAGACGGTGTCAATGTCCGGTTGGTTTCTTTTCCCAGCTGGGAGCTGTTTGGAGAGCAGGGTGAAGACTATCGTAACTCTGTCCTTCCTCCTGATGTAAAGGCGCGTTTGGCCGTTGAGGCTGGAAGATCGCAAGGTTGGGAACGTTGGGTTGGTGACAAGGGAACAATAATGGCAGTGGAAAAGTTTGGTGCTTCCGCTCCGGATAAGGTCGTATTCGAGAAGTACGGTTTCACTGTTGATAATGTCATTATGCATGTCAGGGCATTACTTGAAGGAAAATGAGATAGCAGAAGCGGAACTAGGCCAGTGTTTCAGCAAACTCGGAGATGATTCTTCGCTCCGCACGTCTTAATCGTTCTTGCATCGCAACGCGTTTGATGCCAAGTTTCCGGCACATCTGATCAATTAGCGATTTGCGAGGCATCTCATAGTATCCAGACTGATATGCTAGAAGAAATGCCTCTTGTTGCTTATCGGTTAACGCGACCCTAAAGGAAGCTGTTGGCTGGGATTTCAGTCGCCTGATGCGAACATGAGGGAACCGAGTTCGCAGTGAACGGATTAACTCGCTCAGAGTTTCTTGAGTTGGCGCCAAGATGGTATGATATTGTAGGCCATGTTCCACAATAATAGGTAGACGTGTCATGCATCCACTCGCTAGGATTGTTTCATGTATCGAAGGCCGATTTAACTTATGAATCACTCTTGTCCAATACGCTTCTTGAGACCTATGCAGAATATCCACTTCCTTAATACTGGGGGAGCCTTTGAGACCCTTGATATAGTCCTGAATCGCTTCTTCATCTCCCTTCGAAGATTCAGCTATTCCAAATCCTGTATCCCCGTTTATAGTCACAAGTGTCACACGAACAGGTATTTTCCGAGTGAGGTCGCAGGAGTAGTAGTCCTCAGCACCAACCTCGATTGTGCACTGAATCACCATTAATATGCACCCGTCTTATGACGGCATCAAGCTAATCCATAATTAATGCTTCGTTTAACACAGGCGAACAATATGGAAGCAGAACTGGCGCCTGATTCTCTGAATTCGGAATCGGAAACAGCACCAAAACGACACTACAAAGCAGCGGCTGAGGCACTCTTTGTCACAGTTCTCTGGGCGTCATCCTGGGTCATAATAAAGTTTGGTCTTGAGGGAGAGGGCCTCCCTCCAATCACCTTCGCAGGACTGAGGTACTCTATTGCAGCAGGGATTCTCCTAGTGATAATCCTGTCAAATCCGATGCATAGAGCTTTGATGAGAAATCAAGACAGACAGTGGTGGCGGACAATCTTTCTTTATGGTGTGGTGTTTGTAGCCATCACTCAGGGAGCACAGTTCATTGGACTGGACCTTATGGATGCTATTCCTGTGTCAATGCTTCTGAATCTTACACCGATTGTTGTTCTAGGATTGGGAATTATTTTGCTCAAAGAAGTACCTACAAGGACTCAGATTGGCTTGGTCTTCCTTGTCGTTATAGGCGCGATGATATACTTCTATCCAATTGACCTGGACCTCTCTGAAACAGTTGGTCTCATCGTTGTCTTGATTGGTGTGATTGCTAATGCATTCTCGTCCATAATGGGGAGATCAATAAACAGGGAGCGAAACACGCCGCCTATTGTTGTCACAGGTGTGAGCATGACAATTGGAGCAGTTATTCTTCTGCTGACTGGCATAGCGCTGGAAGGACTCATAGTTGTCACACCCATCGCGCTTCTCTATATTATATGGTTAAGCGTCGTCAACACTGCTTTCGCTTTCACTCTATGGAACAAAGCCATGCAGACCCTTCGAGCAGTGGATATCACTGTGATAAACAGCACAATGCTGCCTCAGATTGTCATATTATCCATAGTCTTCTTGGGAGAAGCTCTTGATCCCTTAGACTGGATTGGTCTGATTATACTTGCTCTATCAGTGGCATTGATTCAGATGCTTCAAGCTGGACGTGCAGCAAACAACAACAAGTTAGAGTGAAACATCACCCTCTACTTCGAGTAATATCCTAGTCCCTTAGCCAATTCTACGTATCGTTTCCGGATTGTTGCCTGAGACACTCCAGCGAACTCAGCAAGAGAACTCTGTGTCACGCGGTTCTTTGTTAGAATTGCGGCTACATAGACTGCAGCAGAGGCTTGTCCAATGGGATTTTTGCCTGATGGTATACCAGCCTCTGCAGCACGTTTCATGATCTCTTTTGCCGTTCTCCCAACAACAGCATTTAGCTCTAGTTCCTTCAAGCATCTGTTGATGAAGGAATCGATTTTGAATTCATCTGTATATTCTTTCATGCTAATTTCCTCTCTAAGATTGAATATAAGATGACTGAAAAACTAGGTATAGTATTAGATTTGTTTTCTATTCTATGATTTTCAAATCATTCAAACTGACATATTAGATGACGTTACTAATTGGATTTGAGCAATGTCCTCACCGGTTTGTCTGCTCCATCTTTGAATAGCATCACCGGTGAGCAGTACCTACATGACTACATGGCGTATTCAGGAAACGACCGTGGCTATTAGTGCAGTCGTGTGACACAAGACAGAGAGGTATCTTAGAGAATCAGGAGAACTCGCCTATCAGAGGGCACTTCCTCGTGGTCTAGTTGGAGTTTCCTTTATCGTAGTACTCTGTTTTCATAGCTATCTCCCAATTGACTCATTTCCGATAGGGCCTTCTGCGAACCCTCTCACATCTACTCTCGCAGAATCAATCCTACTCCTTTTGGGTATGCCTTTCG
>LRSK01000129.1 GCA_001563325.1 Candidatus Thorarchaeota archaeon SMTZ1-83
ATCGCGTTTGCAAATCCAAACAAGACGGTCGTATACTCATAGATGCACCCGAGTGGAGGGGTCGCAATAGCATAGTCTGTAGTTTCCCTGAGCTTCTTGGCTTGCTCCCTCAAACCATTGAGTGGAGTCCTGTCAGTGCCGTCAGGCCAATCGTATTCTCGTATTCCTTGAACGGTGGCTACATCCGCTAATGGATGAATCACAGGGTCATAGTAGAGAATCTCGTCAACATGCTTCTCCGCGCTGTTACCCCAGAACACGCCGAACTCGTCCCATACTCCTTGAAACTCGCCCTCAGTTTCTGGAACATGGTCTTCAGGGACAATGGTGGACTTCGGGCGTAGCCAGCGGACATCGATTTGAAAGCGCTGCAGCAATTCCTCACAGGGCAGAGCCGCCTGCTGCACGAAGTCGCAGTACTGGATTCTGTAATCCTCAATCTCGAGGTGTTCCAAGAGGTTACGATATGCTACTATGTGAAGTCCTGACTGATTTCCTCCTAGGTCCAACGGAACCATGTCAGGCACCTGACGATTCAACGTTGTGAGAACGCGCTCTTTGGAGTTCAAGTTAGTATCCTCCCAGCCTATCCACCAGGTTCTTAGCAATCTCAATGTTTCGAACGGCGAGGTCTAGGGGTTCCCATGGAGTATTACAGAGAAGGTATCTGATAGAAAACCAGGTGTGAAGATGATTGTGTATTCTAGACGTGATGAAGTTGTACCTACTTTAGACCAGTTCTCCAATGCAGTTGATAAGACGCCTCCTGCAGTTATGGCAAGTATGAGGGATTCAATATGTACAGTCATCGAAGTTGGCTCGTCCATGGAGGAATGCTACAGAGAGGCTTCTGAAACTGCACTCGCTATCCAGAACGCAGTCACATAGGATTTGACACGTGCTGCCAATCTCGCGTAGAAGAGTATCATTATTAATCAACGAAAGAAATTGCTGTTTGTGACGCTCTTTCAATGAAATAAGTTGATGGAGATATTCAGTTTTGGGATGTCGTTTGACAAGAGCCTGACTTCCTGGAGATAATATCATTGACGTTTTTTTGTTTCAGATTGATTACGATTAAGGAACCACATTTCGGAATTTATTCGTTGTACGTCGTGATCCCCAAGCTGCAAGCCAATTTAACAAGATGCAGAAAAGCTTGGGAGGGTACCCCACCTTCTCCAACTCATAGTGTAGCAGATCATCAAATGAAGCAATTGGTTCTTCGCGTCTGACAATCCATTTTCGAAGTAGAATCAGATCATTGTTTCCATCCCACTCAATCGAAGGAATGTCTACGGATGAAACAGTGTCTGTTTTTATGAGTCCTTCGAACAACGACATGTCAAACAAGGCCTCGCATGAAGTCCATTTCTCATCAAGATAGCATTCACACCAAGCATGACCAATAGGATCAGGAATGCGATTCCATAGGAATCCCGGAATGAAGTGCTTGAGGATTTCTTTGTCTACTTGTGCATATTGAATTCGTGCAGGTATGTTGACAGCACGAAGAAGGGCTACATGTAGATTGATCTTATTGCAATAATCTACTGTTCCTTCATTTATCGTTTCTGAGGCTCTCTTGTAAATTTGAAGCGTTGAATTAAACAGAATCTCATCTCTAATCCAGTAGAATACCTTCAGAGCTTTCTCCCTTTGCGTTTCTACACCATTGGTAATCTCGTTTACCTTCGTCCTTAGAGTTTCATTTTTGCAGTCACAATATCCGGTTGACAGCAGGTATCTCTCTGTCCGTTGGGTCATCAAATCACATTCTTGGTGTACAGGAATTCAAGCTACTATGCAAACTAGTTCCTTTTCAATGATGTTCCATACACCAGACCTATGCGTGAAGTACTCTGAATATTCAAGAAAGAAATCTATTCTTTTCCTAATGCATTACTGACTCTTGCCATCGGACAGTTTTCTTTGTTCATACATTGGGGACATAGACTTGAAAAGGATAGAAAGAAATGTGTGAAGAATAGAGCCAGTAAAACCAGAACAATGGTTAGAAGAGTGCTATTCCAATAGAGAGCAAAAAGCGAGACAAATCCGATCAAATAGTATGCTGAACCGAATATTCCAACAAGAACTGCGCATCGTTCTATCGCCTTCTCGCTGTATTTTCGCTTTCTATAGACTAGTCCTGACAAGAAAGGCATGAAATATAGTTGCAGTACTCCAGGACATAATTCACTTTGAAAAGGACACTGAGAGCAAATCGGTCCTCCTGCAAAATTAGTGAGAATGTAAAATGAAAGGAATAGTACTAACAATATGGTCGATTTCAAGGCGAGTAAAACGATGATTCCTATAAAAGAAATAACAACAGAGATTGTAGAAATAGCCAATCTAATCCTCACATCTCCCGAAAACATAATTCCCAAAGTATATTGAACCTTAAGAGGAATTTGAAAGTAGATTCAAAGATTCGATTGGAATAGAAGGGGATCACTACTCTACACGGATGGGAGCAATTCATCCAGGTGAGTCCAGATGAGGAATATGTTGACATACATCTCTCAGGGCGTGATGTTCTGTCCATTGATCTCTCCCAACTGAGTGCAGTCACCAGCATGCGAACTCTTGACCTCAGCAGCAACAGAATCGGCACCTTGGGCTTGGGTCCTCTCTGCAGGCATCGTGAAATCGAGTCGCTCATCTTATACGAGAACCATATGAGCTCTCTAGACTTGACTCCTCTGAGTGTCTGTACAAGCCTTAGAGAACTTCGGCTCTTCAACAACGATTTCCAGTCTATCGACCAGTCCCCTCTCAGTTTCTGCACTAGTCTTAGTTGGTTGTCGCT
Organism: Candidatus Thorarchaeota archaeon SMTZ1-83; assembly: GCA_001563325.1. The sequence continues at coordinate 2,816 of LRSK01000129.1, forward strand.
CGCAAGTAGCAACTTACCGTCCCTAGACCTGACTCCATTGGGAAACTGCAGGAATCTCCGATTCCTAGCAATCCAAGAGAACGGGCTCTCCGAGCTCGATTTCACTCCCCTGTTCGAATGTCGCCAACTCACTGAGCTGCACTATGACACAACCCTTGTGCTTAATTCCAACTCAAGACCAGACGGCTGCGACATGAACCCACTTCTGGAAGAGCTTCTTCGACGTGCTTGGAAGTTTCAAGGAGCACACTAGTGAAGCTCATTGCCCTCGCTAGGCTCAGTGACACAGTTCTGGAGGACAGCCCAGCAAATGTATTTAGCAAATCTGACGGCAGACACCTTCAGTTGAAGGTGGGCTCAGTGGTCAGACAAATCGCGCTCCAATTCGCCTATCGGAAGAAACACGGGAGCATAATCCCTGATGATGATGAAATCGCCCTTGCGATGGCCTTCATCATTGCCGAGTCGAAGAAGAAGGGCACTGCCAAAATCAAGCAATTGGCAATGACCTCCATTCCGTATTGGATTGTGCAGGTGTCAGGTGATAGGTCAATCCTGCTCTCAGCGACAGGAGAGTCTGCGACAGGCATTGAGATGAGCGAGAGCAAGTCAATCAGTCAGGTTCGCCGAATCATAAGCAATGAAACCACCGAGATAAAGGACATCCCCGAAGCGGTGGGGAAGGCGTACCCCTTATTTGCAGAGGTGGAAACAAAGACGCAACAGCTGAGAAACCTACTCAATCCTAATGTCTTCAAATCGCTAGGAGAGCACATTGTTGACCTGGAGCCAGGCTCCAAGATAGTCGCCATGGATATGACTGTCGACACCCAGGGAGCATTGGCGGTGAGTCAGGAATATCAGACTCTTGTTGATGAGGCCAGCACCCGCCTTGGGACAATGGAAACTCTACATAGGCTCACCAAAGAACGCCTATCGGATCGCCTGACTGCCCTGGAGAATCTGATTGAAACGGAGATGTCCCGGTGGGAGAAGCGACACGCGCAGATGACAGAAACGAATAAGCTGAAAACGGAGGCTCTGAGAGAGGGTCTATCCGACACAGTCTACAAACTCAAGGACCGCCGAAAGAAGGATGAAGGCGCTCTAGTAGCCGAGTTTGCACGTGAAACAGTGGAGCTAGAGAGATTCTTCACAAACATCGTCGAGGATATTCGAGCAGTCAGAGAACGTATCAGTAGCAAGGACACAGCGGTTCCTGAGGCCGCCGAGAAGTGCAAGGCGCTCCTCGAGAGCCTAAGCAAGACAGTTTCGTCATACAGCAACGTCGCCGATTCCACTAAGGCCATGACTGAGAACACCTTACAGAAGGCATCCGACCTAGACAATGAGCTTTCCAATAGGATTCAGGAAGAAGAAACATCCACCGACTCGCAGATTGATGAACTACACAAAAGAGTCGCGGAACTTGGGAATGAGATGGAGAGCAAGAAATCCGAGCTCGATGCACTAAGAGCGAGTGTATCTGAATCAGTGACTAAGATGGATGAAGCAGTCACGAGGAGGATTGACGAGCTCAGGGAGGAAATCTGGAATCTCAAGGGGCTCTCGATGAGCAACGATTCTATTCCGGGGCTCTCTCCTTTAACACAAATCAATGTCATGGTCTATGTCGTCGCCTACAACCGAGGTAATCCGAAGATTGTCAGTCCGATACTGGTGCCTGACACCAAAGTCAATCTCCCGTACGAATACGAGTCGCTCAATGCCGAATTTGACAAGTTCATCCAGAAGTCTACAAAGCAGATGATGAAAGACAGCCACTCCTTTGAGGCTGCAATCGAAAAGGCAACCGTCGCCGCGAACGTATTCCAGAATCCTGAATCGGGCAGAATCCTGACCAAGGGACTGGAGAGACTTAGGGATCGACAAGTGCTGGGAGAAGACATGCTGAACTCGCTTAAGTCTGAGTTCACCAAGCTAGTCGGCAAGTGTCCTCAGTGTGGAGCCGATTTCGGTGCGGCAGGCAAGTTTTGCCCAGAAGGTGTGGCAAAACTCAGTAGTATCTCAGTGTGAGTGTCATGTCCACGTCCCAGACATCAGTCTTGGAACTTGCTGAGAAGTAGACAACCCAGACGTATGTAGAGGCATAGTCATAGAGATCTATCCATGTGTTTATTGAGTCTGTAGACGTTAGCTCTTCCACAAGGTAGGCCGCCCGACCTGAGGAACTCAACGAATCGAAGGTAGTCACATCAAGTTCATAGACAGCGATATGAATCTCGACGCTGACAGAGTCACTACCTGTATTGTCAACACTGATGTCAAAGTCAAGATCTGGTAGCAGACTCCCCTGAGCCTCAGATGATGATACGGAGAACTCGTCTCGGTAAATAACGCCAGGATACAATTCTATGTCAACGTTGTTCCAGTCTCCAATCTGTCTCTCCCCGCCGCCGTTCATGTCAATAGAGCCGAAGAACACGACTGCGACTCCTGCCACTACAACGACAGCGACAATGAGAACACCTATCACCTTCCACCCAAAACCAATGCCCTTTGACGGCTTCGCGGGCTCTGAGTAGTCAGGCGGTAGTGGTATTTCTGTCAAAGCATAACCTCCCATGAAAGAAGATGGTTCTCAATAACAGAACCTGCCTATAACGATTCTTCAAATATCTCACAATGCTGTCTGGACAACACCATTCTACATTCTCGTTGACGCGAATGCCAGGAAGTCATGAAGGGTCTTGGCATGATTACCTGGAACTACGATATGATGATTTGCGAGAGAGGACTCGAGGAAGTAGTCAACAGATCTGTCCATCTTGACCCTAATCTGTGTCCGACAGGCATTCTCGTTCTCCAAGTTCTCCATCATGGTCCCGCCAGATATCCAGTACTGTGAAAGATCTCTTCCGAATATCTTGAAGACTGTGACTCTTTGAGGTGCGACCTTACCTCGGATGGCTACACTCTTCTGCGTTTCGAAGTGTGTCATTATGTCGTACTCCTCTGTCAGCGAAGTAGCGATTGTACAATGAGCGAAAACAGCTGAATTCGTAGCGGGATCTACGTGAGCGACGTTGGCCATGAAGGATGGCTGTTTTGTTAGAACCTTGGCCACCATCATTGTGAACGCGGCTGGAATGTCACCCTCACAGCCGGCAACAAGCCCTTCCTTGTCATTCAGCTGCGATAGGGCATGGCACCCAGAGATTCCAGTGTCTTCTAGAAGCTTGAAGCACTCAACAGTGACTGCATCAAGACCATTCTTCTCCATGACCTCATTGAGTGATTTGGCGACAGCGCCGGCTTTCGCGAGCTCCTCGTCGCTGGTAGAGTTCGACTTGGCGCCTTTGATGAGCTCACTAGGACGACTCTCTTGAAGAGCCTCAAGATTCAGGTCTTGCTTGATTGTGTCAATCGAGAAGTGCTCTATCGACGTCCTCCATCTCTTCTTCACTGCTTCCTCATCTACTTGTGAAGCGATGAGCCAGAAGGAAGGATTGCCGATGACCCCCAGACGACTATTCGCGATCTTCTCTTCTGCCTGAAGGAATTCCTCTCGAGCGTGGATCATATCTCGGAGAGAGTCCAGAGGTGTATGGATGATTCTGGATCGCATTCCTCTCTGCTGGAAGTAGGCTCTTGTTTCCATGGCGGCCGGCAATGAGTTGTTTCCAGGATGACTTAGCAGAACAATAGGTGATTTGAGCCCTGATTGGTCGACTAGTTCTGATATTAGGCTCTCAGTTCCACCGGTGCCCACAAATAGGTAGATGCGGTCATCAAGTATGTCTGGAGATTCCTTCGCTTCCATGAGGAAGTCCTCCCTTGACAGAGCCTTGACACCTGGAACGCTGACATCTCTGATGAGCTGCAACGTCGTTTTCTCTGGCGTTATTGGAGAGATAACCGTGACAATCCGAATTGCCATGTGGCAGCAGATGGAGTTGTGAGTCATAACCCTTTGGGCATTCCGATGAATCCTAACACATCAGACTAGAGATAGCTACGAGCTCTATAGGCTCTTAGAGAGTCTATGACCTCATTGTCTGGAACGTCGTACCAGTTCTCATAGGCATCTGCAACTGCGAAAACAAAACCTGATCCAACTTGAGGACAGACGAGTTTGTCGACAAGTCCACTAACTCTCTTGGTAGCGCTGGCTGAAGCCGTGGGGGCTGCGACCGTGATGCTTCTTGGATTCGACTCTCTCACCGAAGTGATTGCTGCCAACATGGTGTATCCAGAGGCAAGCCCATCGTCAACCAGTATCACGTCCTTGTTATCTGGGAAATAGAGGCCGACGAGTCCATCATATGCCTCTTTCCTTGACTCAATCTGCTTCTCCGTCCGGGTTCGTACAGACTGTATATCGGCGTCAGAGAGACCTAGACGCGCAACAAGATCTCTGTTGAGCATCATAGTGCCCAGAGAAGTCAATGCTCCGAATCCGGCCTCGGGATTGAATGGAATCTGAAGCTTCCGAACGATTATGATATCAAGCGCCGCGTCAAGTGACTCAGCTATCGGAAGCGCAACTGCTAGACCGCCATTTGGGACTGCCAGGACAAGAGGCTCTGTCTTGAACGATTCCTTACTCAGCTCATCGGCCAATACGTGACCCGCATGTTCTCGGTCTTTGTATGACCAGGACAAACCATACACCCCTCGGCAAGTCCTGATACCACGTTTGCCTCTTAGCCCTTGCCCTCTCGGTTTATGGTGTTTACCGTTTATGCAGGCCACAGTATTGCGTGGCCCCTCTTTTTCCCCACGCCTACTGTTGGTTCTTTGCATCCGTCTATTCGGTGCGTTCATATCAGGGTGTGATTCTGCGGAAATAAGGGGGCTCGCTTATGAAGCTCAAGGGAATCGACAAACTACGAGAGAAGCTTCCCGGATACCCAGGAAAGAGGATTGCAGTCCTTCCGGCCATAGCTCTGCTAGCTTTTCTTCTGGGGCTGGCGTTCATGTTGACAATGGACACGATTTCTAGACTCATGCCTGGTGCTCCTTTGCTTGCAGAACTAGAACCGTTGCTCCCAGTGATTGGTTCAGTCATCTGCGTGGGAACAGGGATTCTGCTTGTTCGCCTAGTATGGACAAAGAGAGAGAAATCGAAAGCAGAGCTAGGAGAGCTTGCATATCAACGAATGGTGTTTCGCGGGATCGCTGGGGTGTCTCTTCTTGCCTCAGCGCTGACACGCAGTTTCGTTTCTATCAGGTCCCTCCCTCCAGGGCCGCCTGTCAATGAAATCACTACACGACTGTCAACATCATTTCTCGCCGTGATTGGAGTTCCAGCCCCAATAGACATAGGACTACGCATTGTTGGAGGTGGCTTGTTCCTCCTCTTGGCCATGTTTACGGTTCATAGAGCTCTCTTCACATTCGGGTTAGACTACATGGTTGTCGTCTACTTGTATTTCCCCGAGGAGTCTGAGATTCAGAATCATGAGATCTATTCTGTCATCAGACACCCGACGTACTTTTCAATCGTCCTCATCGGATTGGCCGCCATTCTTAGTAGGATGTCGGTATACTCGATTGTATTTGCCCTCGTGATCTTCGTTGGACTGCTGGCGCAGGTCAGGCTAGAGGAAGCCGAATTAGTGGAACGATTCGGAGACTCCTACTTGGAATACATGAAGAGGGTCCCCGGGCTCTACATCAGACCAAGGGACATCAGGAGTTACTTTCGGTTCTTGGCAGCAAAATCGAAGTTCATCGCAGATGCTGACTAGTATCGTGACAAAAGGGGAGTCAGGATGGGAGCCAGAGCTCCACATCCCGGTTCGCAGCCCTATATTAGAGCCGTGCTAAGCTAACAACTTCTCGCAGAAGTGCCTGTCGCAAGCCCTAAGCAAGTAGGCTAGCACGTTCTGTCGGAAGAACCTGTTCTTTTAGATGCATGTATCGAGATGTGCTCGTTTTGTATCGAGAGTTGCCTCGCGGTGTCGTAGTGATATACTCGCGAATCGGAAACTGCTCTGAATTATGACCACTTCTGATGGAATCTGCGAAAACAAGTCTGAGTGTTCTGATCTCATCCTTGTTACGCTCACGTTGCATCTTACGTTTCCTTTTCCGGTATTCACTAGCTGACATTCTCTGTGTACCTCCTAGAGGAAAACACAGCACCAGCAATCAACAGGCGCTGGCCCTTGATTGCCGAGAGTCCTCTTCCCCGAGAGGACCACCATCAGAAAGAGCAGACATCACGAGGAAGAGGAAACTTGGACTAGTTCGCACTAATAATGCGGAACCAATACGGGTGTGTGTTATTTCCTCGTGACATTGTTGTGATTGTCGCATCGCATGAGTTCCATATAAACGCTGTCTTCTGCGTAGCCAGCCTGTACCTCACGCTTGCGCTCTAGTCAAGACCGAGCACTTGCCTGATGTCCTTCCGTGCTATGCCTAACAAGAATCCCCCCACGGTAAGCAGTGCACCCCCTAGAAATGGGTGGATGAAGGAGATCACAAACGACACTGCAACCAATAAGACAAGTAGGGTTGCGAGCAGTGCCACGCCCTTCCAGGAAACACCGCGAGAAGCAGGTGGTGAAACCTCGGCCTCTTCCAAGTTGCCTTCTACGGGCAGAGCACTTTCGTCCTCTGCACGAACACGCTCCTGTTCGAGTTTCAGTTCCTTCTTGCGCTTCTTTAGGCCAGCCTTCGCCTCTTTCTTGCGCGTCTTCTGGAGTTCCTTCCTTTGCTTCTCGTCGAGCTCTTCTTCCTCAGGCAACTTGAGTACAGCCTCGGACCTCCATTCAAGGTCTGACTTATTAATACGAGCAAAAGAGTTTCAGACTGGGGCTCCACAGCTGAGCGTGAGACGCCTGCAATTCTCTTGCGAAGTCAAGTGTATTCGGTGAATCCTCTCGTTCTCAGTTACGTAAAAGTATATTACGTAATTCATGTATTAAAATATCGCGTCTGTACCGAGAAGTGGTAGGGGGGGAGTCCCTTTTGCGCTCGTAAACGGGCATCACGCAAACTTGGTCGGCGCACTCCTCATCCTGCTAGTTCTCTAACCTCTGCCAGCATGTCAGCGATTGGCATCTCCCAGCTATTGGTGTCTTTGTTGTATGCGTCAAGAAGATGGGTCCAACCCTTGCCTCTCGGCTTCAGGACAACCTGAATGAAAAACTCTTCAGAGTATCTCCGGAAAGCGTTCAACCTTTGCAGGAGTTGGTTCGTTTCACTCGGAGGGATTGAAACCACTATTTGGTAATGGACGTCATTTTCTAGAACAAAGCTCACCTCGTAAGGGAGGTTATGAAAACCGCATAAGATCTCCTTTGCATGCTTGGTGGATTTGAAGAAGCAGGCGATTGAGATTGTCTCGTCGAATGGGTTGAAAGTTGACTTAATCCCTCTTATTATGCCCTCCTCTTCAAGTCGTTTCACGCGCTTGTGTACAAGGGCCAGGGAAAGACCCAGTTGATTGGCCACTTCCTTGAGAGTCATCGTCGGGTTATCGACAAGCTTCTGTATGATCTTGATGTCTTTGAACTTGAACGCCACAGTAGGCGG
>LRSK01000130.1 GCA_001563325.1 Candidatus Thorarchaeota archaeon SMTZ1-83
TAGGGCGATTTCTTCTTCTCGAGTTTCTCCAGCAGGCTATCCAGTCTTCGTGCATCCTCGGCCTTCCTATTTATCTCTTCGATGCCACCATGCTTCTCGATAACATCAAACAAGCCTGTAACTAGTGGGTTCTTCTCATCTAGAAGGAAATCGTTAATCTCGTCAATCCGGTTTGGACTGATTCTCAGCTTCTGTCTGTCAGTCATTTCGTGAACTCCCATTGCAGTCAAGAAGGATTTTAGATTCTCTGGGCAACCTGCATGAGGGAGGCCGCCCTAAAAAACGATTCTGACAATCAAGGTACTGTTTCCCAAGATGAATCTAGAGACGGTTCGTAGAGTACATCTCTTAAGTAGACTCTCAACAGGGGCCCGACCAAGACTGTGGCTATTGATCCCGTTATCACCTGGATTGAGTTAATTGTAATGAGCTCTAATACAGCCACCTCGAATGTGTAGCCAAGAATGAACATCTCGCCAAGCAAATAGCCCAATAGCATAGCTGCGGAACCTAGAAGCAGTCCAAGTATGTCCCACGCACTGATTTTCCTACTTCGAGACGTCCGAAAGCTGAGAAGGCCAACAGCAAGGCCTTCGAGACCCTTCGCGATAAACGTGATTGGAGCGTAACCCGGGAATCCGAGAACCACATCTGCCATTGCGGAGCCCACTCCCCCTGCAAAGAAACCTCCAATAGGGCCAAGCAGAAATCCGCTGATCATTACAAGAGAGTCTCCGAGGTTGAAGTACCCCTGAGTCGAGGGAAACGGCACTACGAGTACAGCCGTGGCCACCGTGGTCAATGCAGCCATTATCGCAAGAAGAGCTACGTAGAGCGATGTGTTTGATGTTCTTGACGCGAAATACTCCAACTTCAGTCACCATCCTCGTAAAGATACTTGCTGAAGATGACCATATCTTCTCCATGGAAGTGTCTTCGGAGGTATCCCTCCTTCCTATAACCAAGACTCATGTATAGTCTGATTGCCTCCATCATGGACCATGCCGTCAGCAGGAAGAGCTTGTGACAACGAAGTCGAGTGGCTATTGACTCAATTCTCAGCAGAAGTCTACAACCAATCCCTCTGCGTTGATGTGATGGACGTACTGCAAGAGACACCACCCTCATGCTCCGCATTTCTCTGACACCTCCCACGGTTCCAACAATCTTGCCATCAGCCTCAGCCACAAGCGTTGTGAATCCCGAGAGAATTCGATCTCGTATCACCCATGGCCTGACTATCGCCGTTTCGATGGCGGCTTTAGAGTATCCTGTGATAGCAAGAGGACTCATGGCCTCTCTGAGGGTATCGTGAATGGCCTGTGAATCCTCGAGTCTAGCATCACGAATCCTTTCCTTCATCAAGGTTGAAATGAGGCCGGTCTGCCCAATCTTACGAGAGTCCTCGATCTCAATCATAGTCTCCATCACCGTGTTGTGAGGTTAGCAGCCCGATTTCTTCAGCAAGATATGTATCGAGTAAAGGATATATAATCTTGAGCCTATATATAGGCGCTGTCTAGAATGTCCTTCCAGTTGAGTCTGAAGTGCACAAGCTGTGGCCAGGAGTATGAGCCTCAAACACATATCATAGCATGTGCTGAGTGCGACGGTGTACTTCATGCGTTATACGATCTAGAAAGCATAAGTGACGTGCTCAGCCCTCGGAAACTGGAAAGAAGAAGGCCCGGTGTTTGGAAGTACTTGGAGCTCCTTCCGATTAGGGAACAGAAGAATATGATATCGCTTGGAGAGGGAGGAACGTACCTTCACAAGTGCGATCGTCTGTCAAAGGAGATTGGACTCCAGAATCTCTTCCTAAAGGATGAAACTACAAATCCTACGGGCGCATTCATAGACAGAGGCACAGCAGTGGAGATTTCGGCTGCAAAAGAAAGGGGTTTCAAGTCGGTCTGCTGTGGTTCAAGCGGCAACCTTGCCGCCTCGTTGGTTGCATACGCTGCCCGAGCAGGTCTGAATAGCAAGGTCTTCATTGGGCAGAGGGGGAATGTGGATGTGGGGAAGTTCTATCAAATCCTAGCCTATGCAGCAGACGTTGAGATTGTGAAGAATCATGAAGATGCACTGACAAGAGCTCGAAGGGAGAGTGGAAGAAGCCACTGTGTAATGGGTCACAACCCACATTTCCTTGAGGGAGAGAAGACCACGGTCTATGAAACCTGCGAGCAATTGGGATGGACTGCACCAGATTGGATCATTGTTCCAATGGGCAACGGAGGGCATATCTCGATGGTCTGGAAAGGTCTCAATGAACTCGAGAAGACAGGCCTGATTTCCAAATCGGCCACCAGGTTGGTTGGTGCTCAAGCAGGTGGATGTTCACCAATAGTAGATGCATTTCAACGAGGCGATAGGAAGATAGTCCCTCCGAAGGTGGGGACCACTGTTGCCTTTGACATAAGTGTGAAGAGCCCATCGTCAGGACAGAACGCACTAGATGCGATAGAGCTATCAAAAGGCACTGCCCAAGCTGTTTCAGACAGGGAGATACTTGAAGCAGTTCGCTCCTTGGCAAAGCTTGAGGGTGTATTTGCAGAGCCTTCATCCGCGACAACGATTGCGGTCCTGAAGAAACTCGTGGAAACAGGAAGCATAGATCGCAGCGAAAGGGTCGTCTGCATGATCACCGGAATGGGGCTGAAGTATCCAGAGATTGCAAGAAATCTCGTGAAGGGCAGAGGAGAGCTTGAACATCTCTTGAGTAGGGTCGAAGGTCGAAAGTTTACGACCAAGTTGGGGGAAACAAAGGTCTGCATACTCAGAGTCCTTTCCAAGGGAGAGTCGTACGGATACGGCATCTGGAAGGCACTTAGGGACGACTTTGGAATAGCGCTCAAGATTCCAAGCGTGTACCAACACCTCACAGAACTCACTGGAAGTGGACTCGCAATAAGTACAAGAACGGAACAGACACACGAGAAGCGACAAAGAAACTACTATGCATTGACAGAGAAGGGGAAGTGGACTCTGGTCCAGTTGGAGAAACTTGAACGTTAGCTTGTGACATCGTACGTAGGCGAACTGTTTTATGCCATAGCGATGATGACCTGAATATCCTACTACTTAGAGGGAGGAAAAGTATGTCAATAAAGTGGATACAGACTGATGACTGGAAGACCGAGAAACACGTGCCGGTAATCGACATTAAGAAGGTCGAAGATGGCCGTGCTCACGTGATGGTTTCAGTTGGCAAGGAAATCCCACACCCCAACACGACGGCACACCACATCAAATGATGCATCAATTCGATGCAGCAGAGGAAATGGTGCGACCTGTTTTTCCTGGGGGATGGAGAGAAGTTCCCCGTTGAGATTGGTTACGCGACTTTCGACCACCATGGAGAATCAGCAAAAGGTCCTGACACAAGTGGAGTCTATAGCGAGCCGGTCGCGATGTTTGTCTTCAAGACAGAGAAGTCAGGTACCTTGATGGCAACTGCATATTGCAATATCCACGGACTCTGGAAGAGCGAAGCCGAGCTCAAGCTCTGAAACAATACTGCAAGTCAATAGCTGGATTTGGCCTGCTGTATATGCGGGCCAAAACCCGGCCCTTTCTACTCAGTAGTTTCCCCTGCGAAGTCAGCCCTCCAGATTGTGTCCCCATCGGTAATGCCTGAGATTGTAACTCGTTCTCCGAGTCTGGCCGCAAATCCACTAGAACCGAAGTCGGCTGGAACTGCCTCCCATGGCAGAATTGCCGACAGCTTGTATTCTGTACCGTCATCAGTCGTCAGTCTATACTCATTCAAATCTTCTGAGATTACTCCCGTAACTGTGATTTCCTCCATCCAACACTACCTCGATTGTGGGCTACAGCTTCGCCTGGGGTAGAGATTGTCCTCACTGATCGATAAGATAAAAGCGTAGTGACCAGCGGCACGATAATGATGTGGGACAGACTACCACTCGTCTGGGCCAAGTTTGAGGGCAGCATTCATAACTACTATGGCTTCATCGCAGACACATGTACTACGGCGAGAAAGTGAAGCTGCGTGCAATGGAGATGTCGGACCTTTCCAACATCATGGAAGGCTGGAATACGTTTGAGATGCGTCGTTTTCTAGCTAGCGCAGTACCAATGTCCGAGAACACTGAGAGAGAGTGGCTAGAGAGAACAACCAAGGCGGATCCTTGGAGGGATGGCTCAATGACTCTTGCCATTGAAGACAAGAAGACGGGCCAGTTTCTGGGCTCAGTAAGCCTATTCGACATAAGCAGGGCAAATCAGAGAGCAGAATTCGGGATTGCGATTCACAAGCCGGAGAACTTTGGGAAGGGGTATGGAACTGATGCTACTAACGTGATGCTCTGGATAGGGTTTCATGTGCTTGGTCTGAATAGCATATACCTGCTTACGGCGTCGTATAATGAGAGGGGACAGCGGGCCTACGAGAAAGCGGGATTCAAGAGGAACGGCCTCTTTAGGCAGGCTTCCTATATGCAAGGCGAGTTCCATGACATGATAGTCATGGATATTCTCAAAGATGAGTTTCTTGAGGTGTATCCACCCGGGAAGTTCGTAAGCGAAGCGTGACGACTCACCTGAAACTGGAAGAGTATCACAATTGTTCTGCAAGAAGTGATTCGACAGTTTGAATCTTGATGGAAGAACTGATGCGTTCTGCACCATCTGTGAGGTTTCTCAGACAGAAGGGACAAGCTGTCAGGAGAATTGTGGCACCCACAGACTCGGCTTCCTGTACACGGCGTGCCGCAATGGAGATTGCATCCTCCTCGCGACCGCTTCTGAAACCACCTCCGGCGCCACAACACTTGCTGAACTTGTGAGCCCATTCCATTTCCACAAGTTTGAGACCTGGGATTGCCTGGATGATTCTTCTGGGTTCATCATAAATCCCGGAGTGTCGTCCTAAGTGGCATGGATCGTGGTAGGTCACCACAGCCTCGAGAGAACGAGGTTTCAGTTTCTTCTCCCTCAGAAGACGATCTATGAGTTGAACTGTATGGAGAACCGGAGGGAATTCCGCCTCCGGAATCAGTGAGGGATAGTCATGCACAAACATCCTGTAGCATCCAGAACATGAAGCCAAGACAGAACTGGTACTCATATCAGCAAATAGAGATGTGACAAGCCCTGCCTGAACTCGTGCTTGTGCATCATCTCCTACTCTAAACGTGGGAGATCCGCAGCAGATGTTCTGCGAGATGACGTTGAAGGAAACCTTAGCTGCCCGGAGTATTTGGAGCACACTGTCCACTTGATCCTGTTCCCTGTATATCTCCGTGCAGCCCAAAAAGAGTGTGAAATCTGCTGAGTCCAGCTTGGTTTCGGGAATAGTCTCCAGGTATGCATGTGCAGCATCTTTGTCCTCTGCGTAGGGATTGCCTGTTTCTTTCGTTCGTTCAGAGATGCGCATGTAACTCTCCGGCGCGTTGACTCCGGATTCAAGAAGCGCGGCCTTCATGTCTTGAATTGCAGTACTCTGGTCGTAACCGCATGCAACATCGCAGAGTCCACAACTGGTGCAGGCGAACACACGATCAGCCATGACCTCATCGGGTTGAAGTCCACCTTTCAGCCAATGGTACAGCATAGTCAGCTTACCCTTAGCTGAGTAGCTGTCAAGTTTCAGCTGACTGTATGCGGGGCAGTTTTCACGACACAGGCCGCAGCGTAAGTGCATGCAAGCTCGAGCCCAATCCTCGTACTTGCTCAGACGTTCTGTCATTAATCAAACCCCCTCTGCCCGCGGTTCAAGACATTGTTTGGATCTGTCAGCGATTTGATGCCAGTTAGTAGATCCCAAGCGGAACCTAGCTGTTCTCGTACCCAAGGTGCAGACCTGAGACCGACACCATTCGCATTGGAAACACTCCCTCCCATTTCCAGAGCGCGTGTGTACATCCGCTCCTTGAACTCAAACCACTTCTCGACTTCTCTAGGTATTCTGGTATCAATCGGCACAGAGAAGTAGATGCAAAATGGAATGGGACCTCTGGGCCCGGCGACTATGAAAGAACCAAAGTCAATGTCAACCCATCCGAATTCCCTCTTCACCTCATCACAATAGTCGCTGAACTCCTGGAACCTACTGAATGGCAAACAGGCGTCAATAAGGTCTGGTTCGTAGTCAGTGTGAGACAAGGCGAAGTTGCTCTTGTCGAAGGTCTCTCGGTTGATGTTGACAGCGTCCCACCAAGATTCAGTAACCTCTGTGGGAAGCTCATACCCACCTGTTTCCTGACAGCACCGTGATATTACCTCTAGCGACTTCTCAACCATATCCGATTCGCCCGAGCATCCAAAAAGAATTGCCATAGACAGCTCTTCAGGAATTGGAGTCTTGGCCCGTTCCATGTATTGAACCAACGAGCGTCTGTCAAAGGCATAGACAGTTTCAGGCCAACAACCTGAACTGTGCACTCGTTTGCAGGCCTCCATTGCAGTTGCAATATCGGGGAACCCAATGCTGATCCTATCTCGCGTCGGGGGAACGGGATATACCTTCAGAACAGCTTTCGTGATGATACCAAGTGTGCCCTCAGCTCCCAGAAAGAGGTTAAGCAAGTTGTGAGCTGGCACGTTGAGATAGCTCTTGTTGCCGACTTGAATCGCCTGCCCCGTGCCAAGAACCACCTCAAGCCCAATCACCTGGTCGTAGGCATAGCCGTACTTCGCTCCAAATATACTAATGCCCATACAGCTTAGGGCGCCGCCGATTGTCGAAGAGAGGCAACTTTCTGGTTGATGTGTGAAGAAGACGTTGTGTTTCATAGCAGCTGCCTGGACCTCTGCCATCGTTGCACCGGCTTCGACGGTCAGTGCCAGGTTGTCAGGATCGACCTCAAGAATTCGGTTCATTCGCTTCATGTCGAGGACTATTCCATGATGTACTGCCAGTGGGTTGCCCGACATGCTTGTGCCACCACCCCAAGTGTAGATAGGCACCCCTAACTCATTGGCAATCTCTACGATTTGCTGGACTTCTTCAACGGAAGCGGGTTTGACGACAATGTCTGGGGTATAATCACCCGCAAACCCTTCTATTGAGTAGTCCTTTGAATAGACTAGACGGTCACATAGTTCGATACTCAAGTAGTTCGACCCAACTACGTTGACAAGCTTCTCGAAGAGATGATCTGTGGCTGACATTCGAGACCAATCCCATGTACGGTAATTGGTGTGTCAGCCCTGTAATATCGTTATTGAATCAGGGTCATGAAAACCATCAGGGGAGATCATCGCTCAACGACAACAGTTGTATAGGGGAAGGCTTCAGAAGAAACTCAAGCGGAAGAGGAGTTGCATTCATGTCTTCACCTTCTGACCTCGAAGCTCGAGCAATAAACGCGATCCGGTTTCTATCTGCAGATGCAGTACAGACTGCGAATTCTGGCCACCCGGGAATGCCGATGGGCACAGCTGCGATGGCCTATGCACTATGGACAAGGCATCTGCGATTCAATCCACAGAATCCGGGTTGGCCGAATCGTGACCGTTTTGTGCTCTCAGGTGGCCATGGGTCAATGTTACTCTATTCTCTACTTTACCTGACTGGCTATGACCTCCCAAAAGAGGAGATTGAGAGGTTCCGTCAATGGGGCAGTGCTACACCTGGTCATCCTGAGTGTTTCTGCACACATGGAGTAGAGGTGACAACGGGGCCGCTTGGGCAAGGACTAGGCAACTCCGTAGGGATGGCCATAGCGGAGAAACATCTGGCATCTGTGTTCAATCGTTCCGGTCATGATGTGGTCGACCATTATGCGTATGCAATTGTCACAGATGGAGACTTGATGGAAGGCCTGTCGTATGAGGGGGCCTCGCTAGCTGGACACTTTGGCCTAGGGAAGCTGGTACTCCTCTATGACGACAACAGAATCTCAATCGACGGGAGTACTGACCTGACATTTACTGAGGACACTGGAGCTCGCTTCGAGGCTCTTGGATGGCACGTCCAGAAGATACCTGATGGAAATGACGTTGACGCTATAGATGCGGCTATAAAGAAGGCCAAGAAAGACAAGCGACCCTCCATCATCATGTGTCGGACTCACATAGGATACGGATTGCCTACCAGGCAGGACACAGCCAAAGCTCATGGAGAGCCGGCGGGAGTCGAGGAACTTGAAGGAGCCAAGAAGAAGCTAGACTGGCCCTTGGAGCCTTGGTTCTATGTTCCCGAGGACGTCCTTGAGCATTTCCGTGATGCCATCGGCAGAGGAGAGAAACTTGAGGCTGAGTGGCATAGCAAGATGGATGATTATAGAAAGGAACACCCAGAGCTTGCCTCAGAGTTGGAACGGCGCCTTCAGGGCAAACTCCCGTCAGGCTGGGCTGCAGACCTTCCCACATACCAGGCTGATGAGGCAGGAGTTGCGACGAGGAATCCGTCTGGAGATGCAATCAATGCACTGGCGCCCCGCATACCGGAGCTTATGGGAGGTTCTGCCGACCTCACAGGGTCCAACAAGACCTGGATTAAGAACAGTGAGGCATTTCAGAGAGACTCCCCCGAAGGACGGAACTTCTTCTTTGGAGTTCGGGAGCACATCATGGGCGCGATTGTCAACGGAATGGCAGCCCACGGAGGAGTCATCCCATATGGAGCGACCTTCCTGATCTTCTCGGACTACATGAGACCTGCAATTCGAATCTCTGCTCTGTCAAAGCACCGCAGCATCTGGGTCTTTACTCACGACAGCATAGGTGTTGGGGAAGATGGGCCAACTCATCAACCTGTAGAACAGCTGGCTTCCCTACGTGCGATACCTGACCTTGTCGTCATTCGACCATGTGATGCAAATGAGGTTGTAGAAACTTGGAAGTCTGCAATTGAACGGTCTGATGGTCCCACGCTAATGGCACTCACACGTCAGAAAGTCCCAGTGCTAGATCGCAGTATCTATTCCCCTGCGGATGGTCTGAACAAAGGCGCATACGTCTTGGCCGACCTTGGCGGTAAGAAACCAGAAGTGATTCTGATGGCAAGTGGATCGGAGGTAGGTCTTATTGTTCAGGCTGGGGAGAAGCTTGCAAAAGACGGCGTAGGTGTGAGATTGGTTTCATTTCCCAGTTGGGAGCTTTTTGAGCAGCAAGACGAGGACTACAAGAAGTCGGTATTACCACCTGACGTGAAAGCACGTCTGGCTGTTGAAGCGGGACGTGGTCAAGGATGGGAAAGATACGTTGGGGAGAGAGGAGCACTGATTACTGTTGAGAAGTTCGGGTCGTCCGCCCCATCAGAGGTCATCTTCGAAAAGTATGGATTCACTGTGGATAATGTCCTCGCACGTGCGCGAGAATTGATTCAGTAGTTATGCAATTATCTCCTCTGTGAACTCTGTAAGGATTCTCAACTCAGCGCGCCTCAATCTCTCTTGCATCGCAACACGCTTGATGCCCAGCTTCTGACCTAGATCAGCAAGCTTCACTCTTCGAGGCATCTCATAGTATCCGGACTTGTATGCAAGAACAAGAGCTTCCTGCTGTTTCTTAGTGAGAATGGCTTCGTACGTGTCGGTTGGCCGCTCTCGCACTCGCGAAATCTCTACCCTTGTGAAGTCTTTCCGGAGTTCTTGGAGCAACTGACGTAGTTGACTGCGGGACGGTGCCAAGACGGTATGATGTTGCACTCCCCTTTGTATCACAATGGGGAGGCGGGTCATGCAACCGTTTCTCAGGACTGTTTCGTAGATGGAGGCGCGGTCCAGGCGATGCACCACTCTGGTCCAGTAGGCTTGTGATGATTGGTACGTTACATCTACTTCCACCACGCTTGCGGATTCGCGAAGCCCGTCGACGTACGCCTGAAGGGCGTCCTCCCCTTGCTCGAGGGGCTCTGTTATCCCGAACCCTGTATCACCATCTATCGTGACAATCGATACGCGCACTGGTATCTTCTTTGTGAGATCGCACGAATAGTAATCCTCTGAGCTGATTCGAATTCTGCACTCGACAACCACCATGAACACCTTTCTATTATATCAACCCGTCATACGACGGCAATACGTTAATTGTACTTGAGTGCTTCGAACAATCGGGTGTTTCCACAAGAATGGAAATCAGGAGTGACAAAGACTCGTTCGAAGTGAGCGATGCAGGAACCAAGAGAAGCCACGTCAGAGCCGTAGTTGAGGCTTTGTTTGTGACTGTTCTGTGGGCGTCATCGTGGGTCATCATCAAGTTTGGATTGGAGGACATCCGACCACTCACATTTGCAGGACTAAGATATACTGTGGCTGCAGTCATCCTTGTGGGGGCAATAGCGTGGAAGAAAGAACATCGTGAATTCACAAGGAAACAGGACAGATCGTGGTGGTCTTCAATGGCACTCTATGGCGTGGTGTTCGTGGCTGTGACTCAGGCGGCTCAATTCATAGGCCTCGACCTGCTACCTGCCATCACGGTTTCGATGCTACTGAATCTCACACCTATTATCGTGTTGGTATTGGGCATTCTGACATTGAGAGAAATACCAACAAGACTGCAGACGTTGCTTGTGTTCTTGGTTGTCATTGGGGCGATGGTGTACTTCTACCCAATTGACCTCGACTTCACCGAGATTGTTGGATTGTCCGTGGTTTTGATTGGAGTGTTCTTCAACGCGCTCTCCTCAATAATTGGCAGAGCTATAAACAGAGAACGGGCATCTCCCCCGATAGTAGTGACTGGTGTGAGCATGGCGATAGGTGCCAGTCTACTCATGGTGGCCGGCATCATGTTTGAAGGGCTCATCATTCTCACTCCAATTGCGATGGTGTATGTTCTTTGGCTCAGCGTTGTGAATACGGCGTTCGCGTTCATAATCTGGAACAGGGCCATGCAGGTCCTGCGGGCTGTGGACATTAGTGTCATCAATAGCACAATGCTGCCGCAGATTGTAGTGCTCTCCATTGTATTCTTGGAGGAGATGCCCGACCTAATTGACTGGGCAGGACTCATTATCTTAGCCCTGAGCGTTGCTGCGATTCAGGCGCTGCAGGCCAAGAGGACTATGGCCATTCAGACGACAGATGTTATCGTCAGAACTCTGAAAGACCAAGTGGAGGCAGGAGAAGCATAATTGAGCTCGGCAGCCTCCACTCATCAGGTTTGAACTAGGCTCTCCATGCCGGTTGGGAGCTCATGTAAGAATCAGTCTTCTCTTCCGCTGTCTTTCGATCAATATTCTCGCGGTTCATCCAAAACTGAATCATGCCCTCACGGACCTCATTTCTTGGTTTGAGGTTCCCGTCGGCATCAGAGCAGTATACACAGTATTTGCTGTCTGGATCATGACCGCCGAACTCCTCAGCTTTGGTCATGGTCATTCCGCAGGACTCACACTTCATTGTTAGTTCACAATGAAATCTACCTAGATGGATGATAATAAGTAGGAATGCACCGATAGCTATACGTGGGATTGCATATAGCTTGAAAGTCTCGAAGGATCGCGTGAAGGACCGAGTCCTATTGGCATTAGACAAGACGCCGCTTCATGGCTATGACCTTCTACAGGCGCTTCCGGATGAGGTTGGGAAACCACAACTGACTACCCTTTACAGATGGTTACATGAGATGGAGTCAGAAGGTCTTGTAGAGAGTGAGATTCAGCCTGGACCTCACGGTCCAGATCGGCGTGTGTATGAGCTGGGCCCGAGAGGAGAAACGCGCCTGAGAGAGATTCTGAGAAACTCGATAGATGTGGTGCTCCACTTCTATGACAGTTACAGGCACACTGCGGCCACATATTTCTATGACGTGCTGGACGTGCCTGAGATTGAGCGTGTTGAGGGCAGAATCCTCTTTGCGGCCTTTCCTGGGCTCAAGGAGAGAGACCTTCGGACCATCGAGTACCTTTCAGAACGAAATTCCGGTGCACCTCTTGATATTCTTGGGGATTGTACACTCGTAAGCAGAACGCGATTGCCGTTTCGAGAGATGAAGGGGGACATATGCGACATTGCAGTTCCAAACGAAGCATTAGCTGAGGTTTGGCTGAGCGGAGTACCAGAAAGGAACGCCCTACCAAGAGCCATAGCCGAGTGCAAGAGGGTTCTTGTCGAGGGTGGGATTCTGAAGATCATCGCCCCCTTCGCATTCTTCGAAGAGCCAGCAGAACCCTCTCTTGGAGAATTCATCAGGGTGACTGCGACACATCTTTTCCCGGAACTTGGAGTAGTGGAAGGAAATGATGTGGGAACTGTTATTGAGGCGAACTTCACAAAGTGTGGAGCGTTCGAAACCTTTCCTGGCCTTGTTGTGTTTTGGGCTGTGAAGAAATAGCTGCGGCCAACGAGATGAGATGGTGTTCCTGCGTTGTAGTATACGCTTAAATAGTTCGGAAGCGAACTAAATAGTACGGTATCGAACTATTGTTCGTGTATAGGAGTTGCAGAAGCATGAGCGACAAAGAACTGAAACAGTTGTGCCTCCAGTTGATAGAAGAGGCTTGGCCAGCGTATTTGACTACTATTGACAAGGAGGGCTTCCCTCAGACTAGAGCGATGTGGAATCTTCGAAACAAGGAGAGACTCCCGAAACTCATTCCCTTCTTCAAAGAGAAGGAGGATTTCTTCATCATTTTCTCAACCAATACGTCTTCAACCAAGGTTGAGGACGTGAAGTCCAATTCGAAGGCTTCAGTCTACTACTGCAAACAAGACGACTGGCAAGGAGTCATGCTTGGCGGGACCGTCGAGATTGTTCCGGGTGTTGAGATAAAGAAGGCAATATGGCACGAGGATGAAGGATGGGAGAGATACTATCCCTCTGGATATGACGACCCGGACCACACAATTCTCAGAGTGCGGCCAACTGTTGCACGAGGATGGAACAAGAGCCATACGTTTCGTCTTGAATTGAGTGGATTTGAATGACGGGAATGAGAGAAGGCGGCTTCCTGATCACCAAGATACATCACCTGTCAGGACGCATATTCTCCAGACGTTTGAGAGAGCTTGAGATTGAAATCAGTCCGGGCCAGGGGAGGGTAATCTTCTCTCTATGGCAAGAAGATGGCATTTCGATCAACGAGCTGGGGAAGAGAACACAGCTTGGAAAGTCTACTCTTACCGAAGTGCTGGATA
The DNA here is from genome assembly GCA_001563325.1 of Candidatus Thorarchaeota archaeon SMTZ1-83. The sequence goes on from LRSK01000130.1 coordinate 13,056, forward strand.
GGCTTGAAGAAAGCGGACACCTCAGGCGGATTCCCTCAGAAAAGGACGGACGTAAGACACTGATTGAATTGACTGACAAGACGAAGAGGTCGTACAAGAAGTATGAGCAGGCCTCTCAGGCAATGCTCGACCTCTTCTACAGAGGGCTCACCGACAGCGAAATCGATGACTTTGAGGACCTTCTCAGACGAGTACTCTCCAATCTTGTGGACTATGAGTCCAAGCTGGGTTGAAGAAAACGCGTAGAAACCTAGCTTAATAGCATCAGTGGGCGTTTCATACCCTACGCCAGGGAGTGCGGCCCAGATGTCGAACCAGAGTGGACACAAGTTTACGAGTAAATACGAGTCTACATATGCCGATTTCCTGAAAGACATCTACTCAAGTCGAGTTGCCCTGATTAGAGAGTTCGAGAAACAGATAGGTAAAGATAGGACTCACGAGATCTTGAAGGATTTCTATGAGCGAGAAGCCGTTGAGAATATCAGGGGCCTAATGAAAGGAGCAAACAAGCCTCTGGAGTCAATTGAAGACTTCCGGAGGCTGATGAAACAGCTCTCAACCAACGAGTTCTCATCCAATACTCAGACTCACGATTATCCTGACTCTGACCCTGGGACCTTCAGAATGTGTACAAGGGAATGCCTTTGGGCAGACGTATTCAAAGAACTCCAAGCCACAGACCTAGGCTATCTGATGTTCTGCCAGACAGACTTCGCCGCGGCTCCCATCTTTCACCCGAGGATACATCTGGAGAGGAGTAAGACTCTGATGCAGGGTGACGACGTCTGTGACTTCGTTTATCACTGGAAGAAGCAGACGTAATGTCACACGAGAATCGGAGATAGTGGTTTGAAGCAGTTCTATGTCGCAATGGGGGCCATAGTTGAGAGTGACCAAGGAATCTTGGTTCTCAAGCGGTCTCCTGAGAAGGACTTTGCCCCGGATACATGGGAAGTGATAACTGGACGGCTTGAAATGGGAGAGAATCCGGAAAAGGGAATAATCAGGGAGATTACTGAAGAAACAGACATTCAAGCTGAGCTGATCATGCCTGTCCATACGAGTTTCTTTTACCGAGGTTCACAGGAGTATCCGATGGTCTTCATCGATTTCTGGTGCAGATATCTAGAAGGCGACGTGAAGCTGAGCTGGGAACATTCCGAGTACGAGTGGGTCTCTCTGACCGACGCCATTCGGAATCCAGATCTCAAACCGTTTCATAACTCGCTTTCTAGAATACTTGGACTGAAGACACACCTGCCCCCGAACTTCTCGTTTGAGGAATGACTTGCATTCAATAGGATTCGAAGACTGTTACTCCTTGCTGAACTGAAGCAGCTCAATCACATTGCCAGCGGGGTCTCGCATCGACATATAGGTGCCAGCGGGAAATCGCTGTGGGTTTTCATGCACGAACTCAACATCAAGGCCCCTTAGACGGGCGGCCTCTTCCTCAAGATTCTCTGCTTCAATGCAGAGTACAACTTGAGTTGCTCCCGGGTACTTCAGTTTGTTAGATTCCTTCACCTCTTCAAGAATCAATGGAGGACCCTCATTCTTGAGGTGAACCAGACAGTCATCATATCGGTGTTCTACCTCAAAACCAAGTTTGTTACAATAGAAATCAAGGGCCTTGTCAATATCATCAACATAGACTCCTATCACGCGTATCTTCGTCAGCTCTCACACCTCATCAAGTTTGTAATGGGACGAGACAGGCATTCTACTGGCCTCACGTGAAAAAGCTTGCAGTCAAAGCATGCAAAACAGAATCGATTCACTTCAACGACAGCGACCGACTCAAGCTCTTCAGTGCTGTCCGACATTCATTCTTGATTCTCTCAAGAATCGCTCGGGTCTGTTTGTTTGGGACCTTGGAGAGTTCAAAATCGCATCTCTCGATTAGCTCACGAAGATGCTTTAGTGGATGCTTCGAACGATCACCCCAGTCCCATATACTACACCAGCGTCGACCAAGGTCCAGCCCATAGACCATTTCTGCCTTGTTTCCAATCTCTGGGGACACAACTGTTCCTGGATGAAGCCAGGGCATATCTGTGCCGTTTGGTTCAACACCAAAGATTGCATTCGAATAGAACGTGTAGACTGGAATCTGTATTCTGTCGGCAAGATGCTTCAGTCGGACCGCTCCCTTGAGTCCGCCAGCGATTGAGTACACAACTATTGCCCTGATTTCGGAGCTGTGATTCATTGTGGCCTGAATGATACTCTCAATGGTCCCACCAGTAGCAATCGTGTCCCCAATCAGTATCAATGGTTGAGCGGTCATCGCTTCGAAATTCAGGTACGATAGGTCCGTCATCCAGCCAGATTCTGAGAGATGTCGTTTTGCCCCTATGAAACAACGGTTGATTGTTTCACCAAAGACTGCTTCAAAGGCCTCAGCTAGGCTGTAGTAGAGTGCCCCTGCGAGTGGTACAACTTCCGTCACCGTATCAATGGTTGAGTTGCGGAATTCCTTTACAATTCCGAATGCAGCACAGAGAAAGTCCTTACTGCTTTCACGCGCTGAGTTTGCCAATGATGCCCCAACCAGCCATGGCTGGAGAAGAATCTGCAGCGCACTAGGAGACTCGATTATGTATGTGTGCGGAAGAAGATGGTCGCTCTTAACGTGGAGTAATCGAATCTTGCTCTTGGGATCAGTAGTTTCTACTAATCTAGCACCCTTCCTGATGGCTTCTTGATCCATGAGTCTTTGGCTCCCTCAGGGCTGTTGAGATGAGTTCGCGAGCTCTAGTAAATCCTCGCACAGATCAATCGCTTCTCTTGTTCATATGGCCGTGGCTCGGTTTCAAGCGCTTCCCTTGCCTTTCATCTCCAAGAGCATCCAGTCTCTTACGGCAACTTCGCCATAGATCAGTTGACCGAGGTCCTCCTCCAGATCAATTGGTTCAAGGATGGATATCCAACCTTCACCGTAGGAGTCTTCCAGGAGTTTTCCGAGATTCTTCTCCAATTCGAGATTGGACTCCACGATCTTCCCGGATACTGGACATTTCAGAGGGCCAACCCATTTATTGCTCTCGAGAGTTGCGATTGTGCCGCCAATCATGACTTCTTTGCCAATTGGTCGAAGAGTTAGGACTGATATCTCCCCTGCGAGCTGCACGGCATAGGGAGTTATCCCGACCCGTACTCTGTCGCCCTCTAACTTGGCCCATGTATGGTCTGGATGATAGTAGAGTTCGGTTGGAAATGAGAACCCTTCAATCTCCAAGGTCCAGACTCACCCAATCAATCTCCTGCTGCCTTGCACTTCTTAAATCTAATTGACCAGTCGTTTCTGTAACTCATTCGTGGTTCTGGCCAACTATCACTCTAGTCCCACTACCTCTCGGTAGATTGCTAACGCGTCTTCTACTGAGCTCACACCTCGGACTATGGCGTTCCCTCTCCCCATGATGGTAATCTCTGTGCCCTCCAGAGTCTTGATTTTCAACCACTTAGCAGCCTTCTTGACATCATACCTGTCATCCAGCCGCGCTGCAATGCCATCAATGTCCAGAACGTTCATTGACGGAGGGGCTATGCTGAAAGTACCAGAACACAGCGTTGTTGCACTTGCCTCCTTTGACACCCTGATAGGGACGTCAGGCTGCGCAACGGAGCAGACAGGGCAGTCTTCATCACGGCCGATGTCGAAGACATCGAAAGTCAAAGAGGACAGGTCAACTACCATCAGCCTGCTCTTCAGATGTGGTTCGCGTTCAGTAGTAAGGAGAACTGCCTCTCGTACTTGTATCGCACCCGCTATGGAGAGGAGTTCAGGGGTGACTCCGACATTCGCGCAGGTATACTCTGGGTCGTCCTTAGCATCTCCAGCCATACAATGCAGACATCCTGTTTGACCAGGAATGAACGTTGTGAGATTACTGTGATACTCAATGGCGCCAGCGAATACGTATGGAATCTCAAGACTCTGGCTCACCTTGTTGACAGCGTGTCGAGTGTGAAACGAATCCAGTCCGTCAATGATTATATCGGACCCGACTAAGAGCTCGTGGGCATTTCTCTCATCCAGAGAAGCACTGATGGGCTCCAAGTCTACTTCGGGATTCATGACTTTTAGGTTAGCCGCTGCCGCCTCCGCCTTCGGCATACCTATGTCACTAGTGTCGTAGACTGTCTGTCTCTGGATGTTGGAGAGCTCGACAATGTCTCGATCAATTATCCTGATATGACCAAAGCCCAAAGCGGTAAGAAGATGAAGAACTGCACTGCCTAGACCCCCAGCCCCAACTACGGTAACTCGGGAGGTCAGAATCTTCTCCATATCATCCTCCGTGAAGTCACGAAGTGCGAGCATTCTCGAGTATCTCTCTTTCTGGTTTGCTTTAAGGGGCATCTTTTCACCTCTTCATTCGCGTGTGGCTTACTCTAGCAAAGTGACAGTGGCTTCCTCGTTCTCTTCAGTCACATAAAGGTTGACTGGGAGGATGACATACTTGTCGGCCTGAAACATGTTTGTGAATGCCCCCGAATGCTTGTGGACAGGTGTGCAAACCCACCTTCAATGCACAGGGTGTGGCAATCCCTCGAACGGTACTCTCTGAGTAACTACCCAGACTATCTACAGAATGACGAAACGACCTCTGCAAGAATCCTAGCGGTGATCTTCAGAGACTCAAAGTCAACAAACTCAACTGGTGAATGGGCACCCTCACCCGACGGGCCGAAGAGGACAGCAGGAATCCCAGCTCTTGATAGAAGAGCAGCATCCGTCCACCATGCGGCCCCTTTGAGTTCAGGCTTCGTTCCTATTATTGTGTGACATGCATTAGTGAGATAATCGACGATCTCAATGTCCTCCGGGACCTCAAGTCCAGGCCGATAGAAGAAGACCTCAGAGGTTGCATCAAAGTGCCTATCTGAGGATGTAACGTTGCTGAGAATTTCATCCAGCTCTGCCTCAATGGCATGAGAATCCTCGTCTGGCAGGGTTCTCCGTTCGAGGTCAATCCTACAGTAATCAGGATAGTTGCTCAGCTCTATTCCGACTTGGATGAGAGAAGCATGTACGGAGGGCCGTCCTAACAGAGGAT
>LRSK01000131.1 GCA_001563325.1 Candidatus Thorarchaeota archaeon SMTZ1-83
ATTGCTGGTGGAGAGCCGTTTATGCGAAAGAAGTTTCTGGGCATCACCAAGGACTTCCCGGAGATACTTTTCCTGGTCTTTACCAACGGATTACTCATCGATAAAACCATACTCAGTGAACTGAGCAAGCAGAAGAATGTCATTCCGCTCATCAGCCTTGAAGGCTACGAAGAAGAGACTGATCTGAGGAGAGGAGAAGGAGTGTACGGCCGTTTGGAGGAGATAATTGGAAGAGTCAGGAGTAGAGGGATCTTCTTCGGCACTTCCCTCACCGTAACGAGATCAACGTTCAGGGCTCTCACAGATGAACGATTCGTGCAGAATTTGGTTGATGAAAGGTGTAAGTTCTTTCTCTTTCTTGAATACACGCCGATAATGGAAGGGACCGAGGACCTGGTACTCACAGGTGAACAGAGAGAACGGTTGATGCTCCTGATGGATGCATTTCACTCGCGATGGCCGGCACTGTTCATCGCAGTTCCAGGCCACGAGGCCGCAGTTGGCGGATGTCTGGCTGCTGGGCGAGGATTCGTACACATCAGCGCAGAGGGTGATCTCGAGCCATGCCCCTTCGCGCCGTTCTCCGACACGAATTTGAGGGACTCATCGCTGAAAGAGGCGCTCGGGTCAGACTTGCTGAAAGTGCTTCGTCAACACCCTGAACAGCTGCGGATAACGGATGGTGGCTGTTGCTTATGGAAGAGGCGCGAATGGGTGAAGTCCTTGCTTCGCGAGAGGACGAAACGGAAAGACATAGCGGAAATGCGGAGAGAGAGGGGAGCTTGAGACCAGAAGTAGGCGAATGCCCCTCGGAGATTATCCTTATTGTGTATTCTTCAGCAGACGGCTCCGGTTGACAAGGTCCATATTGAGTAATTAGACTGTCGTATGAACCGGAGTCAAGGGCCACGGAGTGGGCGCCAGCGACATACATCGTGTCATGTGCTGAACCAGCCTGCGCCGATGGCGTGTGCGGGCAGTAGCCAAGCCGGCACGTGCGGGAGAACGAGAGAAGAGCGTGTGAACGGTGAGACCGGGAAAAGACGAATAACGGTCAGTATCGTCTGTTTCTGAAATGGAGAGGAAGAAGGAACTGCTTGCATATTGCGGGATCTACTGTGGTGATTGTCTGGGGTATACCGGTGTGATCGCCGATGCCTCCCGGAACCTGAAGAGAGTGGTAGATAGATACAGGTTCGAGAAGACCGCCAAAGGCGTCTTTCCTGATGAACTCAAAGGATACGAGAGATTCTATGCGATGGTCACATTTATGAGCGAGCTCCGATGCCCTGGAAGGTGCAGGGAAGTGGAGGACACGGATACATCCTGTGAGGTGAGAAAATGTTGCAGAAAGAGAGAATTCCACGGGTGCTATGAGTGCGATGATTTTGAAGTCTGCGAAAAACTGAGGTCATTGATGGGTGGGGTCCATACGGAGGCCTGCATCAGGAACCTGAAAGCGATTAGAGAAATGGGGCTCGAGGCCTGGCTGGCCAAGGGCGAATCAATTATGTATTGGGATATGGTATGAGCATGAAGACCAGAATCGTGCGTGTAGACGGAGAAACAATTTGTCAGCACAAGCCTACATGTTTCCTCAATCCCCAAAATGTAGGGTATCAAATGAAGCTTGAGTGGCTCAAGCAGCGATTTGCCGAGGGCCTGCGAATCAAGCTGTTGTATCCGGAGGAAGAAGGCAAATGCATCGGGTTCATCGAATACCTACCGGGAGAGTATGCGTGGAGAGCTGTCGATGCGAGGGGATACATGTTCATACACTGCATATGGATTTCTCCAAACAAATACAAGAGAGAGGGATACGGTTCGCTCCTGGTCAGAGAGTGCGTCGAGGATGCCGAAGAGAATGGGAAATATGGTGTTGCCGTGCTCACAAGTGAGGGTTCGTTTATGGCGGGCAAAGATCTTTTTCTGAAGAGTGGATTTGAGCCTGTGGCGAAGGACAAACCATCATTCGAACTGATGGTGAGATCGCTGAACAAAGGTCCTTTGCCGAAGTTCAGGGATTACGAAGGGCAACTGAGCAGGTATCAGGGGCTTCACATCATCTATGCAAATCAATGCCCGTGGGTGGCCCGCTCCATCAAGGATCTCGAGGAAATCGGAGCCAAGGAAGGGTTGAAACTGACAGTGACTGAACTGAAGACCGCAGAAGAGGCGCAAAACGCTCCGTCACTGTATGCTACATTCAACCTGGTCTACAACGGAAGACTCCTCGCAGACCATTATATCTCAAAGACACGATTTCTCAACATCATCAAGAAAGAGCTCAAATAAGCAGAAGCAAAAAAGGGGACGGTTCTATTTTTCGCCCCCTCATTCCCCCGGGTCAGCGTATCAACAGATTCAGCTGATCGTGAACGCGTGCTCGTCGTAGCGGTAGCAGCTGAGACTTTCCGTGGGCGTGCGCGAACGCGTGGTGGCAGTTGACAGCCCGGACCGAGCCTGGTATCCTGAATTGTGGGTCGCTGCAACTCATAGGGGCACAACCTTGGGTTGCTCTACAGCGGAAGTCGGAGTATCAGGTCGCTGGGTGTTAGGCAACGCGCAGTTTCCTTGCTCTGGGCGATCTGCTTGTGAGGATGATTGCTGGTAGTGCCATCTACTGTATCGAAGGTACCGTGGTCTATCAAGGCGCTCATGACGATCGTGAATGAGATATTTGCCCACTACAAAATTGTGAGGGAGTTGGGCAGAGGAGGTATGGCCACAGTATATGAAGCTGTGGACGTCGCGAACCAGAAACCAGTGGCTCTGAAGATGCTATTCCGGCATCTGTCATCCGATCAGGCCATCCGTACACGATTTCTCAGGGAGGCGAAGGCGGGGATGATCCTGAATCACCCTGGGATTGTCAAAGTGTATGAGGTTGGGGAAGAGAAGGCACAGCCTTTCATTGCAATGGAGTTGGTGGAGGGGAAAACCCTGGATGAGCTGATGAGAGATGAGGGTCTCTGTATTGAGAGGATAGTCGACATTGGCGCTAAGGTCGCGGATGCTCTCATTGCTGCTCACGCCGAGAAGATCGTCCACCGTGACATTAAGCCTCGGAACATCATGGTGAGCGATGGCGACGTCAAAGTGATGGACTTTGGGTTGGTGAAAATCCTGGATTCCCCGGCGATAACTGAGAAGTACGAGATCGTTGGGACCCTCCATTACATGTCTCCCCAGCAGGCGATCGGGATTGAGACCGATGAACGAAGTGACATCTTCTCTCTCGGGGTAGTACTCTACCAATTGCTCACCGGCAGCCTACCCTACGAAGGGGATCATCCTGGTGCACTTATCCACTCGATACTCTATTCTGATCCATCGAGAATGGACGAGCTGAGGTCGGGAATTCCTCCTGAACTTGAGCAGGTGGTGTTCAAAGCCCTTCAGAAACAACCTCAGGACCGGTATCGAAGCGCAGCGGAGTTCAAATCTGACCTGGAGGGTGTGAGAGGGATGTTGAGAGGGAAAACCGTCACCCTCACTGCAGGGGAAGAGGTGTTTGAACAGTCTGTTCGGGGCATCTACTCCGGCTTTGTCGGAAGAAAGCAGGAACTGAGGGTGCTTGAGAATCATTTTCGAGAGATGCTGAAAGGGCAAGGTTCGACAGTGCTTGTCACTGGGGAAGCAGGAATTGGGAAATCTCGGCTTGTGTGGGAACTGGGGAGAGAGGCGAAAAAAGAGAGGGCACGGTACATGGTAGCCAGGTGCTTTCTTGGACCGGAGGGCGTCCCTTACCAACCTATTCTTGAGGTGGTCCATTCTTACCTCGAACTCAAGGGAGCAAAAGATAGCGTGAAACTCTACGACTTCATTGAGAAAAAAGCTCCGCACCTCGCCCAGAGGAAGGAAGTAGTGGAAGCCCTTCTTATGAGAAGGGAGAAGGAAGCTTCATTGATTAGCAGAGAACAGGTCTGGGACACAATAGTGGAACTCCTGAAAGTGATGTCGCGTGATAGGCCTATAGTACTCCATATTGATGATCTCCACTGGGCCGATCTCCCCACGCTCAACCTTCTAGCCTATCTCACGAGGAGAATTCGACAAGAGAGGGTGCTCATCGTGGGTACATATCGACCGGAAGAGTTGACAGAGGGGCCTAGACCTCATCGACTGCTGCCGTTGCTTGAGAGAATGGGAAAAGAAGGACTCTATGAAGAGATTCGCCTGGAGAGACTGGACGAGGAGGGGACTCGAGGTGTGACGTACTCAGTCTTCCCTCGCTCTGAGTTCTCCGAGAGCTTCATTCACCTGATATATAAGGAAACCGAGGGGAATCCCCTGTTTGTGTTGGAGATTCTGCAGCTACTTCAGAAGGAGGGAGTCATATATGAGGAAGAGAGGGGATGGAGACTGAGCACGGAAGTGAGGGAAGTAGCTGTTCCCAGCAAGGTGAGTGAGGTGATTGTCAATCGATTGAAGAAACTTGATCCTGAGGAGAAAATACTTGTTGAGGTCGCGTCGGTCGAGGGCAGGTCCTTCCACTCCGACACTCTCTGCGCGTGCCTGGGTCTCCCGCGACTGAAAGTGCTTCTGACCTTGCAGGACCTGGAGCAATCCCATCATCTGATCTACGCGTCAGAGAAAGAGTACCGTTTTGACCACGGGAAGATCAGGGAAGTGATCTACGATAGACTGATGCCGGAGCTGAAGAAAGAATATCACAAGCGCATCGGAGAGCACTTCAGAGTGACCTTCGGAGAGCGAGAAGAATATTCAGGGAAGATTGCATATCACTTGATGGAGGCGGACGAACAGGGAGAAGCGCTGCCATATCTCGTCAAGGCCGGTGAACACGCCAAAAGGCTGTTTGCGAATGAGGAGGCAATTGGGTATTTCGACAAAGGCATTGACCTGGTGGAACAGCGCCTGAATCGGGATCGAACTCGAGACCTCCTGCAAGCGAAACTCACCTTTCTCAGAGGAAAGGCTGATGTGCAGGAACTGATTGGCAGGTACGATGAGGCTCGAGGCAACTATGAAGAACTGGCGAGTCTGGCTCAGGAACTGGATGACCAGCGCGAGCGTGCCTATGGTATCTTTATGGAGGGAGTGGCTTTCAGAAAGGAGGGGAAGTACCGACGTGCCCTTGAGTGCCATGCACAAGCCTTGGAAATCCAGAGACGGGTCGGGGACACGCTTGGACAGGCTAAGACGCTCAACTGTATCGGGAACGCCCTTTACTACTCCGGTGAGTACGAAGAGGCTCTCAGTAACTACTTTCAGTCTCTTAGGATTCAGAAGGAGATAGGGAATACGCTTGGGGTGGGGAACGCGCTCAACAACATCGGAAATGTTCACTACGATCGTGGTGAGTATGATGAAGCACTGAGCTATCATAGTGAATCCCTCAGCATTCAGAGACAGATGGGGAGTAAGCTTGGAGAGGGCAATGGGCTCAACAACATCGGAAATGTTCACTACGATCGCGGTGAGTACGAGGATGCACTTAGATGTTATGCACAATCTCTCACGATTCAAAGGCAGATAGGCAATAAGCTCGGGGAGGGTGATGCACTCAGTAACCTTGCGCAGGTCCACTATGATCGTGCGGAGTACCAGGATGCACTACACTGCTATGAAGAATCCCTTAGCATTCACCGGCAGATTGGTCACGAAGACGGCGAGTGGGAATCGCAGCACCGTCTATCCAGACTCTGGTTAGAGATGGGTGACCGGAAGAAAACACTGGAAAAGCTTGAAGAAACTATCAGAATTTCGAAAACCATCGGGACGAGGCAACGGCGGGTATGGTCCCATATCGATTCAGGACTGGCGAAGTTCATTCGGGGTGCTCACGAGGACGCGCTGCTGGACGTTCAGCAAGCTCTGGTTGTTGCCAAGGAGACGAAAGAAATAGGTGCAATCATGGAGGGGCTCAGGGTGGAGACACAGATTGAAAATGCGAGTGGTCACACTCTTCAGGCCCTTCAGCACGCGCAAGAAGCACTCAGTTTGGCTATGGAGAAAGAGAGAAAACCAGATGTGGCTCAGACACGACTTCTGCTTGCCTGGGTCTACCTGTTGAAGGGCGATCTGGCTGAGGCAGAGGATCATGCGAGACAGGTGGTCGACATTGCCGGCGCTTGTGGAATGAGAGAACATCTGCGGCAGGCGTGCCATTACTTGGGCAAGATCTTCCTCATGGAAAAAGACTACTCCGCTGCGAGGAAGGAATTGGAGAGGGCCGAGGACATAGTGGAGACGATTTCGTCGAATCTCAGTGAAGAATTGAGGAAAACATATTGTGCGAAGGCTGAGTTGACAGAATTGCGTAAAGATCTGAAAATCAGCACAAGCAAGTCCAGGCGAAGGAGTCGATCATGAAGGATCTCAGCTCAAACTCCGGTCAGACTGGTCATGAGAGCCGAGGGTTCACACTTCCTTACGACCGATTGATGGCCCTCTTCACGGTGAGCCAGAGAATTAATCAGATCGGTGAGTTGCCCAAGCTGCTCGATGAGGTTCTCCATCAAGCTATCACGATCATCGGTGCAGAGAGAGGAATGATCATTCTCATAGATGAATTGGGGCAAAGCTATCGCACTGTAGCCTCTGAATCCCTTCAGGAAGAAGATATCGCGTTCAGCACCAGCATTGTCCAGGCGACACTCAAGAGTAAGAAGACTCTCACGAGCGGTGATCTGCGGTCCGACTCCCGATTTAGGGACGCGGAAAGTGTGAGAGGGCTTCACATTCTCTCGTTCATCTGTGTGCCTCTCGTTGTACCAGGGCTGAATAGAGCCCTCGGTACTCTGTATGTTGACCAGCGGATCTACGTAAAGACCTTCGCTGAAGAAGATACACTCATTCTGGAAGCCTTCGCCAATCTGGCGGCCATCGCCATCAGCAACGCGAATCTGATGGAACAACTGGTGAGCGAGAATATAGAGCTGCGTCACGAAGTGGCGAAGCGGTACGAATTTCGGGGAGTGATAGGTCAGAGCAAAGCCATGCAGAAAGTGTTCCGTGACATGAAGCAGATCTTGAACGATGATTGCACAGTTCTCATCACTGGCGAATCTGGAAGTGGGAAGGAGGTCGTCGCCAAAGCGATCCACTACAATGGAAACAGAAAGGAAAGGCCTTTCCTGGCAATCAATTGCGGAGCCTTACCCGAAACTCTTCTGGAAGCCGAGCTTTTCGGGAGCGTCAGAGGAGCGTTCACAGGTGCTGTGGACAAACAGGGACTGTTTCAGGCTGCCGAAGGGGGTACGCTCTTCTTGGATGAGATTCATCATACGAGTGAAGCAATGCAGATCAAGCTCCTGCGGGTCCTGCAGGACAAAGAAATCCGAAGGGTAGGGGGGATCAAGTCCATCAGGGTCAACGTTCGACTGATCTGCGCGACAAACGAAGACTTAAGGACTGCAATTCAGGAAGGACATCTCCGCCAGGATTTCTACTATCGTATCAATGTGGTGACCATAGACATACCTCCGTTGAGGGAGCGACGGGAAGACATTTCAGTACTTGCTCACCATTTTCTGGAGAAGTATACTGAGGAAAAGGGAAAGCACTTTCGAGGGTTCGATACCAGAGCACTGGATGCGTTGGTGAACTTCGATTGGACTGAGAACAATGTGCGTGAGCTGGAAAACGAGATCGAACGCGTCGTCATCTTTGCCAAGGATGGAGGCGCAATCAAGCTTAGAGACTTATCCGAGAAACTGACGGTTCGTCTTCCTGCCTCGAGAATGATAAGTGGCTTCTTTGCTGATGAGGGACGACCATTGACCTATGAGGAGTTCGAGACGAAATACATCCGCTTCATTCTCTCTCAGGTGTCTGGTAACAAGGCAAAGGCAGCCAAGATCATGGGCATCCCTCGCTCGACGCTTAGGGGAAAGATGAGGAAGTTGGGCTTGAACCATTAGAGATGAACCCGCGGACCACCGACCATATTTGACCGTATACAGGTAGTCCTTATCTATGAACGACTTACTGCATTCTTCCGAGTTCAAAAGGTCATATGTGACCCTTCCACTCCTTCCCTGAGTCTGAGGTTGCCAGGAAGCCTGTCTTATACCCTTTGAACACCAATGAGTTATGAGAGTCGAGCCGGGATGGCATGGTTCTTGCACAAGAAGGAAGGTGATGAGCACATACTTGAGAGAGGGGTTGCAAAAAAGAGGGGTGCGCGAGAAGCAATTCTTCCATGAATTTCTCGGGCGCACCGCTGTAGTAGGCGAGAGATCGATTCCATTCATCGGAAGTAGGTACCAGACCAATCTGTTTCCAGGAGGAGAGGCAAGAATGAGTGCGTGTCGGAATAGAAGCAAAAGATTGAGTCTTGAGAGGAGATCTCAGTATCCTTTACCTCGGGGCCTGTTCACCGGATTTTCGAGTGTGGAATAGGTGGGGCATCGATCGGCATATTGGACTGCCGTGACAGGCAGAAGACGGCGCCTGTTCGCGGAAAGCCGCAAAACAGGCGAAGATCAAATGCGGAGGGATAAATGAAGAACGGTGGAAGGCAGAAATGGGCCAGAGGAGGTTGGCTCCAATTTTCCATCGCAGTGCCCATAGTCTGCTCATTGCTTCATCTATTTGCAGTACCAGGCGGCCAGGCATGGACCTGGCACGTACCGGATGATCTGGGAACCATCAAGGAGGCCATAGAATATTACGCATGTGCTGGGGACACCGTGCGTGTCGCGCCTGGGGTGTATGACACCTCATCCGGGGAAATCTTCCCTATCAGCTTCTTTCTGGGTGGTGTCGTCCTAATGAGTGACTCGGGTCCTTTGGCAACGATCATCGACGGCGGTTCGACCGGAAGAGTCTTTGCGTGTGACAATCTCGACAGTACAACAGTAATAGCCGGCTTTACCATCACTGGCGGGGATGCACCCCGAGGAGGCGGGATCTTATGCGATAGCTGTTTCATGCGCATACAGAACAACGTCATCAGGGGGAATAGCGCGAGGTCAGGTGGTGGCATCTACTGCAATTACGGGGCTCCAAGAATAATCGCGAATCACATCACAGAAAATGTGAGCCCTGATTGGTGCGGCGGTGGTGTGTATTGCTTCCATTCCACGGCCGTGATTGAGGATAATATGGTAACTCGCAACACAGCTACCTTTGGCGGAGGCATATTCAACGACAACTCAAACACGACTATTGCGCGGAACGTGGTAGAGGGGAATTGCTCACGAGAAAGCGGCGGCGGCTTAGACTGCTACATGAACTCCTCACCTACGATTACACAGAACGTAGTCATAGGGAATGTCGCCGGTACAAATGGAGCCGGAATCGCTTGCTGCTATGACTGCTCGCCAACCATCACCTACAATACTATAGTCTGCAACGTGGGAGAGTATGGCGGAGGCGTACGCTCGTTAGGGAATTCGTCTCCGAAGGTCCGTTCGAACATCATAGTGGACAATGTGGACGGCGTATATCTTACGTCAAACTCTGGCGCGGTGACCGCCACTGGTAACCACCTCTATCTGAATACGCATTGCGAGACAGTGGAGAATGAAGTCGTCAACAACACCTTACACATGCTTGATCTCACCGACAACTTCTGGTTGGTCACTGACTCGTCCTCGATTGACTCACTCATATATGGGCCTGCACGGTACATCCCGCCTCGGATGACTGCAAGCGAGGAGGTTCCGGGTGAGCCTTCTGCTGTGGCCTCCGTGACTGTAATGGCTGACAAGACCTATGGGTCGCTGTTGAGAGAAAGCCTGCAACTCGGTGACACCTTGTACATTCAGCTGATTGGAGATGACTGGAACAGCGCATTCATCGAACCAGCGATGGTAATCATCAGTAGCCACAAAGATCCCCATGGGATTGGAGTGGCGCTCGTTGAGACCGGTGCAGCTACCGGGGTCTATCGAGGTGTAGCGGGTCTTGGTACGATCTCGAACGACTCACGCAACCAGCTCGGAGCGAATCCAAACGACACAATCGTCATCAGAGCACATGTGGACCCAATGATCTGTGATACAGTCACCCTGCAACCTACAGGAGTGGAACGAGGCGATGCAGACAGAGAGAATCGGGAGTCGTACTTTGCACAACTACAGCAGAACTGTCCCAATCCGTTCAGTCGCGGGACGAGCATATGGTTTACTCTCCCTGCGAACATGCACGTGCAAATCACGATATTTGACTCGGGAGGCCGACTGGTCAGAACGCTGGTAGATGGTCAAAGACTGCCGGGTTATCAGGCGGTCTATTGGAATGGGACCGACAAACACGCCCGAACGGTGGGTGCGGGAATCTATTTTTGTGAACTGTCGACGGACGACCTCCATCTGACGAAGAAGATGATTCGGATCCGCTAATCTGACAGTAAAGAGTGGAATCAACCAGTGTGCTGCGAAGGTATTGGAGTAAGAAGGTGAAAAGGACGGCAGAGCAATGAGGTCCAGTTTATGGCACATCGGAAAGGCTGATGGTCTTGTGACAGGATACACCCGTAGGTGGTCCATATCAGGGAAGGATCAAGGATTATGACCTATCTTGGAAAGGGATTCGTCACCCTATTTCTGACATCGCAGATCTGTGGAGTCGTTGTGGCCCAGGATAGCATGAATGTCAGAATGCTGGGCGAGGTCCATCACTTCGTCAACCAATGCTACGATGTGGCAATGTCGGGGGACTACGCGTACATCTCATCCGGTTTGGCTTCCGGCCTTCGCGTGATAGATATATCGGACCCGAGCACGCCTGTGGAAGTCGGGTATTCCATCAACAGTGATCCGTGTCCTGAAGTTCCGATGTGGATGGCGGACAGGGTCATAGTCTCGGGAGATTACGCGTATGTGCTGTACTTCGATGGGACGTGGTCATTTCGACATTATAGGCTGTATGCGTACGACGTATCGAACCCCTTCGCACCGCAGCAAATGGGAAATATCTCTTTGCCAGACAATTGTACCAGTCAATTTGCAGAGGGGCTGCATGTGTATGTTTCTGCCTTTGATTTTGATGGCTTCTCTGGGATCAAGGTGATCGACGTCTCCGACCCGATGACCCTGGTCGAAGTTGGTTCCTTTGAGACGCCAGGGTATCCACAGAGCGTGTATGTAGCTGACACTATTGCCTACGTTGCCGACAACAACGCACTTGTCGTCTACGATGTCACTGACCCCGGTTCTCCGGTAGAACTCGGCAGCTACTCTCCCACTGGCGAGATGGCGCTGATCCAGCATGTCGTGGTGCAGGGAGATTACGTCTACATCATCGATGCCAACTTCGGTGTCCGCGTTCTCGGTGCGTCCAATTTCTCAGAGATCGAAGAAGTAGGCGTACTCCCTCACAACCAGACAGATGCTCACTTTTCTCGGATGAAACTCTTCAATGATCTCCTCTATTACCTGCAGGACGGGGATATTTCCGACAAGAAGCTGATCATACTTGACGTAACGGACCCAACAGCTCCCCTGGAAGTAGGTTCACATGAGATGCCGGGATTTTGGTGGTTCTACGGGTTTGACTGTTCCGATGAATATGCCTGCATCGCCGCAGGTCAAGAGGGGTTGCGAGTCGCAGATATTTCGGTTCCAGACTCTATCGTGGACGTCAGTACGTACGATTTCTACGACCTCACCTCAGGTCTTGCGGTGTCAGGGGACTATGCCTTCGTCGGAACGTATATGCGATATCTGGTAATTTACGATGTGTCCGATCCCTCATCGCCAACCGAAGTGGCCTCTCTCGACTTTCCCGATAGCCCGATAAAGCAGATCTCCGTATGGGGTGACCATCTCTATGTTCCCGGTGTCGCGCTCGATCACAAGTGCGGTGTGAGCGTGCTCGACATCTCGGACCCGACAGCTCCGGAAGAGATTGCCTACTGGCCCGCTTTTGAGGGATACTCAGGAGCACCCTTCAATGTGGAACGATACGAGGAGTATGCTGTTCTTGCCTGTGCGTTGGGAGGAGTCGAAATCTATGATGTCACTGACATAGACCAACCTGTACCGCTGGGGAACTGGACTCTCTGGGATCCATTCACAAATCCAGATTTTGGTGTGACGAACGTGAAGATCTCGTGGCCCTATGTGTTCGCACCTGACCGAGCCTTGGGCCTCTATGTACTGGATGTGTCGGATCCGACTCGGATTACGGCAGTTGCAGCCTGTGAGACACCTGGTGACGCTATGTGGGCTGACATAACCCGTGATCATAATCACGTCTACGTGGCCGACTTCGATGGAGGTCTTCGGGTCATCGACGTGTCAGACCCATTGGCGCCAGTGGAGGTTGGATTCCACGAAGGAGAGTTGGAACGGGCTACTCATGTCGCCGCCTATGGAGATTCTGTCTATGTGAGCGACGGTGGAGAAATGGGCCTGCATGTATTCGATGTGTCCGACCCGACCACGCCCAGTGAGGTTGCGTATCACAAAACTCCTGGAGTGTACGGTCATGATGTAGCTGTGTCCGGCGGGCTCGTCTATTTCCTTGATTTCACCCATCTCGAAATCTTCGAGATCACGGAGGTACCTTCTGTAGCGGAGGACATCCAGCCTGCTTCACTGATATCCGATTATGGGGTTCAGAAACTCTGTCCAAACCCCTGCAACACAGCGGCAAAGATCATCTTTGATGTGCGGGAAGCTGGTCATGTCGTGTTGGAGGTGTATAACATCAACGGGCAAAAGGTACAGACTCTTCTTGATGCTCCTTGCACAGCAGGACGTCATACTCACGTCTTTCAGGCGACTGACGTGCCCGCCGGCACCTACTTCCTGAGACTGGTTACATGGTCCATCGGCGGAAAAGGGGGCCACGCAGCAACGAAGAAGTTATCCGTGATACGATAGGCACACTTAGAGAAACAAGAAGGATTCAGTCGAGGGATTGCGTTATGGGCTGTACCCTTGCTTTTTTTCGGCCGGACATGAGGATGAACCTCTTCCTTTGATTCTGGATTAGAGAAGTGAGTTCATAAGCAAGACGATTGAGCTTGCAGCGGGGGTGATTGCAGCCTATGTAGCGTACAGAGTGTCTGCCCCAGTAAGTGGTTTTGCACGCTTGTTCGCCGTTATGATAGGTCTTCTGAGCACCTTGGTCGCACCACATCTCGTTGAATCCTATCGCCATTCCCAGGACATCAAGAACATGAATTTCCAGTTGGCGAGTCTTCCGAAAAGGATTGGGAAGGAGCATCAAGAGAGTTCGGACTTAGTTCAGATTCTTCGTCATGGTATGGTTACTTTTCCTCGTGGACAATGCTTTGATGGCTTCCTGCAGCTCTTGTGGAGAATGGAAACCGGTCTGCTCGCCACAAACTATGTTGATCCTAAGGAAGGTTGGACCAGAGCATACGGTGAATTGTATAGCGAAATCCAAAGGACCAAAGTGAAGGTGAACAAAGCCGATATCAGGAGGGTTTTTGTGGTTGATGGCGAGGAAGAAGTAGGAACCCTACAGAGTGTCATGTCCAGGCAGAGGGAATCAGGGATCAGGGTAAAATACATATTCAGGAAAAAGATAGAAACCACGTCTATGCTGAAGACTGCAGCTGACAGACTTGAGACATTAGATTTTGACGTAGTGGACTCCAAGTACGTCTGGCTCTTGTTCCTTGATAAGAGCAGGAGAATCAAATATGGCAGGCTGGTGTTTGACAAAGAAGAGTGCGATCGGTACAAGAGGTTCCACGTGCACATGTTCGAGGAAGCCGAGGAGATTGAAGACTGACAACCCATAACTGACAATTCCCTACAGCAGATAAGAAAAAAGTCAAAGGCTCCCCGCAATTCGACCAATGTGAAATCTCCTATTCTGTTGATTACCAATAACTCCGATCATTCCCATTGATTCTGGCGGAAGCTGACACAAAGGTGACGCGATTCGCTCTCTTGGAATGGGAATATCTACCCCTGCTCCCTGCCTCAAGACCGAGAGATTGACATTGGCTTCTTGATTGTATACAATTTGTCTACGGCGGATTCTTAGAGGTGCTGAGTATGAGACGTGTGGCGTGGGTAGCGTTTCTCAGTTGTCTTCTCAACTTCCACTGCAGCCGAGATTATCCGCTTTTCGAGAAACCAGAGGGAAGATTTCCACTCTCGGTGGGAAATAGGTGGGAACTGAGTAGAGAGACACGTTGGGAATTCTTTGATGGGGTTCCTCCAGGTATTGAGTACCCGTTGGTTTACAGATCTACCGTATATTGGGAGATTGTGGCGAGAGATTTCTTAAAGGGATACGGATCTTATGTGCTCAAGAACGAATGGTATGAGATAGGAGGAGAAAGGGATTTTTCACTTCACTGGTACACCGACTCCTGGAAGGGCGATCCTGGACTTTATCGCATAGGATATACTTGGGGTGGAGGAGTGCCTCCTCCGAAGCTTCCTCAAGGCCATAGGCTGAAGCTCGGGGATTATGAATTCGGTTTCTGGGAAGAGATTCCCTACTTGAGTTCTGTTCAGTGCCTGGCGAAGGAGGATATCTTTGTCATCATCCCGCCGGAGGTTGTCTTGGAATGGCCGCTTGAAGTAGGGATGGAGTGGATGGCTCACAGGAGTCCCCTGTCCACAGTCAGAAAGAAGGTGGTTGACAGAGAAACGGTAGTTACGGGAGCAGGCACCTTCTCTTGCTATAGGATTGAAGTGATCAGGGAGTTTGGGCCTCTATTCCTACTCGACCCATTAGTCTCCTATGAGTGGTTCTCTGACGAAGGACTCGTGAAGAGATCCACCGAGATGACTGGTGAATGGACCGACCCGTATGGCAATCCTTCAGGTACATTTGTGGTTACGGACGTGTATCTGTTGGAGAGCTATTGCATAAGAGAATGAAAGGAGGAAGAATGAAATATCTCATCACTGCATCGATCTTCCTTGTTAGCACCTGTGGGTTTGGGAAGACGATTGGATTTGGGATAGGGCAGACAATTGGCGAACATCTTCTCATGCCATCTCTCTTCACAATGAGGATACCATTGGGAAAGTCGATTGTAGTGGCTCCTGAGGTGAGCCTTGAGTATAGATCGTCAAAGGAAGCAGTTGACAGCATAGATGGCTCTGCGTACACAATTGGGCTTGAATCGAATTTCTACTATCCGCTGGCGAAAAGAGAGAAGACAGTATTCTATGCGATCAGTGGTATCGGGTTCGAACTCTCGAAGGAAGTTTCAGAATGGTATGAACATCACTGGGATCCTGACAGCTCCGCAACGAAGGTAAAATACACTACATCGAGTTCATTACAGGGTCTGAACTTAGGATTAGGCTTAGAGCAGTCTCTCACAGACAACCTTTCACTTCTTGTCTCTAGCCTGTCGAATCTTGCGAGAACCACTGAAAAAGTTGAGGAAGAGAGAAATGGCAAGACCGATGTTCTGCAGGATGCATCAGATTTCTCTCTCAACTTTCAGAATCTGAAGTACTGCGTATACCTGATATGGTATCTGTGAACCAAGGCAACACACCGTCACCAGGAAGGTCTCCCGAGTGAGGTAGCGTTGGTCATTGAAAGGAAGCTCGCCGAGGATAGGATCTGATGGTTACGACTTGTTGAGTCACTGAGTAAAGAGGCAATGAGGTATCTTGCATTCATTATGCTGTTAGTGGTCGGCCTGACGTCCACTCTTAGCTTATCGTGCAGGCGATGCCCAACTGGCATCGATATAAGAGAACGAGAATGTGAGTTCGTCTTCATTCCGCATGATACACCACCAAGAGTCAAGCACAGGGTCGAACCATACTATCCGTGGCTAGCAAGAGTGTTGGGGATAGAAGGTAGCGTACTGCTGCACATGTTCATAGACGAACATGGAAGGGTCTCCATTGCGTGTGTGGCTCAGCCGTTGCATCCATTACTGGACGGAGAATCTCTCAAAGCAGCCAGGAGGACCAGATTTTACCCTGCACGTCGGAACGGCGAGCCCATAGGGGTCTGGGTGGCCTACCCGATGCGGTTCGATCTTGAAGAGTGACCTCGCGTCAGAGAACATATCTGTCTGACTCACCTAATTCACACTGACTGCATCTTGACACAGGAGCCGGTAGAGCCTATTATGTAGTCACTCAGTAGACTGAGCTGAATGAGATTTTCCTATTCTGAGAAGGATATGGTAGCTGGATACAAGATTTGGCTCGTAGTAATGGCAGCTTTCATCATTCCCCGATCAGTGGCTACCTGGACGACTCCTGAGAATATATCGAATACATCACTAAAATCGAATCGCGCTGATATGGCAGTTGACAGAAATGGTCACCTCCATGTAGTTTGGGGAGACTTCTATACTATTCCAAACGAGCCTGGAGACATCCTTTATCGACATTTCGATGGTGATACCTGGTCCGGTACTGTCAGCGTGTCAAATGATACTACAGAATCGTGGAGACCCAAGATAGCTGTCGACACAGTGGGACATCCACATGTCATCTGGGAGGATTGGGGACATTGGACACGGCCCAAGATACGCTATAGCAGATTCGATGGTGATTCTTTCACTACTCCCTTTAACTTATCAGACAGCCTCTCGGGAGCTCATCCCTTTGCACGAATTGGCGGCATAGCTGTTGATAGGCTGAACAATGTCCATGTCGTCTGGAGCGATGAGATAAGCGGGATGCTTGAGGTTTATCACACCAAGCGGGAGGGTAATTCCTGGTCAGACCCTGTAAACATATCAAACAATCAACTGGGAATGTCAGCAATGCCTGAGATTGCGATCGACTCCAGTGATTGCCTCCATGTTGTGTGGTTAGACTATAGAAACAGTCAAGATGAGGATAGTTGTGAAATATACTACTCAAAGTCTGAGGGTGATACCTGGACAACGCCCATCAATATATCGAATATCCCAGGACAATCATGGGATGAACAGATGGCCGTAAGTCAAGAAGGCTATCCCCATGTGGTTTGGAGCGAAGAGTCTTGCCATCTCTACTATTCATTCTTTGACGGGAGCTCGTGGTCGACTCCCTACTACCTAAACGATGTCACGGGTGAGGACGAGGGCTACAGCCCGGACTTAGCGGTTGATGCTGGCGGAAATGTTCATGTAGTATGGGGTGGAGACGGCCCTGAGCTCTGGCACACTTTCTACAATGGCATAATCTGGTCTGCCCCCTTTGATGTGTCAGGCTCACCTAGGAACTCTGTCTTGGCAGATATAGTGACAGATCAGTCTGGATGGATCCACTGTGTCTGGGGGGAATCTGGAGAGATCTGGTACAGCAACCATTTTGTGATCTGCGGTGACTGCAATGGAGATGAGAATATAACCTTTGCCGATGCTCTCTACGTCAAAGATTACTATTTCCAGATTCCTCCGGGTTCTCCTGCGCCCATCGGAGAAGGTGACGTAAACCTCGATGGAAGGATTACTTTTGCCGATGCCCTCTACATCAAGAACTACTACTTCCAAACGCCTCCGGGGTTCCCTGCACCGTGTGAGCCTCCTTTAAGTACGCCTCCCTTTGGGGAGAGGTGTATGGAGAAGTGAGGGGCATTGAAACAGGCCTCAGGAGGCACGAAATATGTCCGTTAGAAGTATCATCGTTTACACTCAACCGAGCTGAGCATCTTGCGAAAGTGTGAAAGAGTTTCTTTCACAAAGAGGGTTTGAGTTCATTGAGAAAGATGCCACCCGAGACAAGGATGCACTCTCGGAGTTGGAGGGTTTGGGTGTCAGTACGATACCGGTGACCGTTATTGACGGCCAGGTCGTGATCGGGTTTAGCCGCTCTGAACTGGACCGACTGCTATCGACCTGAATCAAGAAGACCGCGCCGCAACGAAGAAGGTGTGTGCAGTGACGTAGGGGGCTGGCGCGTTGACACAACGCCTGGCACAGATAGGACGTATTTGCAGAGTATCAGATCGGCGTGGCATTGCTCAGGAGCTGAGTTCAATTGAAACTGCGTGAGAAGACACATCGTTCTGGTCGAAACTGATTCTGCCTTTGGAGGAAAAAGAGAAACCTATGGGTCTAAAAGTGGTGGGGATCATAGGCAGCCCAAGGAAAGGGATGAACACTGATACTTTGGTGACAAGGGTGCTGGAAGGAGCGAAATCTAAGGGTGGGTGCGGAGATAGAGAAGATATACCTTAACGATTTGGAAATAAGGCCTTGTCAAGCCTGTGACGGAACTCCAGCTCCGGATTTCTGTTTTTACAGGCCTTGTCAAGCCTGTGACGGAACTCCAGCTCCGGATTTCTGTTTTTACAAAGATGGGATGGAAACAGTGTATGAAGTGCTCAAAACGGCTGACGCTCTGGTCATCGGGACACCAGCGTATTATGATTCGATCAGTGCTCAGCTCAAATTGGTTATTGATCGCTCGAATTGCCTGACTGAGATGGTTACCGTGACGAATGGTAAGGTAGTATTCAGACCGAGAATTGTGAAGAAGAAGAAAGGTGTCTTCGTCTGGGTAGCGGATTCGTCAAGGAATCCACAGCACGCTCTCGCAATGATAAAACTCTGGTGTAAGGACGCCAATATCCAATTGACAGGTAGCTTAATTGTCACGGGAGCCGATCGGAGAGAAGGAGCCAGAAATAGAGAGGACTTACTCTGCGAGGCCTTCGACTTGGGGGTGTCCTTAGCACAGTGACCGCAATCTCATCCAAAGGAGAATCGGTTTAGGAATCCTTGGGATATGATCCACAGGTAGGGTCGTGGCATGGGTCTTCGCCATCGACATAGACCACTGCAAATCACCACCAAAATTGAAACGACGTGTGTTGACATACAGTTCCGAGAACATAAGATGGGAGTACAGCAACACAAGACAGAGCAACCTGATTGTTGGGCGGTGTAAATTCTGGAGTGGTATGCGTTGTTCAGGCAGGAGAGGCAAATGTTCAAGAAGACATCTTTTTCGGTGGTAGTGATCTGGATGACGGCTACGCTGGGAGTTTTGCCGTCCACCTATGCGTTGTCACAAGACCGTAGCGACCGTTCATACCGGATTGAAGACATAGAGAGACTTCGGTGGATCGATCCGCTCGGAAGAAAGCCTATGACCTATGAAGAATATATGAAGAAACTGGGGGATATTCCACCTTTCGAAATCGAAGAAGTCTACGGAAGTTCAAGAAAAGGTACCGATTCTTCTCTGGTCTGCATAGTCGTCAATGAGTCACTATATCCGAGTATTACTGATTCTTTGTCTCAGTATGTGGCAGATGTCGAACTGAGTGGTTACTCAGTGTCTATCTACACAACTTCTGGAGGCGAGCCGTATGATCTCCGGACCTTCCTTCAGGGACTGCTAGCCGATTCACTCGTAGGATCTGTTTTCATCGGCGATCTCCCGGTCGCGTGGTATGAAATGGATGAATGGGGTCATGAGGAGTTCCCGATAGATCTATATTATATGGATCTTGATGGGATCTGGGCAGATCAGGACTTCGATGACATATTCGATGGCCACACCGGAAATGTAGAGCCGGATATCTGGGTGGGCAGACTCACCGCTTCTCCCTTGTCGTTTGGTGGAGTGGATGAGGTTTCACTACTCCGGAGTTACTTTCACCGAAACCATCAATATAGAGTGGGTAATCTGAGCTTGACGAAGCGAGCATTGGTGTATGTCGACGACGACTGGGCGGGGAGTGCGGAAGAATGGTCCGAAAATGTTGGGCTTGCGTATTGGGAGAGAACCATGGTGGCAGATTCGGAGATGACGCGGGCTGGAGACTATTCAGAAAGACTTGGTCAAGGCTATGAATGGGTCCAGGTCTGTGCCCACTCGAGCCCTGCCCTGCACACCTTCGCGTACAATTCGTACACGGACTGGGACTATTTCCACAACGATACTATTCCGGAGGTGGACCCTCCGGCTTTCTTCTTCAATCTTTTCGCCTGTTCCAATGCCCGGTTTGTAGAGAGTGATTATATGGGTGGCTGGTACGTTTTCAATCCGCCCTATGGGCTGGCGGCCTTGGGCAGTACCAAAACTGGCAGCATGCTCTACTTTGAAGACTTCTATGGCCCTTTGAGAGAATACAAACCTCTGGGTGAGGCGTTCAAAGAATGGCTGGCTGAAGTTGGAGAAGAATCCCGCCCGTGGTTCTATGGCATGACCCTTCTTGGTGATCCTCTCTTGGACCTGCGGAACGAGATTAGCTTTCTGGAGTACGCGGTGGATGACGATACGAGTGGAGAAAGCAGTGGAAATGAGAGTGGCACCGTGGACCCTGGGGAGACGATCGAATTGCCAGTCACTTTGAGCAATCGTGGACAAGAAACGCTGTTAGGCGTTACCGCGACATTGACCACAGATGACGCATTCGTAACCATTCTGGATGGGTATGAGGAATACGGCAACATTGGCCCTGGCTCCTCAGCAACGAGCTCTGAAGACTATGACTTGTACGTCTCCCCTTCCTGTCCGAGAGGTCATCAGCTCTTTTTTGCCTTGGATATATCAGCTGGAAATGGAAGGAATTGGATTGATGGATTTTCGATAGCGATTGAAGAACCTCTTATTTCCTATTTTGCTCATTTGATCGTCGACACGACGACAGGTAACGGTAATGGCGAAGCTGATCCGGGAGAGACGGTTCAAATGCAGATTGTATTGGCAAATGCTGGGCCAGTGCAGGGAAGCTCAGAATATCTCCTTGGTTCGTCACAAAAAGCAGCAGCTGTTTCTGCAGACTTGTCCACTACTGATCCGCAGATCAGCATAGATGTGGGGACTGCTCAGTTTGGCAACATAATGCCTGGCGACACGGCACGCTGCTTCAGTGCCTACAAGTTCACTGTCGACGCCGGTTGCCCGGACTATCATCTTACTCAATTCCTCCTGAATATCTCTGCCGATGGTTGGTACTCGACCACGGATTCGTTCAGTCTCGCAGTCGGCGGTAATTTTCTGTTCCGTGATGATATGGAAAGCGGGATCAATGGATGGAGCCACTATGAGGTGACTTCCGAGTACGTCGATGAATGGCATCAGACTAATTACCGGAATCACAGTGTGAATGGAGGTACTAGCTGGAAGTGCGGTGGTGCCGGGTCAGGTTCTTACTCAAATATGACTGATGCTGGATTGGTGACCCCGGAGATAGAGCTTGGATCGGATGGGATTTTCGTATTCTGGCACTGGATCGATGCTGAGACTGCATCGGACGCTACTGCATGGGATGGTGGAATTGTGGAGATCGACAGTGGCGGTGGATGGCAGCAGATCGAGCCTAGGGGAGGATACCCATATAGAACTGTTGGTGGTGCAGGAGGCCCTTTCCCGGACAGTACACCGTGCTTCTCCGGTACTCAGAGCTGGTCTGATGTAGAATTTGATCTTTCTGGTTATTCCGGGCTAGTGCAGTTCAGATTCAGGTTTGGAAGCGACGTCGGCGTTACGAAGGAAGGCTGGTATGTAGACGATGTGATGGTTTGGGGAGTCCCTGCGTTTCCAATTCTTGAATGCAGTCTCTGGGCAGAACCGGATACAGCCGTCATGGACCAGTCCATATACCTGTATATGAAGGTTGAAAATGAGGGAGGCGGCGTTGACAGTGTAGTCCCTCAGATTGCACTGCTGGGCGACGGAAGCGTGAGCGTGGTGAGCGGGCCAATTCCTCCCTACGCTGACCTATCTGCTGGGGTAGACACGATCTTTAGCTGGGTATATACTGCACAGGACACTCACTGGGTGTACTGGGCGGGATTTGCATCAGGGAAAGACCACAACAGTGGGTTTCCCGGCAGCTCTCCTGAAGACACGTCGAATCAAGTATATATCCAGACTGCTCCTGCTTTGGTATTTGTAGCCAACAGCGTTGATCCGGACACCGT
Organism: Candidatus Thorarchaeota archaeon SMTZ1-83; assembly: GCA_001563325.1. Next base: position 21,755 of record LRSK01000131.1, read on the forward strand.
GGGGCAAGGAGAGCTGACCCGATACAGCTTGATGGTGAGGAATGATGGAGAAACCTGGATCCGGTTGACACCACAGACGACATTCTGGTACGCCGACACCTCTGGTGATACTGTCAGAACACACTTGGTTGACACGACGTTTGTCGGTTCGCTTGCAGATAGTGTGACACTCAGTTTCGGTGCAGTGACGGTGCCGCCTGGTATGGAGTCCGGAGATTGGGTATCCTGGATATCTCTGGATGGCATAGCAAGGAACGGGTATAGTGAGTCCCACCTTGAGATAGCCGACACAGTAACAGTTCTGCTACTTTACGCCTGTGGCGACTGCAACGGAGACGGATTTGTCACCTTCGCTGATGCCCTCTACGTGAAGAACT
>LRSK01000132.1 GCA_001563325.1 Candidatus Thorarchaeota archaeon SMTZ1-83
CATCTTTTCTACGGATTATCCACTGACTCCCTTCTTAGCCCGCCATTCACTGCAACAGACAAGGAAGTCACTTCAATAGCTGCCCAATATGCCGGACTACCTCTGAGTGAGGATGCCATTTGCTACTCGCCGCCGATTGTGGAGTCCTTTATAGGACCGGATGCAATTATGCTGCTAATCGTTTCTGGTGCCCTTGAATCTGAGGAGAATATGGTAGCAATCGATGTGGGCACAAATACCGAAATTGCAGTCCATACCCGGCGTGGGCTGTGGATGGCGTCAGCTGCCTCTGGTCCTGCCTTTGAAGGGATGTCTCTCGAATGTGGTATGCAGGCGGAACTAGGTGCCATCTCCTCACTCCAATTGGGGATTGATTATGTTCCTAATATCAATGTGATAGGTGGCGGAAAGCCAAAAGGAATCTGTGGGTCTGGGGCAATTTCAGCAATAGCGCGTCTTCTGGATGCAGGCCTAATGAATACAAAGGGTTCTCTTCGTAGAGATGTTTCGTCTGAGTGGTTAACAGTGGAGTCGGGTGGGACGCGTCTTATTCTTGCAGATGCATTCAGCTCTGAAACGAAGCGGCCTATATTCTTGTCTCAAGCTGATGTGAGAATGCTGCAACAATCTAAAGCAGCCATTTATGGAGCTATACGTCTCCTGCTTAGAAAAGCACAGTGTTCATCATCCGAGGTTGATCGATTCTTCCTCACTGGGGCTTTCGGCACAGCTCTGAATCTCGATGATGCAAACCGCATAGGTCTATTTCCGATCTTTGAAAATGCCAAGATGGTTCAGATGCAGGGAGGTGCAATTCAGGGGGCTGACATGATTATTATCGACTCAGCATTACGGTCAGATATTGAGAGTGTGCCTGAGAGAGTAAGCTACGTCGAGTTGACAGACAATCCTCACTTTCAGGAGTTCTATCTTAAGTCACAGCATTTCATCCCTATGACAGACTAATATACCAAAATGTCCTTGTCAAATTGCTCGCCATCCCTGATTCTGGAGGAAGACAATGGTCTACCGTCTGGAGTTCTGACTCTGGGGATAACAATAATGTGGAATCTATTCAGACCATTTCTAACTCGTTTGTCGTTTATCTGAAAAGCATTGCGTACGACTTTGATCTCATCAGAAACAATCAGGGCATCCAAATCTTCCATCTCATCTGCTCCCCCTTCCACAGTTTCAATGGGAAAGATTGAGCATTTGCCTATGAAACTCTCGGCCTTCAGGAAGGTCTCCAACTCTCCATGTCTTTCTGCATAGGTCTGCACTAGGTGCCTCTTGGACTTTCTATCCAGCATTCTATCTGAAGTCAGACCGATGGCCACTTTCTTTCCCAGCCTACTGGCTGCACGAAGCAGATGTTTATGCCCCTCATGTAGATGATCGAAGGTTCCTGCAAAGACCACTTTCTCATAGAGACCAACAGAGTCCAGCAGTTTCAGCACTCTCCTATAGCATATTGGCAATGACTCTGACATGTAGAGTACTTCTTTGTTGTGGCTGACGCGTTGGTCTAAGCTGATTCAGTTTCTTTGGAATCAATAAGTCCTATGGAAGTCAAATCTTCCACAATCTCCACAAGGGTCTTTATCTCGAAGTTACCGAATTGGAAGCATAGTGAATCCCATATTTCATCCAGAGTGGTCCACTCTTCCGATAAGTTGACCAACTCGTCTATCCGCTCAAACATTCGGTCTAATGATTTGCGAAGCTCCATGTATCTGTCTGTTTTGTGAGCAAGCTTTTCTCCAAAATAGCTAATGTTGACTGGATATCTTACCTTTCGACGCACTGCAATACCAAGTGACACGGTATCCACTATCAGTTGATCATCCTTTTGGGCTTCGAGACCAACTTCAGCACAAGCGCCTTCGTAGGCTTTCCTGGCCGCAACCATTTCGGTTGTATAGGTCATCTGGAGGCTTGTCTTGAGTGCTTCCAAGAAGGATTTCTGTTCTGATATTAGATGCCACTCCAGAGCGGCAATATCAAGAGTTGCTTGGCCTAGGTCATGAGCACGACCTAGCCATCTTAGTGTCTTTGGATAGACTTCCTCGGGGTCTCCCAGACATCTTGCTAATTTCCTTACACCTCCATGCAAGACCCTTCGCATTAGCTCCATAGACTCGTCTCTTGCGCAAGTCAGAAGAATCTCCTTGCATACGTACTTAGGGAGCATATAGGTGAGTGCTGATAGCACAGCAATTCGAGTGACATATGCCATCTGATTTGGATCGATTTTGTCAATTGTATCCGTGGATGTGTGGTAAAACCTGTCAGGGCTCTGATTCAACATTACTGCCGGGATTCCAACAGTCTTGTCTGTAAACATGAAGTGGTCACTTCCAGCCGAATAGATTGAATACGCAAATGGCAGCGGAGCCATGGTGCCTCCGAGTGATCTGTCCACGCTGCGCTTTCCCTCTTTCTCCAGCCAGTACTTCACCACATTGTTGAATGCGGTAGGCAGAGAGAACGGAGTTCTGAATAGATGCAATACCGAGCCTGACTTGGCAGGATCTGCACCAACCATATCCAAATTGAGAACCGCTAGGCACCTGTTCAGGATGGATTTCTCATTCTGAATAAACTCGATGGTCCCAGACCATTCTGGAACCCACAGGAATCGAAGAGAGCATTCCGGTTGAGGGATTTCTCCTCGCCGAATCATACCTGAAATTGCCCTCAATGCCTCCATTAGCGCACCGCTACCTGATGCATTGTCATTTGCTCCTTCATGAGGATGACACACATGAGCAATTAGCCAAAACTCCTTGCTTGTGTCTTTCCCTTCAATTATTGCAGAAAGAACAGAAGTCTTTCCAGCCTTGAGTGCTGCATCCACCTTCGCCCGTACTTTGACTGTCTTGCCGCTCTCAAGCATTTCCTTTAGTTTAAGACCATCTTTCTGGCGAAGAGAGAATCCAAAAGCCCCGGTCTTGCCCTCGTCTGGACCAGGCCAGAATGCATCATATCTTCGGAGGGATGCTATTTCGTCCTGACCTGATGGAGGAACATAGGTGAGAAGTCCCGCAGCGCCTCCCATAACACACAGCGGCTTGAATGCAATCCTTGCTAGATTCTCCGTAAGTACGACCTTCCCCTTGATATCTCTCCCTTCCAAGTGTTCAGGGGACAGTGCTTTTCCTACATATACTACTTCAGACTCTATATCTGCAGTGACAGAGTGTGCTATGAGTGAGATTGGCTCTGCATGAAAGTCTGCCAACAGCTTGCTTTCTGGCTCTATAAGTTCAAGAGTACCAGAAGAAGGAAACCATCCGAATGGTGCCACGAAAGTTTCTATCTGTCGCTTTCCATCAGCGGGGTAGTGGAATACCTCAACCTTTGAATCTGAGACCTTCTCTATCTCCGTCTTGAGATATTCGATTGCCTCATGAATCCCAGGACTGGCTTGAATTCTGTGAAAACTTGAGATTGATGTCACGTAGTCCTTTGCTCGCATTCCGGAAACGATTCTATTGACGGTCTCGACCAACTCTTCTGGTAGCATACGGCTGATTCACCAGAATTTGCGATGGTAAAGTGACATAAGTAGTATCCTACTTGTGTAAAAAAGTGTCAATCCGGTTCATTGCCTGTACGATGAACCGGGTATTGTGGAGTCCTGCGGCTTTCTAAGGTGCAAATGACTCTGCTGGCGGAGGTGTAACGGGCGGTCTGGCGCCCAGCTCTTGGTCTAGATGGTAAAGGCCTGGAATATTGTCTCCAATGAACTTCAACTTGTCACGGATTGTCATGGTCTTTTCTTCTTCCTCTACCTGTTCCGTGTAGAACCAATTGAGCATGGTTAGTGCGGCGCGATCTCCTTCCTTCTCTGCTAGTTCTCCAATCTTGTAGATTCTTGATGTAACCAGCTTCTCGTGCTCATAGGCGGTTTCCCATGCATCAATTATTGAAGCATAGTCCTTCTGGGGCTTTTTGATCTCTCGCAAATCAACCCTTCCACCGCGCTCAAAGATATGCCGATAGAATCGCATTGCGTGGTTAAACTCTTCAAAGAATTGCAGCTCCATCCAGTGTGCCATTCCACCAAGATTCAGGTCTTCGAAATATGCAGCCATGCCTAGATAGATGTAGGCGCTGTAAATCTCGAAGTTGAGCTGGTCATTCATCATCTCTTCTAGTTCTTTACTAATTTCCAATGTTCTCTCCTCAACACACTTGTTGAATCGCGTGTGGATAATTAACTATAGTATATAAGTCTCATCATTGAGCGCTGGGCTTTAGGTCTGTCCAACGAAGCTTTTTGAATTAGCCGTGACTTGTTTCAGTTCTATAGCAGGACCAGGTGCAGTGTTATGGCCGAGCTGACGCCCCTCACTTTAATCTTTGAATTTATGTCGCCATTAGTTGTTACATTTGTGTACCTACTCTTCTTCAACAAGAGAAGAAGCAGGTTCATTGAGGCTTTCATTGTCCTCATGTATGCTCTAACTGCGACATTCGTCGTCTTCAACATCTTGTTTCTAGACCCAATCTCACCTGCTATCACGGAGATTGACGGTGGAGGATTGATGTGGGTTTTCATTATTGATCTCATATTCCAGTTCTCTAATACGCTCCAGCAGTATCTGACTTGGGTTATGGTGTCCTTCTTCGCTGTCCTTTTTGGAATGGTTGTGTTGGCGCTAAAGCTGAGACTCCAAGATCCCCTAAAGGTGCGATTTAGCAATCTCATTCGAAGGATTGTTGGTAGCGAGCCACAGACTGATGGCTACTCCGGATTCAGGGACAGATTGAATCATATCCCATTTGAAGGAGTTGAACCACAGCCTCTAGATCCACAAGTACTTGGAAAAGCTTGGCGGGAAGGATGGAAGGACTATCTCATCATAGGATTGGCAACAGTCTTGCCCTCAATAGGTGCGTATGTTGGTGATGTTGTTCAATATGTCGCATTCCTTCATACAGAAAGTCTTGATTACTTCCCCAATCCATATGTAATTGGAGTCTTCATCTTTCTGACTTGGATTTACCGCTTTGGCTATCCTGCATCTAATCGCATTGCAAAAGGAGCTGGATTGCACCTCGGTGAACGCGATCTTGGCTCGGAGATGATGCGTGGAGTACTTGGCTGGTTCTTCAGACTTAATATTCTACTATCATTGTTTGTAATTGTAAGTGGTGTGTTCAATGCTCTATCTTCTACACTATTAGTCAGTACACTCTCACTCTCCCAGAACCAAATATTGGGGTATGTGACACAGTACTTCATAGATGGTTTCATCTATGCGCTCCCACCAATCCTCTTCGCAATCATTATACTTCCTCTGGTGGAGGACTTCGCTGTAGTTCTATACAAGAAGACATTTGAGAAACTTGCTAAGCGCGAGTCATCTGAGCCTGAAGCCGGTAAGGGTATGCGTTTGGCAGACCTCGCTGGAAGTCTGATGTCAGGAGCAATCGTGACAGGCGCATTTGTCGGAGCAGTTATGGCGATCACCCTTCACTTCTCATACAATAATCCCAGTGCACCAGGACAGTTCAATTTCTTTCCGGGTTCTATAGATGACTACGTCGTGACATTACTGCTTTCACCATT
>LRSK01000133.1 GCA_001563325.1 Candidatus Thorarchaeota archaeon SMTZ1-83
AATCAGAGTGAGAAACCTTGACTGAAGGAGAATTGGGGCCAATAGCAAAGGCTCTGATGGCTCAGTACGCCTCAGTATGGAAGATGCTTGAGGATGCCATCAACAAGGCTCCTGATGAGAGATGGCACGATGGCGTAGGTCAGTGGTATTTCTCACAGACGGCATACCATATCATCGAAACCGCGCAATTCTATTTGGGCAGTGACCCTGACATCATGAAATGGGGAGCACGTGCTGGTATCAATCGGGATGAAGTCACTAATATTGAGAAAGTCATACTGCCAAAACTGACAAAGGAGCTGGTCAAGACCTATTTGAATGAGATCGGGCAAAAGTGGGCTGATACTTTGAAATCTGTTTCTGATTCCGAGATTCTAAAGACAGACGATTTCCACTGGATTAGCTCAATACTTGAGAAACTCATATACCTCTTGAGGCACACAAACTATCACGTTGGCGAACTCAACAGGGCACTCAGAGAATGGGATCTATCGCCTGCTAGATGGGGGTAAATGCACCAAGAGCCACCATTGTGGCATCACCCTCACTGCCTCTTGAGTCTTCTAGCGCTAAGACGTCCTCCAAGGAGGAAAAGCACCACGGAAATCTCTATTCCGACCACTAATCCCAGCGCGAAGTCCGGGAGCCTGTACAGCATCATCTCATCATTAGAAACTCTCGGGTCATTCGGATCGAATCCGTTATTGACCTCCCACGCATCAGAGATAGAATCATTGTCACTGTCGGCCAAAATTGGCGACGCTCCAGTCAAATACTCCTCGAAGTTCAAAAGACCATCATCGTCTAAGTCTCCATATGCATCATTAATCAATGGGTTCAGACCATATTGGATCTCCCAGGGGTCTGGCATAAGGTCCTCATCTGTATCTGAGCTGATGGGCGATGTCCCATGAATATACTCATTGATGTTTGTCATAGTGTCTCCATCAGGGTCCTCATGAGAATCTACGACAAGTGGGTCGAGGCCATAGTCTACCTCCCACCCATCTGGCATCAGATCATCATCAGAATCCCAATCGAAAGCCAGTGTACCAAGCTGGAACTCTAAGATATTAGGCAGCCAGTCATCGTCTAGGTCCTCCATGCTGTCATCACGAACAGGGTCAAGATGGTTATCAACCTCCCACTTGTCTGGCATGGTATCAGAATCGGAATCAGGACTCCTTGGAGAGCATCCGTTCAGGTACTCATCCAGATTTGATAACCCATCGGAATCGGCATCGCCACCAGCGTCGTCAACCAGTGGATTTAGATTGTATTGGTACTCCCACCCGTCAGGCATGGAATCAGAATCGCTATCGGAATTGTGGGGGTTGGTGCCTATGGCGATTTCGAAGCAATCGGGGAGTGAGTCTCGGTCCGAATCTGAGAGGTCCATGAGTTTGAACACAAAGGCATCTGCATCGCCATTATGAGTCGCATATGAGGCATTCACCAACGGGAAGTCTAAGGAGTAGGTCCAACCAGAGGCATAGAGGTTTCCATTATCGTCTACACAGATGCCACCAGGGCCATCAGACTGACTCCCACCAAAGAACGTTGAGAAGAGCGGCTCTCCGTAGGAACCGAACTTCATTACAAACACATCATAGACGCCATTAAAGGTATCATCGTATGCGTTGAAGACTGGAAAGTTCGTTGATGGCGTACCCCCTATGACAAAGACCTCGTCCCACGAGTTAACAGTCACATCCCATGCAATATCATAATCCAACCCACCTATGTAGGTTGAGAAGCCCAGGGAATCACCAGTCGGACTAAGCTTGGTCAAGAAGCCATCATAGCTGCCCATCCTGTGCCGATATGGATACCGTGTTGGATAGTCACCAGAATACGTTTCGCCGACAATCCATGCATGCCCCTCTGAGTTTGCTGCTATCGAAAATGCTCCATCAAGACTAGAGCCACCCAGGTACGTCGAATATTCTAGGCTCGCTCCATCTGAGCTTATCTTGAAGGCCACTGCATCCCAATCACCACTAAGTGTGTCATTATATCCGTTCACTGTTGGAAAATCTGTAGACCGACTCGCACCACAAACATAGGCATTGCCAAGAGCGTCCATATCCACACCATAAGCATCATCCCATCCTGAACCTCCCATTAACGTTGAGTAGACTATAGAACCAGTCGAGTCCAACTTAGTAACAAAGCAGTCATCTAATCCATTGTGGCTACTATCAATTGCATTTATTCTGGGGAAATCAGAGGATTCGGTAATTCCCACAACACAGACAACTCCGTCGCTTGACACAGTTAGGTCCTGCACATAGTCCACGAGAGAGCCGCCAAGAAACGTGGAATACTCCAGATTATTGCCAGCTGCATTGAGTTTACACACAAAGCCGTCTGTCTGTTCGAGGGTGCCATCAAGAGCGTTCACGGTTGGGAAATTTACTGATGATGTTGAACCAGCAAGATAGACACAACCCGTGGAGTCTACTCCTATACCACTAGCGCAATCATCACTAGACCCTCCGATAAAAGTCGAATAGACAACACCACCAGTAGAGTTAATCTTCACAACAAAGCAATCGCTGGATCCGCAGTTCCATGAGTCATCATAGCCTCCAGTTGCGGGGAAATCACTGGAGAAGGTCATACCTCCGACATAGATGTTGCCAGCGGCATCTATCGCAAGATGATAGGATCTGTCTTCATCAGACCCTCCAATGAATGTCGAATAAGCCAGAACATCGATTGAGGAAGTGCTACTCAGGTTTCTTAGGTCCCTATCAACTAGAACTCTGCAATCTTCATTAGATATCGACGATGAAGAAGCTGCTCCCACTCCTATGATCAAGCAGGAAAGGAGAATTGCGGCAACCATCCGGAACTTCATGCCTCGTCCACCACGACTGAACTCCAAAGCCTGTGTGTTCTTTCTCAGCTGAGCATATATGTTCTGCTCCCTATAATGAAGACCTGCCTCTGCGGCCTCTGATCCTTCTACCCATGCCATGGTCCTTTTATTCATTCATCAAGGTGAATCGGTGAGTTGAGCCATTCTAGACCATCGCCAAGAAGGCACAAATAGCAGCATCTCCTTATGTTTGAAGGGCGGGGGTTATTCTGGGAGAAGAACTGTTGGCTGTCCGGCGGAATGTGAGAGTTTTGTCAGCTGGCAACACCATTGTGACATCAGCTAACTCAATGTGGATCATGTTCATGCCCTACTTCTTTGCTGATGTGGGATTCGATACGTTTCAGATAGGCCTATTCTTCACAATCTTTGCTGTTGTTCGTGCACTCGCTTCATTAGCTGGAGGCAACGTATCTGATAAAAAAGGAAGAAAGCCCATCATCAGTCTAGGGTTTGCAATCTACGCAAGTGGCCCTCTTATTATTCTCAGTTCATTATGGTATGCCGCATCTTCGTCCTTCCTGATGGGGGTGATTGCAATAGTGGGGTATGCATGGATGATGTTTGGAAGTGGCTTTGCTCGACCTGCCTCATCTATGTTGCTAATCGAGAGTAGTCCGGAGAAGAGGCGTGGTTTGTCATATATGCTAGCTACTAGAGTCCTGCCGTCAATTCCTCCAGCAATTTTAATTCTGGTTGGAACTGTACTTTATGCAAACAACCAGTTCTGGTTTGGCCTTGTGCTGGGCTTCATGGGGCTCTTCATCGTTCTACTCTTGTATACCATCACTCTGAGGGAAACATTTGCGGGGACAGAACAGGACCAATCTCCACCTTCTGCGAGTGGCAGAGGTCTATCATATGACTGGTTCCTCATCCTTCTCGTGTTTGCATTCGCACTTGATGGGATCTCAAGCAGTGGCCTATCTTGGTATGTGCCCTTGTTTCTTGGAAGGTCAGAGCTGGAGCTCTATGGGCTGATGATTTCTATCTCACCTCTAGTCATCGCTTTCTCAGCTTTTGTGTCAGGAGGACTAGTTGATCGAATAGGGTCCGTTGCAGCTATTGCAGGAGGATGGTCTTTCCTAGCCTTGACAGTGACCGTGTTTCCTTTTGCATCGAGTTCTCTTGAGGTCCTGTTCTTCTACTCTATATGGGCTGGGCTTGACATGGTGGATATCTCGGTTCCTCCGATTGTCATTGCTCAGAGATACACAAAGGAGAAACGCACTTCAATTCTGGGCGCTTTCAATACAACTGTTTCGCTCGCCAGTATGACTGGACCTGCTATCATCTCCTATGCTCTGCTCCTAGGGAGTGCAGTACCATTCTTTGTGAAAGCCCTGATGAATCTTGGAGCTGTTGTGATATTCATTCTAGCTACACGAAATGGAAAATCATGAATATCGGTGGATTGTCTTGGCATGAGATATGCATTGCACGAGTGGGTGATAGGCCCGCAAATGTTTCTAATCCACGGCAAGATTAGTCCTATAGACTCCTATTCCTAGGCCATAATCTTCTCCTTCGAGCTTCAAGGCGTGAGCCTGAGCCCAGCGAATCAAGACCATGAGTCTCAACTAGGTTAAGAAGATGGGTAACTACTCATCGCATTCTATTCGCTGGATTTTCAGATGCGCAACTTGTTTAAAGATGCCAGCAACTGTGTCCTTCTTATCCCGTCCTATCCACAGAATAGACCGCAACTGACAAAAATCATCAGACCTAGTGTTATAGGGTACCAAAGTGTTAGAGAGAATTAAGGCGAGATTTCAAAACCTCATCTATTACATTCGAACCAGAGATAAGCAGTACTGGATATATAGAATTGCTGGACCGACTCGCTTCGCGTTCGTTGGAAATCTGATATTGCTCTTCATACTCTCTTACATCGATATAATTCCTCCAGAGATGCAGCCCCCTTTCATTCTTGCTTGGTTTGCGGTTCAGGTGGTCCTTGCAGCCATTTCTATCGGGGCACAACTAATGACTTTCAACAAGACTGGTAGGGTATTCATTGGAGTCTTGACTCTTCTCCTCCTCCTTGCAGTAATCGGGTATCTTCTACTCCGCTAGTATATGTCAATTGTTGAATTCAGACGCCACTCAGCATGAATATACCTGCTCTAACCGCATCTCTTAACAAAAGGTTGACAGACATACTGTTTCTGAATGCATTTCTAACATTTGCTACTATTCCGATGAGATTTACTAATAGAGTGAACAAAATGGTGAGATGTAAGATCACGGTGCTGAAACGAACTTTCCACAAAGACCTTGCAGAAGAATACCTGCAGACAAAGACGGGTAAATGTGGGGAATTCGAAGATGGTCAAGAATTCATAACAGAGAGCCCGACAGCCAAGCCTGACAATTTCCCATGTAGCTTTGCTTGGCATGACATTCATAGATTTCTCTTGACCCTTATGCAAGGAGGAAGCTTTGATAATTATGTGGGCAAGACTGGCAGAATATGGAAGTGGATGAAAGCCGATAATTCCTACATAACATGTTGTACTGATGGAATCAGACCTGTTATCTTCAAACTAGAGGTAATCGATAGGCCCTCCATTTGAAAATAGGTCCGCCCCAATAATTCAAAGGCATTCAGATTGCAGGTCATAGCCGAGCTTCGTAGCAAGAAACACCCAATGGTGGAGGCAGGACTGAGCCTGCACTCCGTTTATTTCCGATCATCGAGAACGCATCTACCAATGTGGGAACGCGGTCCAAGCCACTAGTCCTACTTGGATGGTTCTCTCTCATAGTTCCAGTCTGATGGGGCATTTTATTCTCGTACAATCTTCGAAATCCAAGAAGTTTCACCCGATGCAAGATATGATGTTGAGCGTGAATGAGATTCGAAATAGGATAGATTGATAGTGCTAGGATACCATATGTATGACTGATTATGCTGGGGTGAAAGAATGAGAAGAGTAGCGGTCATCAGTCTTCTCATAATCTTGGTGTTGCCTCAGGTGCCAACAACCAATGCTCTCCAATCGCTATACATACAGCCTGGAGAGTATGAAACGTGGACTTGGAGAACAACCTATTATATGGGACTCTATGGCCATTTCGATGTTGTCAATGGCACGGATATTACGTTTTTTATCTGCAATGAGACTGCATTCAATGAATGGATAGATGGGCATGACATCGTTAAGTATGAACTCAAGGAAGATGTTACTAGTAGTGATTATGAGTTTCTGAGTCACGGCGTGTCTCCCCCTCCAAGAAGGAGCGCTATCCGATGGTATCTTGTCTTTGACAACACAGACTCCCCCTCGACGGCTCAGACTGTAAATGTAGACTTCCAGACTGACCAGACTCCTCCAACAATAGAGTGCAACGTCAATGAAGATGATGTGCTCTCAGATATATGGGAGTTCAATGTTACTGGAGTTGACAGGTTTGGTATTGATTCCATTGAATGCACGATATATGCCTCTAGCTATCCAAATTCGTTCGGTCCCGTCAGATTCAGCTTTGAGGGCAACTCTTCCACCTTCAGTCTTGACACAACACTGATGAAGAATGGTAGCTATTACATCACAATCAAAGCTACAGATGCATCCACCAATGAACAGCAAAAAACCATTCATTTCAGCGTGGAGAATGCTCCATCTGACATACTAGGCCTTCCGACAATTCCATTGATTGTGATTGGCACTCTCTTGGGTATTGCCATGCTCGTGGTTGTTTATGGGAAAAGAAGGAATCCACCTCACGCCCCAGCCA
>LRSK01000134.1 GCA_001563325.1 Candidatus Thorarchaeota archaeon SMTZ1-83
AAACCGGTGTCAGACCGAATCATGCGTAAGAGATATAGCGGAAGGTCTAGCCATCAACGCGGTGGGACAAGTATAGCAGGTGCATTGTCATGACGGTACGAGTCGGTATAAACGGTTTTGGAAGAATAGGACGCGGCTTCCTAAGGGCGGCATTGCCGAAGAATGAGTTTGAGGTCGTTGCACTGAACGATCTAATGGACGTGACTACCATCGCACACCTAATGAAGTACGACACTGTGATGGGGAGATTCGAAGGCACTGTGGAAGCAGACAAGGAGAGCATCAAGGTCGATGGAAACGAACTTAGGGTGGTCTCAGAGAGAGACCCAGCGAACCTTCCGTGGAAGGAACTTGACGTTGATATCGCGGTAGAATGCACAGGTCTGTTCAGGAAACGCTCGGATGCAGAGAAGCATTTTGCCGCAGGGGCCAAGAAAGTGGTTCTGAGTGCACCCGGGAAGGGTGGGAAGATGCTCACTGTTGTGCCTGGCGTAAACGATGGAGATTATGATCCCGCAAAACACGACATCATATCAAACGCCTCCTGCACAACCAACTGTCTGGCACCAATGGTGAAAGTCATTGATGAGAACTTTGGAATTGAGCGGGGACTGATGACCACGATTCATGCTGTCACGAATGACCAAGTAATACTCGATGGTCCACACAAGGACATTAGGAGAGCAAGAGCAGCCTGCTGGAACATCATTCCCACTACAACAGGTGCTGCGAAAGCCATTGGTCTTGTCTATCCGAAAGCTGCAGGCAAGCTTGACGGCATGGCCTTGCGCGTGCCAGTGATGGATGTTTCAGTCGTAGACCTGAACGTTGTAGTCGAGAAAGAAACTGATGTTGATGGCGTGAATGCGGCATTCAAGAAGGCCTCAGAGTCCGGGCCTTTGGCGCAGTATCTCGCATATCTGACCGAACCCCTTGTTTCCTCTGACTTCATTGGAGACCCACACTCATGCAGTTTTGACTCACTAACCACTGCTGTGATTGGCAACATGGTCAAGGTACTTGGTTGGTACGACAACGAAGCAGGCTATAGCGAGCGACTCGCAGACCTCACGGCCGTGATAGCGAGTAAGATTTGAACGCGGCATGTGTCACCGGTTCCCCTCCTTTGAATCGAAAGTACAGAGACCCTGGAAGTCGAGAGTGGGTGGTAGCTTCGGAATGGAGCCGATAAGTCATATAGATTCGAATCAAGGACTGCTCTTCTTCAGGGGACTGAATGCAACAGAGCTGGCAGAAACATCGAGATTCGAAGATGTTGCCTTTCTTCTTGTGTACGGAAATCTTCCGGATGGCAGAAAAAGAATCCAGTTCAGGAGGAAGCTAACCAAACTACGAGAAATCGGGGAGAGAAACATCGACACATTGCTCTCCACGACCGGAGAGATTCAAGAGTCGTCCACTAGTGACAGACCATACGTGTTGGAAACAAGAGGGCTTAGGAAACTCGCAGAGAAACTGGATACGTATGGAAACATCCACGAACTGAATGCGGTGGACAAGATGCTACTCTTCATGTCAACTGCACCGTCTGTCGCGGCTGCTGAGTGGCGCAAGATGCACGGTAAGACTCGCATTGCTTCGAGTGATTCGCTTCATCATGGAGCAAATTTCCTCTGGATGCTCAACGGAACCTCTCTGAATGACCCTGACTCAAAAGACCTGGACTCTTGTTTGATTCTCCACATGGATGATCCTGAAAATCCTTCACTTGCAGCTTTGCAGAGTACTTACGCCGCGACAGGCTCGGTTTCTGAAGCGACTGTTGCGGCACTGGACAAGCATGTTGGCCCTCTTCATCATGGCGCTGGGACCGAGGCAATGAGAATGATTACCGAGATTGAAGGACATCCTCAAGTTTCCAGTCTTCTCGCAGAGAAGCTCGAACGAGGAGAGAAGATTTACGGGCTGGGTCATAGAATCTACCGGACTATTGACCCTCGAGCGAAGTTCCTCAGGGAACTCCTGAAGAGAAGGGCAGAGGTTGACCAGCGATGGGCCAAGCGACTCGAGAGCATAGAAGAGATTGCCAAACAGGGAAGTAGATTGCTTCTCGAAAAGAAAGGGAAGGTGGTCCATCCAAACGTTGACCTTTACAACGCAGCCGCATACGAGTCATTTGGGATTCCATATTCGCTAAACACCGACTTGTTCGCCATCGCCCGCTCCGCAGGTTGGGCCGCGCACGTTTCCGAGTGGCAATAGCGTCTATAATCAGATTTCCTTTGTCATGCTTGTTGCGCTCGGGCAAAGGATTGTGAACTCGACTGATTGCCTTACAATTGCGGGTATATCCTCTCGTTCAACGAGATCGAAACCAAGCCTTCGAAAGAAGTCCTCAGCTGTTTCAGTCAGCAAATAGAGATGGTTGATTCCCCGGCCTCTTGCACTCTCGGTAATTCGGCTAACCAGTTTCCTGCCAATGCCCCTCCGCTGGAAATCTGGATGCACAGCCAACGAGCGGAGCAGCGCATGGTTCTCGTAGACTTCCAGACCAGCACATCCGATGAGAGTCTCCGGTCCAGCAACCGCCTGAGGACTTCGAATAATAAGGAAGTCATCTACGTGAGGTTCGATACCATCCGGCGGCAGGTCCGTGTCCTGCAGAAGCAAGACTATTCCAGGAAGGTCTTTTTCGCTTGCTTCCTCAATACCAAAGCCCTCGTTCATAGTTTGACAGTCAACTGGCGTCTTTATAATGTGGATGGCCGCAGTCGCACAGACAGGGACACCTAGCGTATGTCACTATCTCCTCAGATGCTTTATAGGCGAAGATGGCGACTTCCTATCAGGGGTCAGCGTTGAGCGAGAATGTCGGACTCAAAATTGCAGGCACTATGTGTCTCGTATTCACCGTTCCGATGATTGCGGTGACAATGATATTGGAAGCTCTTGGTCTAGGAGAGTATGTGACTCCTATTATGCTCCCAATCATCGTTGGCATTGGGGTAACGTTTGTTATCATTGGGGTTGTATTTGCATTCGCTGCCAGAACAGCTACTCGAAGAGCGGTTCAATTTGACAGAGCAGCTCAACTTGGATACGAGGCACAGATGTTCTCAGCTGGAGACTACATTAGGACTTACCAGCCCGGCGCAACCTTTACCATCCCTGTCTACTGCCCACATTGCCAGGCGGGCCTTGAATTGGACAAGGTGCACTGGAGTGGCCCGCAGACGCTTGTTTGTCAGCATTGCCTAAGCGCGGTTGACGTGACTATCTCGGAGGACTTCTAGTCAAGATCGTACAAGGCCCCAGTCTGCAATGGCTTGAATGGCCAGCTCTTTCTCGTTTCTGCTGAGTGGATGGATAGGTGGTCTACAGTTTCCTCCTACCAGACCTATGTGGTCCATCAGCGCCTTGACAACCGGGACATTGTTAGCAGTTCCCCTGCCTTCCCTTTGGAATTCGAGTTCACTTATGAGAGTCTGTAGCTCCATGGCCCTCTCGTAGTTCCCTTGTTCTAGTGCTTCGTGCATCGATAGTGAAACCTTGGGAGCGAAGTTGGCTAGTCCAGAAGTGAATCCTCTGGCACCGGCCAGCCAGAAGAAGGGTGCAAACCGCTCGGCTGTCCCACAAGACCACACAATCGAGTTTCCCAATGTCTGGACCGTTCGAGCAAAATCCACGATACGACCGAATGCGTACTTCACGCCTACTAGCCTTTCATGGCCGACGATACTGTCCAAGACAGTGTCGCTTAGAAGCGGCCCCTTCTTGTAGAGGACAACACCAAGTGATCCAGCAGCATCCAGTATCTCCCGTAGATAGATGAGAAGGCCTTCTTCAGAGCTGAAAACATGCTGAGGATACATGACCATCACGCCATCAGCCCCCAAAGACTCAGCCTGTTGCATCATCTTCTTTGCAGCAGTCATTGAGAGGCCGACTCCTGCCATGACTACGGCGTTACCAGATACGCCATTGACTGTCACTTCCACAACCTGTTTCCATTCAGACTC
Organism: Candidatus Thorarchaeota archaeon SMTZ1-83; assembly: GCA_001563325.1. The sequence continues at coordinate 3,981 of LRSK01000134.1, forward strand.
AGAAAGAGAGTAGAACTCACCTGTGTTTCCACAAGGGACAACCATCTTAATGCCTTCGCGAACTAGGTACTCCAGATTCTTTGTCAAGGCATTGGTGTCAACCTCGGCGAGGTCCTTCGTAAACGGAGTAGTGATCGTAGCTGAAACTCCTTTGAGTGAGTCAGCAACTCGTGTGTACATCATATCAGTAGCTTCCCAAGGAGCGAACAATGCAGCTGCAGGCACCACCATCTCATATACCCGCCGATTCATCCGGAGCGGTATAACATAGGTGATACTACGGATTATACGTCATCTACTGAAAAGAGGGGTATGAAACGAACAGGGCAGACGTACACAAAAGGCATTAAGTTCGAATCGCTCACCAGAACGCTCCTCAATCCGCTCCATCCTGACACTCCTGAGTGTCCTGATTGTGGACATGAGATTGATTTCACCAGGGACATAGAGTGGGTTGGGCCGACTGCATTTCTATGCAGCAATTGTGGGAGAATCATTGAGATCAGCGAACTTGATGGCCTCTAGATATCCAGAAGACAAGGCCTCTATGGAAACTTTCTGACAGTCGCCGCTCGCTCAGCTTGAGAGGACGAGAAGTCAACCAAAGTCTCATCATACTTGTTGCTGCAAGGATTCCCTCTTGAGGCGTGTATCCTAAAGTCAAACTCGCTCGGACTAATCATGAGGATCTCCACAATGTAGCTGTAAGAGGTTTCCCCTAAGAATGGACTCTCACCAGGGGCCATTCTTCTGTGTCTGCAGATTGAGTCGAAGCCTCGGGTTTCGCTGTGACTAGAGAGAATCTTCATCATGTCTCCAAGCGATGTTGCATCCTCCAACATCTTGGACGCAAGTTGACGACGCTTCTGGCTCATTGGAATCGGTCCTCCAGCCTCACGCTCATCGGCACTAGCATTCTTCAGAGTTTCCGTGGTGGGAAGTCGCAGATGGTGATTTGCGCGTGTTATCATCGTGGGGCCTCTTTCCATCTCACAGACTCCTTCTCCAATCTCAATGGCGCCCACCTCCTTGTGAGTTGCCAAAAGGAAGTTGCCCCACTGGTAGCGGCTTCCAGATTGCAGCTCTTCGTTCACAAGCTCATGCGCCTGGTCAAGTGATTTGGTTTCGCGCAGTACTCGTTCCATAAGCATGTCGTAGGCCTTGTTGGATGTGGCCAGGACTGTAGAGTTGCACGCTGAAAGCCCCCACTTGTTGAATCCAATGGAAACTCCTGCCGGTTCTCCAGTACCAATCTTGATGCCAGTCACACCAAAGATTGTATCGTCGAAAACAACAGAGTCCTTGAAGTCCTTGTAGACGAGGTCTCTATTCTTCAGTAGGAAATAGCGACTACCTACAATCTTTGCAGCTAAAGTGCAGCCACCGCTCATGAATAGGTAATGCAATCTTTACTATTTCAGAATGCTGGTCTCTGATAACATCAATTCTCACTCAGTTGGGCTTTGTCTTCTTCAGACCCCTTGTCCTTTTCCCTTGACCCCACGACTCCGAGGAGTGAAACTGCAAGCAGCAACGCAGCCAGATTGAACACCATATTGACCCAAGAAACGGGTTGTACGCGACCAAAGACA
>LRSK01000135.1 GCA_001563325.1 Candidatus Thorarchaeota archaeon SMTZ1-83
CAAGATATCAGGAGATCGCGCGTTCAAATCGCGCCTGGGGCTCCACATCTTCTGGAAGGCATTGGACTCATGCATTATCTTCCCAGTGACTTCCGCACTTGCTGCAGGCATACATGTACCGTGATCTGACACCAGCACTGCCCGGATACATGTCTCTTGCAATTGATGCGCTACCACATCTAGGACATTTCACCTTGTCTGTCATATCATCACCCTTCTGGTAATCTGTGAGCTACATACGTGAGCTTTGCCAAGTTGGTGTGTGATGGTTTCGTTTGCTGCTTCTTGCTGAGTGTGAAAGTATGTCTGAACTACGTCAATCGAATGCTCACTTTCGCGTATCTGCTGTTCTAATCTTTTATAACTCTGTCAAACAGAGCAATCACTCTGCTCAACTCAGACGAGTACTAGCTTCCCATCCTCTTCGAGGCCGCTTCAAGGGCGACAATGAGATCGAGTTTCTTTCCAGTAAGGAAGTTGATTGTGGCCCCTCCGCCCGTGCTGATGTGAGTTATGCGTTCGGCAAGGCCCTTTTTCATTGCCATGGCCCCCATATGACCACCACCGACCACGGTTATCCCGTCACATTCAGCGATAGCATCCAATACTTCAGAGGTCCCCTTCGCAAAGGCCTCCTTCTCAAAGAAGCCCATTGGACCGTTTGCGAATACTACTGCGGAATCACGAATCGTTTCTACATATTTCTCAGTCGTGGTTGAACCAATGTCGAGGAATGGGTCTCCATTCATCATGTCGAAGCTGCATTCAACGCGTTCGTTGTCCCTCTCCACTGCTGCATCTTCAGGGAGTACAATGGTATCAGGATACTTCCCTAGAATGTCCCTCGCAGTATCAATTGAAGAGTCGAACCCCTTGATTGGAGTGGAGTACTCTTCGGAAACGCTTCCCGTTGCAATAAGGAATAGTGTTCCTACTAGCCCACCAAGTAAGGCCTGATCAACCCGTCCAGCGGCCAAGAGCTTGCCAAGAGTCTTTACCTTGTCTTCTGCCTTCGCTCCTCCAAGAACTAGAGTCCAGGGATGTCTGTCAGTAGCGGTGGCATCGGTGAGCGTACGAATCTCCTTCTCTACTAATCTTCCTGCTGTGGAAGGTAGTACAGTGGTGAACCCTACGATCGATGCTTGGGACCGGTGTGCAGCACCAAATGCGTCATTGACAAACAGGTCGAAATATGGATAGAGCTCTTGTACTATTGCTTCCTTGGCAACCTCCTCAGCCGGGCCCTCTTTCAGCTCGCCTTCGAAGTAGCGTACGTTCTCCAGAACCAGTACCTCACCGACTTCTACGTGCTGAATTGCCTGTTGCGCCTTCTCTCCAAAGATGTCGTCGACATGACTGGCGTCAAGTCCATGTTTCTTCATTATCTCTGTGTGTTGTTCCAATGAGATGAAATCATCACTCCCCGGACGTCCTTGATGAGCCAGCAAAACAGCCCGGCTCTTTGATAACTCTCTGAGTGTTGGGAGTGTAGCAATGATTCTTGAGTCATCTGTGATCTTCTTGGTTTCTGGATCTACAGAACAGTTAATGTCGACCCGAATTAGGACTCTTTTCCCAGCATAGTCCACATCGTCAAGAGTCTTGAATGAAAGGTTCAGAGTGCAACACCTCGAAATCCATGAGAACGGTCTAGGATAAAGAGATTGCCGTCTATGTCATGGGCGAAAAGACGCTACTTGGCTCGGACTACCACTGTCCAACCACGATTGACTCCACAAGAGTAGAGAGAATAGGACCCCTTGGATATGTTACAACTGTATAGCACCGCTGCCCATTTCTCAGTGACAATTTGGCATTCTTATCCTCACCAACGGCGAGAAGTACCCGTACAGCTTCGAACGTCCAGCCAGTCACATTGATTACGGAAGATAGATTGGAACTGCGAATCAGCTGCTCGAACTTGGCACCTTGGCCCATCTGAACCGTTCGGCCGAGTGATTCAATGACAAGAGCTTTTTCATCGAAATCAAGTTCGGAAGAACGGAAGTCAGGTGGCATGGTCTTTCATAGGGACCGGACCCTATTATGCCCGTACGCACTGGATGATGATTAAATTCGCGTCAGACTATAGTCGTACTCGGGTTCGCACTGTGCATCCTGGTCTTTCTCTCGCCAGTATACAGCCCACAGGCCGTCATCGGTTCTGTGAAGATAGACATACCTGTCAGCCTTGAGTCTTCTTGCCAGCTCGACGGCATGAAGCATACTCTCGAAGGCTCTCTCAAGCTTGTATATCAGCCCTCCTACTACTTTCCATTTCTCAGTCTTCATGATAGTCAATTTCATCTATGCCTAATAATGTCACCAGAGATGTCGATGAGGAGGTGCTAGGTCTTCCTACCAATAACGATGAGTCTAATGGCGTCGTGATCATAGGGAGTTCCCGCTAGTGATCCATAGACCTCATGTTCATTGAATCCGACTGACTTCAGCATTGCCTTCATCTCGGCTGCGGAGTATATCCAGTGCGAAACGCTCCACTCGTTCACTTCTCCTTCATCTGTTATCAGTATCCAAGTTGAGTCCACCCAACTCCAGTCCTTTGAGATTCTTCTCTCTTCCAGCTTGAAGCCTGCTTCTGCGTGGTACCAATCCCTCTCCCTGAAGACTCTAGCAAGTTTCTCCTTGCCCAGTAGGTCAAAGAGAGCTCTTCCGCCATGCTTGAGAGAGGCATACATGTTATTCAACACACGGAACTGATCTTGAGGGTCTTCGAAATACCCGAAGGAGGTGAACATACTGAGAATCACGTCATAGACACGCTCTTTCTGAAACTCTCTCATATCAGCCTCAATGAAGTTGACATCTAGCTTCTCCTCTTCAGCCCGCGTCCTAGCAATCTCCAAGTAATGTCGTGTCCTGTCGACCCCGGTGACTTTGAATCCTCTGCGTGCAAGTTCTAGACTGTGCCTGCCAACCCCACAGCAAAGGTCGAGGATGGTGTCATCCTGGTTGATATTGAGAAGTGCAACCAGTGCATTCACCTGTTCATGGGTACGTTCTATTCGCTCTTCTGAGAACATCGTTTTAGTGTGTATTTCCCAGAACTCGTCTTCGTCATGCCATCTCTGTCCCATTTCGTTGTTCACCAGTTCTCCATGGTGCAGGGTCAAGTAAAGAGGAGAATATGAATCAATGGACGAGTACAGTTGTCGTTCGTGGTCAAACCGCCTTGTCGAAATCATTATCTCACGAGAGAACGCATAGTCAAATGGAGAACACGCCTTGGATAATCGGATGCTATTAGTGCTTCGAATCATCGTAATTGCTTCTGCCATCTTGGTCGTAGGAGCTTCTGTCTTCGTGGTTGGTGCAGCTATTCTATGGGGTTCCATCCCTAGTGCGGGCCTTGATACTCTTCTCCACTTTGCTCTCGCTTTCTCCTTTCTATCATTAGCGTCGTACCTGTATCTCGAAAGAACTGAGAGTAGACTGCCTAAAAACAATCAAATCCGAAGGAACGACTCGGCTTTCCGTTCTGAGAATAACACTTGAGAAGAGAAGAATTCGAACTGTTTCGGGGAGCTGCCCTCCTCGAAACAGAATGTATTCCAATTGGATGAAGTTGTCTTGATAGATAATGGTGCCGCAGGTGGGCACTCCGCATCGTCACCGAGAGTGAAGATGATTCGATCCCACGACTTCGAGATGCCTCATCAAAGGTTGGGCCGAGATTTGACCCCGCAATTCAGACTGGGAAATCCAGCCAGATTATGAGTCTCGCGCCCTACCAGTCTAGGCCACTGCGGCTGCATGGTAGTCATAATGAAGTCTGGCAGACGAGCACTCTGGATTCCTCTAATTAAGCTTATCCTCAGTTCGAGTCTGTTTTGTAAGCTGTGAATGGCTATTCGGAAAGAACACGTTCAACCTCGGCTACTAGGAGGTTCTTGACAGTCTTCCCATCGACCTTCCCTCTTAGCTCCTTCATGGCCACACCCATGAGACCACCAATGGCGGCTTCGCCCCTTTCACGTACAAAGTCTACTCGTTCAGACACTATCTTCTTGATTACTTCCTCAACCTGATTGGTTTCTATGCGTCCAAGTCCTGCTTCCTCTATGGCCTCCTCCAAGTCAGAAGAAGGATTCTCAGAAAGATAGGTAAGAATGGTGGAAATCGCCTCATGGGATACTTCATTCCCTGAGATTGCCTCGAAGAGATTCACCAGATGGTGCTCGTCTAAACTCTCAGTCGGTACTCCATCACGGTGCAGACTCACGAGTGTGTTTTCCAGCGTGACTACGACCAAGGTAGGAGATACGTCCAGCTGGTTCACTATGCTCTCGAACAGATCTAGGTTGAGAGACCTCGTAATTTGAGATGCCAAGTCTTCGCTGAGTCCGTGCTGCTCAACGAATCTCTTCTTCTTCTTCTCAAGAGTTTCAGGCATCTCTCTCTTGATTCTCTTTAATCGTGCCAAGGTAATCTTGACAGGTCGAACGTCGGTTTCAGGATACATTCTTTCTGCACCGGGTCTCGGCCGGGCATACTTCGTAGTTGCATCAGCTAATGGGGTTCTAGTTTCGGCAGGGACTCCTACTACAGCTTGGCGCGCTCTCTTCAGCACCGCCTGTAGAGCATCTTCACAGTTCTTCTTGGGGGCTGCAACAATAAGGACTGCATCTTCATCCTTGGCGCCGACAGATTTCTTGATCTCTGCTACTTCGGTGTCAGTAATCCCATAGTTGGGCAATTCATCCGTGTGGAAGATTCCTCCAACGCCGCCCCAGAATCTCGCATAGTCAGAGAACTCTGTCCCAAGTCTACGGTTTGGTTGAATCTCTTGGCCTACTAGACCTGCGAATCCGGGCAATAGCAGTGCAGCCACAGACCCACCAGCCGCGAGTGACTTCTTTAGGACCTTTGAACCAGTGCCGCTCAGGATGTTACTAACGTCCTCAATCTTGCCTTCAATGTCTTCGATAGAAACCCCTCTATCAACTAAGGCGTCGCGGATCCTCAGTAGTTGTTCTTGGCGTTGTGCCTCGAATTTGACTAAGTCATCTAGCATGTTAAGCTGTTGAAAGCCCTTGATTTCTATGATCGCACCGCCCTCAATTGAAACGTTGACGTCTTGACGAATGCTTCCGATTCCCCGTTTCACCCTGCCGGTTGATCTGAGTAGCAGACCTATAGCAAGAGCAGTTTCTTGTGCTTGGGATGGTGTGTGAATGTCGGGTGCGGTGGCTACCTCAACAAGCGGGATACCGAGTCTATCGAGCCGGTATATGCGCATGTTTCTCTTGTCATCATCGGCAATCTTCCTAGCCGCATCCTCTTCAAGACCAATTGTCTGGATTCCGATCTCCTGATCTCCCACTATGATTCTGCCGCCGGTAGCAACAACACATGTTCGCTGGAACCCAGTAGTATTACTCCCGTCGATCACAATCTTCCTCATGGAATGTATCTCATCTACAGGTGTGGATTCCAGGAAATTGGCCATCGTCAGACCGATATCAATAGCCTCGTCACATAGGTCATGAGGCGGCTCTTCGTCAGCTTCAACAAGACATGTTGTGTCATTGTAATACTCAACTGCCCCCATCTCGCTCTGAGTAGGTCTAAGTCTACGTACGAATCCGTCAGTGGGTTCATCATCACGAATCATCGTGGGACAATGACAGTAGAGTTTTCGTGTTGTGTCCAGCTGCTGGTGCAGCTCAAGGCCGACCTTCAAACCGAGCTCTCTGTATCGTGCCTCATCAGTCATATCATTCGGCCTCCAGAGAAGCCCTGTACTGGGCCATCTCTGTTCGCATCTCAATCTCTCCTACAACAGACTCAGTCATAGATTTCTTTACTTCTTCCTCGCTCTTCTTGTTGGCTAGGAGCCACATCAGTTTGACAAATGCGGTTTCTGTGAGCATATCTTCACAGGGCACTACACCCATCTCAAGAAGCTCGACCCCAGTACGATAGACGTTCATGTCTATTCTACCTGAGATACACTGACTTGTCATGGCCACAACCATGCCAGCGTCTAACGCGCGCTTCAATGATGGCTGGATTGCCTTTGGCGCATGCCCAAGACCAGTTCCCTCAAGGACTACCCCTCTGTACCCACAATCCGTGTAATAGTCGATTATGCTCGGATTAAGTCCAGGGTATGTCCTTACAATGGCAACCCGTTCGTCGAACTTGGGTTTCAGTTTGAGCTTCCGTTCAGGATCTCTTCTATGGATTGGTTCTGCGATCTCAGTTATTCCGGTAGATTCAATCTTGAAAATGGGATACGAGTTGATTGATTGAAAGGCATCTCTTCTACTTGTGTGGTTCTTGCGTACACGAGTGCCGCGGTGGGCATATGCAAAACTATCATCTGTTTCTCCGTGCATCACAAGCATTACCTCTGCAACATCTGCACGTCCAACGAACTCAGTTGCATAGATTAGGTTGATGGCAGCATCTGAAGACGGCCGGTCGGAAGATCGCTGCGATCCTACAAGCGCGACCGGTACTGGAAGATTCTGAAGTGCAAAGGACAGAGCGGCAG
>LRSK01000136.1 GCA_001563325.1 Candidatus Thorarchaeota archaeon SMTZ1-83
TGTTGGGTCGATTCAGAATCGCTAAACAAGAGAAGATAGGAGCCGGACTCATCCGGATTAGAGGGGTACTGGAGCCCCAGAACAGCTAGACTTCAATCGTATCAGCGTGCGAGAAGGCGGACGAGTCAACCTTGCTCTCGATATGATTATTCGTTCGCTATCGTAGAAGACTCTAAGAGGAAGCCCTGCCTCTTAGAACCGACTAAACTACAATCTCAACCTGAGTGATTGAAAATGGATACATTCTCTAGGATATTCGGTCTTGGGGACAAGGACCTGCAGAAACAGGCTGATGAACTCCTCTTGAGACTAAGCAAGGCACTCCAGTCTGCCAGCGCTAAGCTCCACGTCTGTGCTGATGACTGGGATGACGGCAAGATGAAGCATTTGGACGAACTGGAATCCGAGATAATCTCACTTGAAAGAGAAGCTGATGAGGTCAAGGAGGAACTCTATGAGAAGATATTCTCAAAGCGTGCGTATCTTCCTCAGCAAACACAAGAACGCTATCAGCTTGTACAACACATGGATAGTGTTGTCGATGCGGCGGAGAACGCAGTAAGAATGATTCTGGTTGGAAGCAATTTCAGGCCACCAAGTGAAATCAAGGGGATTGCTGAGAAGGGGTGGATCTGTACAGACCTGCTTCAAGATGCAGTAAAGTACCTCTTCACTGACTTCAAGAAATCTGTCGAGTACACCCTCAAGATTGATAGAGTGAGGGAAGAGGCAAGAGACCTAAGTTTCAAGTTGCTAAAGAAACTCTTCAATGACAAGAAGTACAGTGCCAAAGAGGTCAGCCTGTTTCGGGCAATCTCAGAGAGGATTCTTCAAGTTGCCATAAGGTCTGAGGACACTGGTGACTTCATCCGGACTCTTGCAGTGAAATACTCATAGTTGGAGGCTCCTCCGGTTTGGAACCTGTACTGCTAGGAGTCCTGCTCATCATCAGTTTCATGGTCGCCTTTGCAATTGGAAGCAACGACGAAGCTATGGCCCCAGCCGTCGGCGCCAAAGTATTCACAGTAAGGACTGCGGTAGCCATAGGAGGTCTGATCACCGTTTTGGGTGCAGTTTCAATGGGGGGGAATGTGTCTGAGAAGGTCGGTTCTGATATGGTAAGAGGCTTGACGCTCACTACGGAGATGGTATTCGCCATCCTAATCTCGATGGCTATTTGGCTGCTGGTCGCTTCAGCCACAAGAGGACTTCCCATTAGCACTACTCAGTGTATTGTCGGTTCTGTAATAGGAGTCGCGGTCTTCGCACCCTTTGTGGGCTATACTGGATGGGGCATTGAAGCTATAGATTGGTTTGTAGTCCTCGAGGTCTTCGTGGGCTGGATTGTTTCTCCAGTCATTGGATTCTTGGTTGCCGCGGCTGTCTTTGCACTCGTTAGGCGTAGTCAGAAACAGGTACAGGGACTCACTGACCTAGAGAGGCAAGAGAGACTCGCAGCCTATGGACTCGCAGCCTTCTTGATATGGACCTCGTTGAGCAGAGGAGGAAATGATGTGGCCAACGCAATAGCTCCGCTTGTTGTCCTACCTGATTTCATGGGAACAATCGAGTTAGGATTCATTGCTTTTCCAGCAGTAATCCTGCCCTTGATAATCGGTGGAACTGGCATGGCACTCGGATTGATTGTAGTTGGTCGAAAAGTAATCAGGACACTTGCAACCGAGGTGGTTTCTTTGTCGCCTTCTTCGGCCCTTGCGGCAAGCGTATCAGTTGCTCTAATTATGTTCGTGGGTACACTTCTAGGACTACCTCTAAGTGGAACTCACGTTCTGGTAGCAGCCCTCATTGCGGTTGGTTGGGTCTCGGCTACACCAGTTCAGATGAAGCAGGTAAAAGACATTCTCATATCTTGGATAATTACTGTCCCAATCTCGGCTGTTCTAGGTGTAGCGGTTCTGTGGGTGATTCTAGGTTTCATTTGAGGGATGCAGAGGCAGGCTGTTCTCATTATTCTATGTCTGGAATCCTGTGAATCAGAATGTAGTTCTTGGCCAACTTCCCCAGTTCTTTAGCTTCGGGCTCTGAGAGATGGACTCTTCGCTCTGATTGAGGTATTTCATTCCTAGTGGCCTCAATGATTGCCAAATCGGCGTTACGAACAACAGATTCTACACCTGGGCACGGTCTTGTATCACCAGTATATCCAATTACCGTATCACCAACACGAACCCGGTAACCAAGAGCGGGCATGAGTATATCCTCATCAGTGGCGTTCTCCATCCCGTAGTGCTCAACCTGAATAGCAGTCAACTTGAAGAAATCAGTGTCAAATTGCGACCCGGACGCAAGCTCATGATAAGAGAAGCTGAAGGGAAGGGTGTCTGAATAGGCCTTCCTGAAACCAAGAATCGCACTGATTGCTTCTATGCATTTTGCCGGGAGTAAGATATGAAGCTGACTAGTCCTCTTCATCATTCGAAGGAAGCCGAGGACTGAATGTATTCCTCCCATATGATCGAAGTGGCCATGTGTGATTGCTACGAGTTCTATGTCATTCACAAACTGGATACTCCCGCGGTCCAAGAGGTCGCGGAGCGCACCATCTCCAACATCCATCAGCATCATCCTTCCCGTCAACTTTGAGGTGATGACAATTGTAGTGGCGACTCCTGCAGCACTGTATGGGATGCTGACCTCGACTTCGTCGTTCTCCCATTTCACGGGACTAGGATTGCGCTTCCGCTCCATTGTGAATCACGTTTGCTGAGTCCTCTGTATTAGTTGGCGCCGGATGGAAGAGATTGCATTGATTCCTCCATAGCGGGTCTGATGCTTCAGGACTATTCATATCCGAGCTTCGGCACACGTGCAAGCCAATTCATGAAGTATCCAACTAGGACTGAGATGACAAGACCGCCTGCCGCAAGTAGTAGAACATCGAATAGAGTAGGTGTTGCCCCACTAAGGATTTGCAGCCAACTCCAGTAGAATCCAGTCAGAGTCAAACCTGAGAAGGCCACTTTCTTGAGCGGCACTTTCACGCTTCGGGTCTGAAAGACACCCAAGTCCGTCAGCGCTGCCGCCAGTGCACCACCCTTGTCTGGCTTGAGTTTCAACCGCTTCGAGAGAGCTCCAACTGTTATCTTGCTCTTTGGCTTGACAACCTTCAGGGCCTTTGGAGCGTACTCTGCGATGTCTTCAGAGAAGAAACGTACAGCACTCGGTACATCGATTCCACATTTGCGGCACTGGACAGCGTCTTTCTTCCACTTCTTTCCACACTGTGGACACCGCTTGTGATCCCAAGCACTGCCGGCAGCCTCGCTTACACGTCTGACGACCTCATCCTTGTTCACTTCTTCAGCATCCTTCTTCGGACGTCGCCTTAGCACGACCGAAGGCGGGAAGATCCCGACATCAGAGGCCGTCTTTGCACCTCGAAGCCTGCGCCCAGCAGATATTCCCCTTTGGAATTCATCCATAGCCAATAGAATGGAAAAGACAGCCATGACCGTGAATGCAAGAGTAAGGAGTCCGTTCAATGACATAATCGCTGAGAAGCCTGTGCCTCCAATCTTCAAATAGAAGTCCTCCTGAAGTGTGGTGTAGTTTGTAGGAGTGGTATCAAGCGTGTAGTTGAAGGAGAGGGCTCCGAGTAGTGTGCCAGATATGAGGTCAATCCCTCCGTAGGACAAAGCGTCAAGTGGAACTGTTGAGCTTGTGTTACTTAGAGGGTCTCCGGCATTGATATGTGCTCCAAGTGGGGTTTGCTGATTGATGATTGGGACGCCCATATACTGCATCAAAAAGGTATAGGAATGAATGGTCATATTCGAGGCTGCATCGATTGTTATCTCAATCGTCAAGCCTTCAGTCAGGTTCAAAGGAATCTGGTTTGCCTCATCCGAATCTGCTGCAGAAATACCGTTCAATTCAAGCAGAAAGGACAGATTGCCATCGTCTGTCCAAGTCTGCGCATATACAGGTGGGGAGAGCATTGTGCACAGGGCAAAGCAGAAGAATAAAGCAAGCACGAGATGTGGTAGCGTCTTTCTCATTCAGACTGTCCTCCTATTGGGAAAGCATCTCGACCGGGTAGGATTGCATCACTTTAATGATTATCGAGGATGTCTTGATTCTAGGACAGAAAGAACGTTCTCAGTATTTACCCTTGAAGGCCTCTTCAATCTCTCTGTCGAATTCATCATCCTCATCAGGCTCGAATATCACATGGCGTTTTGGGGGAGGTGGCGGTGGTCGTTCCCAATGAAAGGCTGCTCCGAAGATGATTCCTCCAAATGTTGCTATGATGCTAAGGAGGATCTCAAAGGTCCCCACTTGATAAAACGAGGAAATGAGGAAGGCGATAATAGTGCCTCCTAGAAGACCAAAGGCGGCCATCAACAGAACGCGGTCGGAGTTCCTAAGACTCTTGGTCCCTCCGATTGCATAGCCGATTATGAAACCAATAAGGAGTCCAGGTATGCCCCAGATGTAGTCTTCCCAGATGGCTTGCAGCAAGTTCCATTCCTCTTGGTAAGACCTATACGATATCTGTTCACATAACATTTCTGATGATGCCTTTGAAGATAAGAACGGTTTTCCTTCGCTTGGACTTGCTGGACAGTGGTGAGGTCAGATGAACGAGAAGGATGAGTTGCTTCTTGAAGTGATTGTGAAGCGCAGAAGTGGGCGGGCCTACTCGGACAAGCCTGTGTCAGACGAGATGCTTGAGTCGATTCTGGAAGCGGGCCGCAGAGCTCCTTCTTGTGCCAATACCCAAGCTTGGAATTTCGTTGTCTTGAGAGATCCCGAAGTCTTGATTGAAGCACATGAGGCCCTCAGCAGAGGCAATGCTTGGGCCAAGAAGGCACCCATCATGATCATTGTGGCTGCACGGGAGGATGAAGGCTGTCCAGCGCATCAACTGCCTTACTTCATGATGGACATCGGACTTGCCACTCAGAACATCCTTCTTCAGTCATTTCATCTTGGTTTCATGGCTCATCCGACAGCGGGCTGGAATGAGGAGAAACTGAAGGAAGTCACGGGAATCCCTGATGAATACCGTATAGGTACTGTAATCTTCATAGGATATGAGGGGGACATCGGACAACTGGACGAGAGAAATCGAGAGAAGGAAAAGACTCCCTCCACTCGGAAACCTCTCTCAGAGATAGTGCATTGGGACAGATGGTAGACTACGCCTTATACTCCATGTACTCTCCACAGTGTTCCAACATAGGCTGGCTACCACAGGATGGACCCATCCAACATACCAGTTGATCACCCTCTTGGTGCATTTCCCGACCACAGTGGATTGGCACGGCAACCTTCTCTCCGCACTTTGGACAAACTAGGCTCGCCACTTTGTTTTCCTCCATTGACGACATGACCCCAGCTTACTGGGTCTCTTAACTATTGTGAATGAATGGCTGCTATAAAGCTTTGCTTGAAGGAACGGTCAGTCATCCTTGGGATAGTACTTCTCCAGCTCTTCAGTGAAGACCTTCTCAGCAGTCTTGTGAGCTCCGGGAGTGTCAAGCTCAATGTTCCGCCGAGAAGTTGTGTCAGCCGTCAGAATCTCTCTGAAGATCTCGTTCTGAACTATCAGACGCTGAACCTCATTGCTACCGGTCCAGATTGTGGCCAGCCTAGCATCACGGTAAAGCCGTTCAATCGGATAGACATCAGTGTATCCAATTCCACCAAGAATCTGCATCGCTTCATGAACCGCCTCAAATCCTGCATCAGTGGCAAATGCCTTTGCCTGTGACACTTCCTTGCGGCACCAGGCACCGGTGTCAGCGACCTTCGCAGCTCTATAGACCAGGCCGCGTGCCGCGTCAAGTCTAGTGACACAATCGGCCACCTTGAAGCTGACAGCCTCGAATCTCCTAATTGGGCGGCCAAATGCCTCACGTCTATCAGCATACCTCGCCGCCAGTTCTATCGCAACCTGCCCCAGACCGATGGCACCTGCGGCAGATGTAAGGCGCTCAGGGACCATCATGGCATTGAACACGTCGTTGCCACCATGAAGTTCTCCAAGAAGACTGGCTTTAGAAACCTCAATGTCCTTGAACACGATTCTTGCTGCACCCATGCCCCGACAGCCCATCAGTTCGTACTCTTCTTCGACCTTCACGCCTGAGTCACGATCAACCAAGAATGCACTCAGCGCTTTGTGTGGCGCTGCTTCAAAATGGGTCCTCGCGTAGATTAGGAAGTAGTCAGCCCCGACACCTCCGGCAACGAAACGTTTCTCACCGTTGATTATGAATGAATCCGCACTCTTTACTGCTGTAGTATTGGTCCCGAAGAAATCAGAACCACCTCTAGGCTCTGTAAGACCCTCGCCTCCAATCTTCTCGCCTTTGAGTGTTGGCAAGAGATATTCCTTCTTCTGTCTCTCATTTCCGAACTTCTCGATGCCCTCACCGATTATACTTGGCAAAGAGTAAGCACATCCCAGCGAGATTCCTAATACCCCCACTTCCTCAATGGCGAGCATCTCAGGAACCCACCCGAGGCCTCTCCCGCCGTACTTCTTTGGAAACCGCAGACCAAGAAGATTCGCTTCTGCGGCGGCCTTGATGAATTCGTAAGGATACTCTTTCTCCTTTGAGTCCATAGCGATAATGAGAGAGGGGTCAACCTTGTCCCTCACGAAGACACGCACTTCATCACGGAGTTTCTTCTCATCTTCATTCAGCAGAACGTCAAACAACTTCCTCGCCTCGCATTCTTACATCTACTCACCGAGTAATAAAGAGTCTAGGGTGCCCTCAGATCCGCCGCCTCCTTTGATGTGAATGGCATCAACCGGACAGACAAGCTCGCAGACCAAGCAGAGTATACAGTCTATCTCCCGAGCGGGATCAACGATTTCATTCCATTCATCCGTGCTCCAACGTTCAAAGACGTTGGTGGGACATGCTTCAATGCACTTCATGCAGCCAATACAGGACTCTAGATGGACCCCGACGACGTCACCATGAATTGTCCCGTCCTTCTCTCTTGGCCCCCTCCAGACAGGATGACTCTCATGATAGGTCTGAATCGACCAAGTTATCCTGTAGTTCCTATCGATTGGCACGTGACACGAGCTGGCTTCGTGTCTTAAAGCATGTGCGTTGCCAACAGATTCTGGTAGCAACCGGGATTGCAGAGCTCTTCCCAAACTCCGGAGTATGGAAGTTTACTCTGTTCAAGCTGTGTGATGACGGTTCCTGAACCGCCAAGATACCATGACTAGATAATCAGTCAACACCAGGCATGTAAGATGAAGACAAGTCATAGTCCCTACATAAAAGGAGGTCATCATGGTGAAGGGAATAACGAAATCAGAATTTAGCAGCGCCTATCCGCGACTAGGAATAGTAGCTCTCTTGCTCATCCTAGCATTCGCGGCAGAGCCCTGCGTTGCGGCGGAAGTATGGTCAGACAATTTCGATGATGGTATTCATGACGAATGGACATTCAGTAGCTGCTCAGCTGAGGATGGCACAGTGAGAGTAATGGCTGCGTCTGGATCAGCCTATCGTGAGAGTACTGTCGATGTAGGCACATGGAGTTTTGATTTAGAACACAAGGGCTTTGATGTGGGTGACATAGACTGGGGATGGCAGGGATTTGTACTTCCTACCGTCTTCTTCATGAGTACCCACCCAGAAGAAACCCCTTGGAACTACTACTGCGTCGTGGCCGCCCACGTTTCAACATCTATCGGCGATAGACCAGTCATTGAGTTGAGGAAGAACAGTCCATCAGGAGGCGGTGCCTTCTACACTTGGGTGAAACTTGCTGGCTATGACCTAGAGGTAGGGGACTTTGGATGGAAGCACTTTGACGTCGCCAGAACATCTAGCGGTCAGATCACCGTATGGGTCAACGGGACGCAGGTGATTCAAGTTGTAGACACAGATCTTCAGTCCTCAGAGTACTTTGTGTTCATGGCGGGCCCGAATCGAGGCCTGGACAATATCGCTGTGGACGACGTGTCTATCTCCACAGGTCTGCCTTTGGAGCTGCTCGCTCTCGGGATTGGCGTGCCTGTTATCATCGTCGGGACAGTGGTCTGGACCAGAAGAAGAGGCGCGTAATCTGATGGGCTTCGGCAATCAGTGAAGGTATAGTTCAAGATTGCCGATTCTCTCAACAGCGTACGCGCTGGTAATGAATACTGAGTCCTTACGACTTATATACAAAACCGCAGATAGGTTGCGGCACAACTTCGCGAAGAAAATTGCTTTTGCGGGTTGACACAGGAGGTTAACTTCGTGGAAAGAAACCAAACAATCGCGATAGTAGTCATCATCGTTATTGCAGTTGGTGGAATTGCAGGTTATATGCTGCTATTCCCACCAGTGCCAACGGAGGATGTCATGATCTTCGGAACGACAGACACTGTTGAGGCCAGTATCGATATGGCGCAATCGTATGACTACTTCGGGTGGGAGATCATCACGACTCTCAGCTCTGGTCTGGTAGAAATAACGCCAGGATCGGAGGGGACGTCTGATGATATTCGTGCAGCCCTCGCCACTAGTTGGACGAGGAGTACTGATGGAAAGACGTGGGATTTTGATCTGAGAGAAGGTGTAACATTCTTTGACGGTACACCCTTCAACGCAACTGTTGTGAAGTATTCGTTCGACAGGAACTGCAACCTTACAGGTACTGGTCTGCAGGAACCAGATGGTCCACAATTCAACATGGGCTATGCTGACATCATCCATGATGTTGAAGTCACTGGCGAATACGATGTTAGGTTCAACCTTAATATCGCATTTGCACCATTCCTACAGCTCATGTCGTGTGCGGCTTCATATATGGTTCATCCCGCCTATGCACCACTTAGTGACGGCGATCCCGCCACTATCGACTACGTGCAGTACAATGCAACCCTCGGTCCTAGAGGAAGCCATCCCAATGGACTTGGCCCCTATGTGCTCGCCGAGTGGGAACGTGTGGGTGGCGAGGACGAGCTAATGCGACTAGAAGCAAACGAGGCTTACTGGAACTATCCGAACGTTCCGTTGACAGACGTCATAATCATCCAATTCTACGCGGATGAGGCTGGTCTGGCAGCGGCAATGACGGCGGGAGACATCGATGTTGCATATCGACACCTCACGCCGGATCAGGTGGATACCTTCCGGGACAATGCAGCCTACACCGTTTGGGAGGGTCCTGGAGCTGCAATACAGTACATGCTGTTCCAACAGGACATCTATCCATACAACGAGACTCCGATTCGCCAAGCAATTGCAGCGGCTTTGAACAGAACCAACCTTGCAGAAACAGTGTTCCTAGGAACTGTAGACCCGTTGTATAGTATCGTCCCGGCAGGAATGGCGTTCCACAAGCCTAGTTTCGAGATCTACGGTGAAGCGAACTACACATTCACTAACGATACGTTGGCCACGTATGGCTATAATGCCGCGAATAAGCTCCAGGTGAACTTGTACTATGAGTCATCTGCACACTATCCATCCAGTGGAGATCAAGCTGCAGTGTATAAGAGTGACCTAGAGGCTAGCGGTACCATTGCAGTCACGCTCCACAACTATGACTGGCCGACCTACAGAGAGCAGAGGAATGCAGGTACCATGGATGTGTTCATCTACGGATGGTATCCCGACTATATTGATCCAGACAACTACGCATTCCTGCCATTCGCTTCTTGGCTCAATCTGGGATACAACGAAACCTACCCGCAGGGAGGCATTGACCAATACGACCTATGGGTAGCAGGACGTAGCGCTGAGAACGATGCTGCCAGGCAGGCTGCCTACTATGCATTGCAGGATCTCCAAGCACAGGAAGTCTCATGCATTCCACTCTGGCAGGGAACTACGAATGCCGTTTCTAGCAGTGATGTAACCGGTATAATCCTAGACATCACTTTGAACTGGCGTCACTGGCTATTGGACTTCGCATAAGCTGCACCACAAGGTTACATAGTCTAAGATGGTGCTACTTTTCCGAGTAGCACCTTCCTGCTTTTTTTGGAGTCTGAATCTGCCATACTCATTATAGCTTTTGGTCTTCGCTGAGTCCGTATAGCTTAAGAATATGTTTCTCTCGTTTTAGATAAGACTTTCAAGAACAAGGGGTCATCGAGATGTCACTGAGATCGTATATCGTAAGCCGGGTTCTCCTTACAATACCCATGATTATGCTTCTTCTCACATTGGTATTTGTGATTCTGAGGGTTGTTCCAGGTGACCCTGCTCTATTACATTTTGAAAAGAGTGTAGACCCCGAGGTTCTGGCACAGTTCAGAGCTACACTAGGACTCGATAAGCCTCTTCTTGATCAGTATTTTGATTACCTAGGAGGGATTTTCCGAGGGGACTTTGGCCTTTCAATGCAAGACTTTGCACCAATCACCGAACACCTCGTCGGAAGATTTCCTGCAACACTTGAGCTGGCAATATACTCCATGCTCTTTGCAGTGGGTCTTGGTATCTTCCTAGGAGTGAAGTCCTCAAAGAAGTATGACTCAAACACTGATCAGGGCATTCGGCTTTTCGGAATTGTCACTTATGCAATTCCAGTGTTCTTCCTAGGAATGATTTTCCAGTTCGTCTTTTCCATCTGGCTCGATCTGCTTCCGACAGGTCAGAGGTTTGATCCACGTCTCTGGAGAGACTATGGACCAGCTCGCATAACAGGGCTCTACACAATCGACACTCTTCTCACTGGTAATATCGTTGGATTTGTCACATCTGTTAGATATCTGATTCTGCCTGTCCTTTCACTCGGTTTGATCTTGTGTGGTGTCTTCATCAGATTGACCAGAACCAATATGCTGGAAACACTTACACAGGATTTTGTGGTGGCGGCTGAGGCGAGAGGTCTTTCGGACAGAGTGGTCACATATAGCTATGCGCTCAAGAATGCGTTCCTTCCAATTCTGACTATGATTGGGTTGCAGTTCGCGATTCTTCTGGCTGGAGCAATTCTGACTGAGACCACCTTCAACTGGCCCGGCTTGGGAACATATCTAGTGGGACGAATTGACCATCGAGACTACACAGCTATACAGGGCACCGTTGTGTTCTTTGGAATCTTGGTCACTTTGGTGAGTCTATTCGTTGACATACTCTACGCCTACTTCGACCCGCGTATAAGGTTATGAGGTGGAACAAGAATGGAGAATACAAAGCTCGTCAGTGGTGTGTTCTATCAGCTCTCACCGAAGAGAGAAACGTTTCAAGGGCGGTCACTAGGATGGTGGATTGCATTCATCATTATAGTAGGGGGAGCGCTGGTTATGCTTGGAGGATTGTTCAT
This sequence comes from Candidatus Thorarchaeota archaeon SMTZ1-83, assembly GCA_001563325.1. The sequence goes on from LRSK01000136.1 coordinate 11,266, forward strand.
TCTGGCGGCACTATCCATCTCCGAGCTTGGCATTCAGGTTGTTCTGAGCACTTTCGTCATCACGATCATCATGACCATCTTCTTGGCAGTGCGAAACGCCATGATTCAAATGAAACGCTTGACAGTGAGAAGAGGATATGCACTCTTCGTGCTGATGTGTGTCATCATAGCATTGGTTGTTTTTCCACTCAGCACGTTCTTCCTGCCTGATGATGCCCTCACCCTCTGGATGGCCACAGTTGGTGGAGGACTGACACTCTCAACAGTCGTACTGATGATTCGAGACGCCTATCCTGAGTTACGAGAACGAGGAACTCCAGGTATTATAACAACAGGAGGGCTCATAATTGTCTTTTCCATGGTATACATGACATTCGTTGCACCCTTCATCACTCCATACCTTCCCTTCACGCTCAATGTCGGTCCACTTCTCGATCCACCCTCTACAGCATTCCCGCTTGGCACAACTAACCTTGGTCAAGACATGTTGAGCAGAACAATTGCAGGGGGGGCAACGATGCTTCAAGTAGCTGCCATATCAGTTGCAGTCTGTTTCACCATTGGAGTGCCCGCAGGTCTATTGGCCTCATACAGAGGAGGACTTACTGACCGCACAGTTTCACTTGTGATGGACAGCATCTTTGCATTCCCAGGGCTTGTGCTTGCCATAGCAATAGCGGCGATGCTAGGTCCGGGAGCAGTGAACATGGCAATCTCAATCGCTGTAGTCTATGTTCCCTCATATTTCAGAGTGGTAAGAAGCCAAGTGCTGACGATTAAGGAGCTTCCATATGTCGAGGCAGCAATTGTGATGGGGGCCAGAGACCGTGACATCATCTTCCGCTACGTCCTCCCAAATGCATTGCCCTCTGCTGTGGTTGTAATGTCCATCAACTTTGCCGATGCAGTGTTGACTGCGGCAGGACTTACCTTCGTTGGGCTAGGCCTGCCGGTGGACGTCGCTGATTGGGGATGGGATTTGACAAACGGGCGGAACCAAATGATTGTGGGTGCCTGGTGGGTCAGCAGCTTCCCAGGTTTAATGATAGTAGTTCTAGCTCTTGGATTCACTCTGGCTGGAGATGGACTCAATGAGATACTGACGCCTAAACTTACGGAGTGATGTCAAGTGAGTGATCTGCTAAGAATCGAGAATCTGACAGTGGAGTATACCACTAGACGCGGGACAGCCCGTGCCGTGGATAGAGCCTTTCTGAAACTCGAAGAGAACAAGACATTGGGCTTGGCAGGAGAGTCCGGCTGTGGAAAGAGTACGCTTGGGAGATCCATCATGCGCCTTGTCCCATACCCAGGTAAGATTGTCCAGGGTGATATCTACCTGAATCTGGATAGAGATGTGCCTACGAAGAACGGGACTATTCTAAGCGGCGAAACCAATATCGTGGAACTCGATGATGAGCAGATGCGAGCATTGAGAGGTCAGATAATTGCCTACATATTCCAAGATCCAATGACCTCACTGAATCCTATGCTCAATATCGGAAATCATTTCGTCCAGATCATGAAGGCTCATCAACCAGACATTGAGGAAGATGCTGCTCTAGACCGTACAGCGGAGATTCTTGATGGACTTGGTATTCTCCCAGAAAGAGTGACAGATTACCCTCACCAGTTTAGCGGAGGCATGCGGCAAAGGGTGATGATAGGTCTGGGACTAGCTCTACGCCCACGACTGCTAATAGCTGATGAACCCACTACCTCTCTCGATGTCATTGTTGAGGCGCAGATTCTGGAAGAGATGCGGGAGCTCAAGGATAGATTCAATCTAACAATGATTCTGATTACTCACAACCTTGGCGTGCTGGCCCAAACTGCTGACGACATAGCCATCATATATGCAGGTCGAATTGCAGAGCATGCCAGCACTGAGGCATTGTTCAGTGAACCACAGCACCCTTACACACAGGCATTGCTGGAGGCTGTTCCAGATGTTTCAAAACCAGAGAAGAGGCTCACCTGGATTCCAGGAGCACCACCAGATCTAGTGGACTCCGTTCCCGGCTGCATGTATAATCCTCGATGTCCTCATGTAATGGACATATGCAAGTCAGTCGAACCGGACCTTATCACGAGTAACACAGGTGGAACTGTTGCTTGCCATCTCTATCAGGGGGGCTGACATTTGAAACTGGTTGAAGTAGAGAGTGTGAAGAAGTACTTCCCTGTTCAAAAGGGATTCATAGAATCCTTAATCTCGCAAGACAAGACCTTCGTCAAGGCAGTTGATGGGGTTTCCTTTAGCATAGAGAAGGGCGAAGTTCTTGGTCTAGCAGGAGAGAGTGGATCAGGCAAGACCACCATGGGTCGCCTCTGTGTGCGTCTGATAGAGCCCACTGAGGGTAAGATAGTGTTCGATGGAAAAGACATCGCGCACCTTAGGGGAAAGGAGCTCAGACTAGTCAAGAGGAGAATCCAGTTCACATTTCAGGACCCAACATCCTCATTGAATCCACGACTTTCAATCGGGGAAGCTGTCGCAGATGCTCTGAAGTTTCAAGGGATAGGAGACAGGAACGAGCGCTATGAGAGGTCCTGCGATGTTCTCGAGAGAGTTGGCCTCTCACCTGCGAGCACATTCTATGAGAGACTCCCACACCAACTGAGCGGAGGACAGAAACAGCGCGTCGTGTTTGGAAGGGCTATCATCCTCAACCCTGAATTCGTCGTCACTGACGAACCTGTGGCAATGGTTGACGTTTCCATAAAGGCACAGATTCTCGAGCTGATGATGGATTTGAAGAGAGAGTTCGGTCTGACGTACCTATTCATATCTCATGACCTTGCCACTTCTCGGCATGTGTGTGATAGGATTGGAATCATGTATCTAGGGAAGATAGTCGAAGTGGGTGACAAGGACAGTATCTATGAGGACCCACTACATCCGTACGCCGTTGGTCTAATCAGTGCAATCCCAGTGCCAGACCCGAAGGTGAAGAAGTCAGAGGCAGTACCCCGTGGAGAGATACCAAGCCCCATGAATCCACCCAGTGGATGTAGATTCCATCCCCGATGCCCCAAGGCATTTGAAAAATGCCCATTGGAAGAACCAGAACTGAAAGATGTTGGCAACGGAAGACTTGTGGCGTGTCACCTGTATTGATTGATACTTTCCATTCGAGATGGATGAAGCAACTAAGTGGTTTGGCGTGACAGAAAGCTGCTGTCAGGGACAATTCGCCCTAGCCATGAGTCCTGGCATCTTCCAGTAGATAATCAAGGACACTCTGCCAGATTGTACCATCGTCCCGGTATTTGTTCTCGAAGTTGTTGGTGTTGATCCATTCTTGAAGAGCACTCTGTGAAGCGGGTGTGAAAGAATCTTCAACGGCTGATTCCAGAAGACCGAGTGTGACCAGAGCATTCTGAATCTTCGTAACTAGATTGCCCTCGATTGTAAGAAGACGGCTTGGATCCTCCCTGCTTAAGAGAGTCATATCATATAGATGGAATATCCGCTCCAGTTCCTCAATTGGACTTGGATGGTCATCGACCCTCACATCCACGTATCTGTCATTCCCGCCCTCGTATCCACCACCCTCACGAACAACAAGAATGGCTGCAGATTGCATCCCTCTCTTGTCGCCACCGGCAGCTTGTCCAGCCCTGATAACAGCAAGCAGCTTGTCTATCAGGTCACCTTCTGTGCTCTCATAGGCATCAGCCATGTTCGTGACTACTGCTTCTCCAGCTAGGATGTTACCCTGACATGCATAGCCATCTCCGATTACATGCCCAGCCCACTCCAGACACTCGGGGCCAGTGTGTGCAACTGCACGTCCCTTTGCATCCACAATCCCGACTTGACGGTGTTCGACCTTGTCGTCATCTTGGAGAAGGATCTTCAATGTTTCTGAGGCGCTCTTTCCTTCTGACATCAGCTCAATCCCCCTGGGCCCATAGGAAGTATTGGCCCAGGCTTGTGATGCGACAGCTCCTACCTCAGCTAGGGCCCAGGGCACAACTGCTCCAACAGCTGGAAACTTCGACTGCACTATGATACCCAGGTCTCCATTCACAGGATCTCTGGCGACAATCGAGAACGTGGAAGGGCTACTTCGTTGCTTCATGCTAAAGTCCTCCATTTCACTTCGAGCAGATGGTCTATCTATCCCTCTTTAGCTAATCGGTGAACCGGATACTCGAACTCAGGACAGGCAATTCTTAAGAGATGGGAATTCATCGGAATTCATTGTCGTCGCGCCGACAATTACCAACCAATCAAGAGGTCTGCTCTCTATGGTACAGGTCTTCATCTGGTACGTTACAAGTACGGGGCTCGAAAGGAGTCTAGAAGTGGAGGCCAGCGAAACTTGCGTTAATCTTGACCTCCGTGATATTGCGTCAGTAGACCTACTACCCTTGATCTGGTGTACTAATCTGCAGGATCTCAGCATCCGGAACAACAAGCTCACGTCCGTGGACTTGTCTCCATTGAGTAGATGTCCGGAGCTCCAGTCGCTCAGGCTAGGACACAACGAGCTAGGTGAACTAGATCTCACTCCTCTGGAAGACTGCTCAAAACTGGCGGAGCTATCTCTACAGGGGAATCGGCTGAAACGTGTTGACATCTCCCCTCTCTTCCACTGTCAGCACCTAACGGAGCTCAAGCTTGATGAATCGACCACGTTGACTGCAGACCTTACACTCAAGTCTGTTGGTAGTTGGCCGGAAGTACTTGTAGAACGCTTCCACAGAATTCTCTGGAAGGTTCCGGAGTCCATTTGAATGCAGAAAAAGAGGGTGGACCCGGGAAGATACCCGGGTCCGGGTAGTGTTCTACAGGAAATCCTGTACGGCTATTGTCTGTTCTTTGCTGCTATGACCACCACTGCAACTATACTCACTCCACCTGCAAGTATAAGCAGTTGAGTGTAGTCAATGCCAAAGAAGGTCCAAGTGGTTCCAAGCTGGGTGAATCCGATGATTGGATCGTAGTCAAGTGTTTCGTTGCCAAAGTTCTCAAAGGCTATGAAGATTGCATTACCGTCTTGAGTGCCCATGGCTGGGCCGTGTGAGGCACGCACCTGAACTTGATGCGTTGCGTTTCCAGCAAAGGCATTCTGGGTGTATTCCATCCATCCGTAGCCAAAGGAGAACTTGTTACCCTCATGTGCAATCTCCGAGACTTGTCCGACTTGTGAGTGAAGGTGCTGACTCTCAGCAACTCTGAACTGGAAGACAAGTATCGAGTCATCATAGGTCCATTCCCAGCCGGAAACGCGCAGGTCGAACTTGAACTGGTCCGGTGTTGCCAAGTAGAAGTGAACTCGAATCTGAATCTCGATATCCATCGGACTCGTATGACCAGGCATGCCAGGCATTCCGGGGATAGTGGTCATCATTCCAGGGCCCTGATGAGAGATTGTGTCAGTGTTTGTGAAGTTGAAGTGCAGTGCGGTCACAACGTCATTCTGCTCCTCTGTGACAAAACCACTAAACTCCCAGTCAGCCATTGGAAGTGAGAAGACCGCACCTATATGCTGGTCCTCGCCGGGCGTGAAGGCCCCATCCATGTCTGTGTCATTAGCCTCGAAGAACGCTGAGAACATGACGTGGTAGTCAGTTCCAGGATCTGATTCATTCCACCATCTGAAATGGGGAACCTCGCCGTTCGCGCTGACCATCACACCAATCTCTGCGGTGCTTATGGTAGTCGCTCCGACCGAATGTTCAAAATGAAATCCGTGTTGATGCTGCGCGACCGCAAACGGTGCGGATGCTAGAAGAACCGCTGCGATCAGCGTGACTAATACTCCTTTCTTGATCATCATAGATGGTCACTGGTATGTGATACATCAAATGTGTATATAATAGTTCTATTCCACTTCTATGGAAATCATACTTCGAGAACTCTCGAAGTGGATTCTTAGGCTCACGGTATCAGAGATGAGCTGATTAGTGCAAGAATCAGGAGATTGAGGTTCATGACAATGAGAGTCACTATTGCAGCCCTTGAGTATCGGACCGTCTTGGCCTTGGAAACAGCCACAGTCAGAACGAGTGTACTCCAACCTATTATCGCAGTCAAGAGTATGGTGAGAGGCCACCCACTCAGAATCTCTACGGGAGGAATGAAGTAGAGCATCATCTCCACTAGGATGTGCGGCACAAAAGCCATCGGGACTGATGCCAATAGCCCCTTTGAGAACCCGCGCTTGCCGAGTATTGGCAGTGAGAGAGCTTCGACAAGCAGGTAGGTTCCAAGCCATGCACCTAAGGCTGCAAGAATCGTGATTCCTGTGTCGTAGGAGCCTTGAAGGAAGAAGAGGAACACAGGTAGTAGTCCTACCTCTGAGGCAAAGTAGCCGAACAGACCAAGAAACACCACTATCTCAAAGAAGAACCGCCAAGGGTCTGACTGAATCCGCACAACGATAGGTTTCAGCGAAACTGAATCGATTATGAGAGACTGTGTTGTTCGTCTTAGGCCAGTGTCTTTCACAACGGCCCCCACTTGGTCCTCCCCCTGTTGGATAATCTCGTAGGCGGCCTGACCCAACTCTGTGAGAGCGTAGAGCTTGTTGCCTGTCCGTTTCAGAAGAGGATCTTCGGATTTCGTGAGACTGTCAAGATGGAAGTATAGAGTCCCAGGCTCGAGGTCCAACTCAGTCAGGTCCGTATATGAAACGGCACCCTGATTCCCTATCATTACGATGATTTGACGGCGGATGGTGTGCGACAAGGCGTT
>LRSK01000137.1 GCA_001563325.1 Candidatus Thorarchaeota archaeon SMTZ1-83
CCAGAGTCCCGCAGGAGAGGTCACTACCGCCGCTTGATGGTTCGCATGACCGAGTACATGCGTGACAATGGTTTTGCTACTAGTGTTCTCTACCCATTCAAAGACACGTTTTACGGAGCCTTTGGATACGTCAACTGTGCGCCGATGCTCAGGATCGTAGCAAATCCCGCACACTTGAAGAGATGGAAACTACCCTCAGGCTACACCGTAGAGAGAATGCCGTACGCTGATGCTTTGGAGCATTGTAGAACCGTCCAGACTGAAGTTGGGAAGAAGACTCACGGCATGACTCGTAGAAGTGATAAGAGGTGGGAAGAACTTTCCATTGGGAACAAGTCAAATGTGGCCGTGGCATTCGGCCCTAGTGGCAGTCCTGAAGGGATACTGATCCACCAACACAAAGGTTACGCTGATCTGTATGGCAATGATGACATGGGGCAAATGAGAGTCCGAGAATGGTTGTGGACCAACGCAGATGCCCGGAGTGCGCTGCTCAACTACATCCACCTGCACTCTGACCAAATCCTAAAGGTCGAAATCCCTGTCAACCCGACCTCTGACGACTACTTCCAATGGATTGAGGGACGCAACACCATAGAGATGAATACTGGACTTCCGTTCATGGCGAGGTGCGTTTCCGTTCAGAAAGCATTGGAGGGACTTCCTGCGTCAGGGGCAGAGAAGGTAGTCTTTCGTGTTGAGGACCGTCTTTGTGAGTGGAATAGTCAGACGTTCCAACTTGAGGCCGAGAGTGGCCAACTGAGAGTTGAATCAAGAGGAAGCTCCAAGGCAGACACCACGATGTCCATTGAAGGAATCTCAGCCTTGGTCTATGGAACAATGACTGCTTCCGAACTGGTACCATATGGATGGATTAGCGGTGATATCTCGCAAGCATTGCTGGATTGGTTCCCAAGAGTCTACGCGTGGATGTATGAGCAATACTAACGGTGATTGAAGAATGCTCCCGTCCTGAGTCTTCGCTCCGCTTGTACGGTTCAACTAGGGGCCTCTGCGAGACCCCAACAGAGTAGCCAATTCCCTCTTGGGTTTCTAGGCGAAACCACGGCCAGGTACTGACCCCACCCGCAGGTGTTCAAATCGCGAGTCGTCGCGCTTCTCTTTGCCTTGGACCTCACGTTTGTACCTCTCAAACTCATTTTCGCAATTTGACTCCAGCTGAAGCTTCGCCAACTTCAGTTTGATTTGCTTCTCTGTGATTTCCTCCAAGTCTCTAGAATGAACCAGCAAGTCGATGTCTGGATATGCTCCGAGCCTCTCCATCGTTTCTTCGAAGAAGCCTCCGCCGACGACAAGCCAGATGTCACCTTCAGTATCCCACCAGATGTCAATCACATTTCCGATTTTCAACCCATCTGCGTCTATGACCTTCGCCTTCGACAGTTCTGATAACCTTACGTCATTGCCAAGTATTGCAGTGTCGCAATATGTATCACAAAGCGTTTCGCCGTCGACCTTGAGTTTGATTACTTTCTCTTCAACGACATCAATCTGGTCGATGTCGAAAACCGGGTCGACGTCTTTTCTGACTTTGATAGCTTCAAGAAGCTCCTCGATTCTACCTCCACCAATGATCATCGACTTAGGCGTGAGCTTGGTGCCATCGACTGTGATAATGAAATCAATGACTTTGCCAAGTTCGTCTCCATCAACATCTATTACTGTCTTCTTCTTTAGGCCTGTATATTTCAGATCGTAGCATTGGACCATATGAGCACCCTCCAGTTCTTAACAATAGTGAACCGATATAAGGATTTCTACTGAACTGCTCAGGCCCAACGTGCATAAAAGCGTTCTCTACAGAGAAAAAAAGACTGAAACAGCAAGACACTACCCAAGTGGCGTCCTGTGCGGCTGGGAGGAGCCGCTGAGGTCTACCGGCTTAGGTCCAAACCTAGTAGACTTCCCTAGGACTCTGGGTCAATCTATCTGGGAGTTGACCACCTTCACCCAGGACCTCTAGTTCATGGTCACGACCATAGCGTCCACCATCGCTGCACAAGAAGCCCGACTTCTGAATGCCGCGGGCTTGCCGTTCTGCAGCTCTCCTCGTGATCATTCCGATGGTTGAAGGGACGCTCATTATTAGCTTCTTCTGTGTATCATCAATGACAAGGAGTATCGTGTCATCTGAAGCCGTCCTCGTGGTCTCATGAAACTGAGAGTTATTCTCATTGAACTCAAGGTAGTATGGCATCTGGCTAATAGTCCTCCAATCAGGAGTTTTAATGACTGTTCGCCGGTTGGGATATATAGATTGTTTGCGTGTCTACTCTAGCAGGACGTGGAGTGGTTTCAACTATGGCGAAACTGAAGAGGCCGAATCTGGGATCAGAGCTCGGCTGCTGGCTAACAGACATTGGTACGAGTTTTCCGGACTCGGTTGCGCCTAATTATGGCGCACCGTGCCAGTAGTCTTTCTGGTCTTCTGCCGATAATACAGAGCGAGGACGAGATGGTTATCTAGCAGGACTCTCTGGCCTCAGTAGTCCTTGAAGGCAGAGGCTAGAATCTCACGTAGTCTTCCATGCTCATCGAATATCCAGTAGGTACCGCAATGAGCTATCATGCCTGCGTTGTTGTCCTTCCTGCTCCTCAGTTCTATCTCTCTGATTGCGAGTTTGAGAGCTTCAGTGTCGCTCATCCCCCATGCGGCGTTCCACTCGTCTGAGCCTTCAGGAAACTGTTCTGCAATCTTGTTTCTGATACGGATGGCACCAAGTTTCCGTGCGAGTGTGCTCTTGGATACACCAAGCACTCCTGCCCACCAGTCTAGGGACGGAAGCCTCTCGCCTTTGGCAATCTCTTGATACTTTGCCCTGATGACATCCTCGTCGAAGTTAGTCGCGTTCACCAATCCGGGATACAACTCCGACATCATGAGAAAGATCTTCGCATTTTTCTCCAACCTTCCTTTCTCCCCCATGCCTGACTATTCCATGCCAGTCATTATTCCACCGGAGCATAAAAGGACTTATGTCCGAGGCCCAAGCGTTCGTTTAGCTGATTATCGTATCTAGGCTGTCATCATATTGGAGTATCCGTACCGAATATTCGTTAGGTAGGAAGCAAATGAGCTGTACCACAATGAGCGCACACGACTGCCTCTTCAAAAAGGTCTGGCATAGGCAGTGCTGCGCCACAGTTCTGGCATTTCAACTGCTTTATCTCTGCACGCTCTTCAGGAGGTAACTCCAAACGAAACACTTGTTGCGCAACGTCACGAATGGTTTTTCCAATCCTCCCAGCGGCTGCGGCCACAGCGTTGGTTTCAGAATCACTAAGAGACCCAAGACCAACTCCTTTGAAGAAGCTGTCAATTGCCTTCCCTATCTTACCGAAGATTGACCCCGCTTTCCAAGTGAGTACATCGCCTACATGCAGCTCAATCAGCTCGTCGTCAGGGTGTCCCGGAATCTGGTAGCCACGTTTCCAATCAGTCCGTTCGGACCTTGTTGATGAGAGCTGCAGCCCACAGCTCGGACAAGCCATCCTCCAATCGCTCCCTCTGAACCAACCCTTCTTGATCTTCTGCTCGCCCACATCATACCAACATCGTTTGTGAGCCACTTTCCCACAGTTTGGACACTCAAAGAGGTAGTACTTGTCAGGTTTGGCCCTTTGTGTGCTTCCCGACGGCAGTTGAAGATACGCAAGATCGTTGGTAGAGTTGTTCAGCAGATACTTGCCACATATGAAGCAGGTCTTTCCATCAAGCTTTCCCATCTTCTCTACGGATACTCTCACGTGCCAACGCCTCATGATGGGCTGCTTCACTTCCTCTTAAAGCCCTTCGGAATCAGGAGACTAGACAGTATGCCACCTTCCATACAAAAGGGATTAACGTGGGTTTGACTCAGCAGGAATCAGTCCTAGTACATGTTTGAAGATGGATGCATCTGATATGATAAAATCACCATTTACGCTCAATCTACTGGAAGTATCGAGGGACGACAATGCGAGAGTTGGTGGAAAAGCTGCCAATCTGGGTCACATGATTAAGAGTGGAATCAACGTTCCAAGCGGGTTCGCAGTGACAGTCCGAGGATACCATGAGCTCATGGACCAGGCGGGCATCGCTGACAGAATGGAAAGGCTCTTGGAGGAGATAGACTACCATAATCCTGCTGCAATTGAGAATGCATCGTCCCAGATTCAAGGGATTGTTCGAGCCGCCAATCTTCCACCTGACCTGATAGAGGCTGTCAAGAGAGCCTACCTTGATTTGGGAGAGGGCAGAGTCGCTGTCCGTTCCTCAGCTACTGCAGAAGACCTTCCAGACGCATCCTTCGCTGGGCAATATGACACCTATCTAAATGTCGAGGGTATTGATGATCTTGCCGAGTGCCTGAGGATGTGCTATTCCTCTCTTTGGACGGGACGAGCTGTTTCGTATAGACACAGGCAAGACATTCCACACCATGGTGTTAGTTTGGCCGTGATAGTCCAATCGATGGTGCCGGCAAAGAGTGCCGGGGTCATGTTCACTCAAAGCCCGACTAGCGAAGATGAATCTGAATTGATGATAGAATCCAACTTCGGACTGGGCGAAACGGTTGTGGATGGCACGGCAGTTCCGGACCGGTTTGTAATATCAAGAGGCACCAAGAAGGGAAAAGGCATCTTCAGTGTAGTCAGCAAAGAGATTGGCACGAAGAATCTGATTGCAGAGGCATTGCCATCAAGAAGTGGGATAGAGCTATCGACCGTCCCCAACGAGTTGAGTGAGGCTTCTTCTCTTGATGATGAAGAGGTGATCAGTCTAGCCAAGATTGGTATGGAGATAGAATCCCTCTTCGGCACGCCACAGGACATTGAATGGGCTATTGACAAATCGGGCAAAACTCACATTCTGCAGTCACGGCCTATCACCACATCTGTGCTTCAGGAGAAGTCTGACAAGGAGCAGACAATGTGGACCAGGGGATATGCCGATGACTATTGGAACGACAATGTCACCCCTCTGTTTTTCGACCTCCTCGGAGACCACGTGAAGTACATTGTGAACATGGAGCTAAACCAAATCATGGGATACAAGAAGATGCCCGATGACGTGCTGAAACTGTTCAGAGCACACGCCTACTTCAATCTGGGCGTCATAAAGAACAAGGTTACGAATGAGATACCACATTTTGTCCGATCAGAAGATGTTCTCAACTACTTCCCTGAAGGTGCTGGGCCATATGGAAAAGAAACCATGAAAGAGCTTCCATTTGCATTGAAAGACAGGATTCTTGCGGAAATCAGAGTCATGCTCTTCGACCCAGACGGTAGCATCAACAAGACTGCCGACGCTTATGACCAATGGAGCGAAGAGGTGTTTGCTCCTTACTGTGCTCAATTCGACGCTGAGTTTGCAGAGCTCTCCGAAACGGGTGATTTGCAGTCGCTGATGATACTGGCAATGAAACTGAACAGGGTGATGATTCGCCATTTCAGAATGATTCGGTATGCCATTCCGGTTCACAACCTCGGCATGAACTTGATATCAAACTACCTTCTCGAATAGCTCACTCAACACCTTGGCGATGAGGGCACGCGCGTCACCCAATGTTATTAGCATAATCTTGGATAACGATTCCAAGGATGTGATTGATGCTCTACGTTCAAGCAGTGATGAAGATGTACAGTCTTTTCTTTCCGAGTTCGATGGTTTCATGAACGATTTTGGTGTTAGAGGTTTCACTCGAGAGCCATATTACCCCCGCTGGCATGAGGCCCCAGAGTTGGTAGTTGATCAGCTGAAACCACTTGTGTCCGAGGAGGGCAGGGATCTCAGAGAGTCTGAACTTGAAACTGAGAGAAGAAGAAGAGAAGCGGAGGAGGAGGCTGAGAACAGAATCAAGTCTCAGAGATTTGGTGGTCTGAAATGGGCCTTGGTTTCGACAATCCTGGGCTTTGCGAGAAGGTACATTGCCTTCAGAGAGGACCAGCGTTTCAATCTTGATAAATGGATTACACGAAATCGAGCACTGTTTCTGGAGATAGGTAGAGGGCTAACCTCCCAGGGAATCCTTACAGAACCATCTAGAGTGTTCTTTCTTCACAAGAAGGAGTTGCGGAGTCTCATAATCGGGAGCCCCTCTAAGGAAGCAGTGTTTCGTTTGTCTGCCTTGTCAGAAGAGCGATACGAGGAGTTCCTTAGGTATGAGGATGTCACTCCACCCAAGTTCCTCATCGGCTCTAGGGAGTACAATGACCCGTTGCCGACCAAAGATGACGATAGTATACTGAAGGGCATCCCAGCAAGTCAAGGAACAGTCACTGGAAGAGTTAGAGTCTTGAAGAGCATCGAAGAGATTCCATTGGTCAGGACTGGTGAAGTCCTTGTTGTCCCAAGAACGGACCCAGGATGGACTCCAGTGTTTTCAAAGATCGAGGGTCTAATCACGGAAACTGGAGGAATCCTCTCGCATGGCGCGGTGGTTTCGAGAGAATACGGAATCCCAGCAGTAACTAACATAAGAAACGCATGTCAGACGATGGAAACGGGGAGTATTGTAACAGTCAACGGAAGCGACGGAACCATCAGAATCCACGCTGCAGAGGAATGAAAAACATGGAGCCCCTGACACACAAATCATCCTCCGAAGACCCCAATTGGAATGAATCATACTACTTTGTATTCTACGACAAGGACCAGAGGATAGGTGGAATGACCAGGGTTGGATTCAAGCCCAACAAGCCAGAGGGCATGACATTCCTCTTTCTTTTCCTTCCTGATGGTTCTGCAGCGGCGTTTCACGCGACAGATGAGTGCCTGGAATATCCTGAATCTCTCAAAGTTGAGGGCATGGTTCACCAATTCATAGAGGATGGAAGGTGGCACTATCAGTTTGAGGGGCCCTTGGTCATAGTAGAGGATCCGGAGAGTCTTCCGGAAGTCCGGCGGAAACCCAAACTTATCACTGAGATTGCTGAGGGAGCACTAGATCTCGAGTTCAGTGCCATCAATGAAACCTACGAATATAGTGAACATATGGCCCCAGATTCTTTGGAGAGGGGTAAGAAGACAGGAGATGAGCACTGGGAACAGATTGCGGTCATCAATGGCAAGGTCAGCATCGGCGACAGGACATACGAGATACGTGATGCTATGGGTCAGAGAGACCACACTCACGGCATCAGAGATTGGGCAGGCATTCAGAACTGGTTCTATTTCGTCATCTGGTTCAACCGCCAATTGGCAATCAACCCTGCAGCTGTTGTGGGAGATGATGGTGGCTTCGGAACAGGAGGTTTCCTATTCAAAGATGGGGAGAACATACCTCTTGCCAGCATCAGAATCTTGACTCACGAGTTCAGGAGTGACGGTCGCTTTCCGATCAAGACAGTTATGGAATTGGTCGATGCCAATGGAGAGAAGCACATCTTGAAGGCCGCTCCTGGGCCCATTATCCCTGTCCCATTCACAGACGAGAAAGGTAGGATGTCAGTCCTCATTCAGTCCATCGGGAGTTTTGAACTGGATGGACGCAAGGGAGGCTTTGGCTCATACGAAACCCTGACCAGAGAGAAGTAGGACAAGAGTCATTTTCGCAACGTAACAGTGAATCATATTAGAAGGAACCAGTAGTGATTATGAGCAGAGTGTAGACGTTATGTTCGACCTGGTTCAGGAACGGGACATGGGCTCGAGACTTGCTCCGAGAACAATGGTTTATGTCATAACTCACGGTGTGACAGACGATAGTGGAGATCTATCTGAAATGGGAAAGAATCAGGTTGTTGATCTTGCGAGGTCGCGAGTTGTTGCCCGTGTCACCATGGTGTACTCATCATCAGCAAAGGACACCTCAACTACTGCTAAGATTCTAAGCAAGGAATTCGGAGCTAGGACCACTACAAAGGATTGTCTCGCTGAGGTAAAGCTGGGAAAGGGCTCACTGGATACTGAGGAACTGGCAGAAATCCTCCATGAGATGTGGAAGGACACCGACTATCAGCCTGAGAATGGTGAATCGCTCATGGAAGCTCGCCATCGCTTGGCTGATTGCGTTAGCGGGTTCTCGGGAAAACACAAGGGCGATAGCATTGCCATAGTGACCCACACAATGGTGGCCACACTTTTCCATACTTTGGTGAAAGGGGGTGACCCCTCCGTCAATGAATGGTTGGAGATGGGTCATGCCTCGTGCGCGGCATACGAGTATGCCAAAGGCGGCTGGACTTTGG
>LRSK01000138.1 GCA_001563325.1 Candidatus Thorarchaeota archaeon SMTZ1-83
CGGTCACTAAGACCTATATCGTAGAGGACTGACTGCAACGGCCTTCCTATTGACTCAAGGACTGCGGCCTTCATGGCTAGTGACGACTTGCCGAACCGCGCTTCCCTGAGGTCCAATACGTAGGCGATGTCAGCATGCACTCCTCTCTTCCCAGGTACTCCTGCCAGCCTGAGTCCCACTGTCAGACCGTTTGTGTACTTGTGGACCTGATGACCTGTTTCGACAAGAGCTATCTCCACATCTCTGGTCTTAGCCATCTCAGGCTCAGTCTCGACCTTTTCCTTAGGCAGAACTCCGGTATCCTCACTCAATGTCATCTTGGGCTTCTCTCCTCCTCTCAGTTCGTTCGTTCACTCTGTTCAACAGCAGCTCAGAGAGCTCTTGGAGTCTGGCAAGTCCAGTCAGGTCAGCGATGACGCCAATACTCTGTAAGATCCAGACCACTGTGTCTAGAAGGGCATACACATCTCCAACACTCATGTCGAGAGCCTTCGCTATATCATTGAACCGCATCTTTGTGGTGACCACCATTCCTACCATCTGCTCGAAGTCCTCGTCTAGCTTCCTACCCGTCTCAATGGATACAATGTGACGCAGCAGTGACATCAGACCAATACTGTCATCCACGACTGGCATCGTTGCCAATAGCTCCCTCACGGTTCGGATACTCAGATACAGTCGATTCACCATCCCAGACGAGTGGGACGGATGTTGCTGCCCTCGGCCCCCTCCACAAGTCCCAGGCGAACCAGTGTTCCCAGTGGACTGGTCTCACTCAGAGCCAGTGGAATGATGTAGTCAGCATGTACTCTTGCCTCTCTCGCAGCGGCATAACCGAGGGCAACAAGATGCGGACACAGCAGCCCATCACGGTCAACGGGCGTGACGCACGAACACATTGGACCTTCTATCGCTCCGCTGGGCAGATATCTCGCCGAAAAACGACACGTGTAATGACCGCCTCCTTGGGCGTCTACGATGCCACCAAGGACCTCCTCACCCCTCTCCCTGATCTCAACACTCCCAAGGGCACCCTGTCGTGCGGCTCTGACCGTGTCTTGGAGAGCATGCTTCTCTATGGCGCTCTCGGCCGTTATCTCCCCAAGATGGAGTACCCTCATAGGGGACCTTCCGTCACGAATCGCAGTATGAACTAGATATGAGTCGCTGAAGAAGTCATTCTCTAGCTGTTCCAGCGTAGCCTCTCCTCTCTGACATAGGGCAACCAGAAGCTGTTCTGTCATAGCACTTGATGTCCACAGCGTACTCTGTACAGGTTCGTATCTGGGTTCAAGCACCTCAAGCTCAGTGTCAGGGTCAGTCGTAATGTGGAAGTATGCCTCCTTTGCCTGTTCAGCCTCACCCTTGCTACCTGTGAGTATGAGCCCGAAGCCCTTCCGGTCACGGCCAGGACGACCTGCTCTCCCCAGCATCTGATGCACCTGATTGGTTGGCAACGCCCTCCGATAGTCACTAGGGGATGCAATGCTCGTGAGTACGACAGTTCTAGCCGGCAGGTCCATTCCAGAGGCCAGAGTAGTAGTGGCGCATAGCACTCTTAGAAGTCCCTTTCGGAACAAGGACTCTATCAATCTGCGTGCCCTGGCACTCAGGCCTGCATTGTGATATGCCACTCCGTTGTGCATCAGAGCTCGGAAACCCTGAGGTAGAGAGACTCCCCAGTTCTCTACTGAGTCCATCTCATCGTCAAGCTCGACCTTCTCTCTCTGAACAAGCTGCCGCGATACGCTCTCAGACAGACGCTCGGCCTCCGCCTCAGACTCTCTGCGTGTCCTATGAAACACTATGACTTGCCCATTCGCCTGTACAGTGGTCATGACGGCCTTGAGAATCATCCTATCCCTGTCTACTGTTTCAATCACATCACAAACAAGTGGTACAGGCCGGTCATCGGACTCGATGAGGTCGGCATCGAGCCAGTCAGCTAGTAGCTCTGGCATCCCAACAGTGGCGGAGAGTGCGACTATCTGCAGGTCTTCTATCAGGGCCCTAAGTCGGATGATAACGCTCTCCAGCCGTGCCCCCCTTGACACATCGGACAGGTTCTGGACCTCATCAATGACCACAGTCCCCACTTTGCTCAACCATTCGCACCTATGTCTGAGGAGCGAATCTGCCCGCTCGTAGGTTGTGACTAGGATGTCCTTGTCCGACAGGATATCCAGATCTAGGTGAAAGTCCCCTGTGGAGACCTCGACCCTGATGGAGTGCTCCTCATAACGGTCCTTGAGTACGCCTGCGACTTGGGTTGCCAGCGCCCTGAGGGGGACCAGATACATTCCAGGTCGTCCGTTCTCGATAGCTCGAAGCAACCCCATCTCTCCCACCAGGGTCTTCCCGGACCCCGTGGGAGAGCAGACCATGATGCTCCTCCCTTCCAGCAGACCCTTGTTGATCGCATCTATCTGTACTCCTCGCGGTGTGACCCCAATCTCTCTCAGAAGGCCATGGATACGGCTGTGAGAGTCGGACGTGTATGTGGTCATCCCTCAACAGACACCTCCTCAATCTGCCGAAGCGCCATTGTACCCTTCATTGTGACTCTGAAGTTCGTATATGATGTGCCTCCATGAGTCTCATGCCCGCGCAGTATCAGGCTTGACCTCTCAAGCCTCATCAAGACGGCTTGTACATCTACCTCCTCGTCCCCACTGGCATTGAGAAAGCGATAGACCGACTCCTCGGTGAGCGGTTCGTATCTCTGAAGGAGTCTAAGAACCTTGACGGCCGCCTCTGTATCCTTACCGGCAACTCTATTGATGAGAGTCCGTGGTACATCAGAGTCGTCAGGCGTCACATTATGCTCCGCCTCAAAGGCTCGATAGCCCTCTCCGCTCTCAAGGACAGGTTCAGGGTCTAGCTTCAGAGGGATGCAGGTCTTGGCCTCTTCATGGCTCATAAGAACGACCCCGGGCTCCAGGACTCGAAGGTAGGAGCTCTCTCTTGGGGACCTTCTCTGCTTGCTGTGTATTCCAGAACCAACAACGTTGAGTCCGAGTATGTCAGCCGCCACTCTGATATCATCTGAGTCACGCAGCCTGAGTGAGATGCATGAGGACAGACCATCAATCACGTTGGGAGGTAGGTCCGAGGGCTGGCCCACGCTAATCACGAGCGGTCCTCGTCTGCACAGGTCCTTCAGGGCCCGTTCGGAGATCGGGGCACGCTTCCTGTAGCGTCCCACCTTACGCACCCTGAGGTTCTCAGGACAGTCTAGTATCACTACGGCATCCTTGTCGGCCTCTGTTCCAAGGAGCTTTGTGGACATCAACTCCCAAGCGAACATCTCAAGGGGCAGTGAGCCAAGGGCCATCTGTACCACTGTGAGTCTGTGTTCCACAATCCTTGCAGTTGGTATTGTCTGGTGACCGTAGAAGGCCTTTCCACCCGAACCCTCCTGAAGGATTCGAATTGCCTCCATTCCATCCTTGGACCTCTTCGAGGGTTGCGAGCCGGGTGGTCCGCGCGTGTGCCCACCCACATCATCCCCCTCGGAGAAGGCAACGTCTGCCACTGTGGAGTTACCTAAGGCAACCGCTCTGTTTAGAGCCAGCTCGAGATCAGCAGCTGCACTCAGGTCCGTGTCTGCTAGTGGCTCAAGAGCTGTCTTCAGGTGGGCTACGTACTGGTCACGCGGCATTCCCTCAGCGTCTACTGGGTTCAGAATGAAGTCCCTTCCGAGGATGATGCCAACACTCTCCTCTGAGAGTCTCGTCAGGTCGAGGGCCTCCTCTCGGTTGCTGAGTATCAGAACACGCTTCCCATCATCAAGCAGGCGATTGATGAGAAGCATTAGCACATGGCAGCGTTGTCTCCATTGCCCACCACACACAAGCAGCCCAGATTCTATGTCAGTTCTTGAGAGACCAGCAGGCGGACCTGTAAGGAGGGTCTCTGGGTTCAATACCTCGCCTAGAGTGTACTCCTCAGTCCTCGGGCGTATCGGTGCAAGGAACTCCCCGGGTACATTGCTCCCGACCTCAGCAGACAGCTCTGAGGGCATCTGTACTACCCACTCGGCAAGCTCCTCACCAGTGGCGTAGAATCTTGGTGCGTCCTTCCAGAGATCCCATGCTCTGAGTCTCTTGGCAAGGTCCTTCGGGTCAAGCCTCTTGAATCTGGGCTCGGGAATTGCCCCCTTTAGTGACGCCTCAAAGGGTCTTATTGCAGACTCTTCTCTTACATGGCCAAGTATGACAAGGTTGGACCTCCAGAGGTCTCCTCTCTGCTTGAAGTACGTAACGACCTGTTCGTGCGTCTTGGAGTCAAGGTACCTCTCAATGGTCGGGGTGATTATGCTATCATCGATGATCTTGCTCGGCTTCTGACGCCTCAATGATACAAGGATTGAGACTCCGTGCTCAGTCATCATTGCACGAGTGAGCTTCCCAAGACTGCCGTGTAGGATGGCACTGGCCCTCTCAAGCCTCATGGCCGTGACGTATCGAGTACCACCTATCCCTCTGCAAGCCAACACTCCATCACTGACCTGACAGACCAAGTCTGGACTTGAGACCTCAGTCCACTTGCCCGTCTCAATCCCCTTGACCTCAAGTGCCCCGGTCCTCGTTAAGACTATCAGAAAGGCCGTCGCGATAAAACTGGCAAGCACGATGGACCATGGCGACCAGACGGTGAGAATCACTATACCCGTGGACAAGAGAAGGACCTCGGCCCACGGAGGACGAATCTGTCTGTTTGTCCATCTGAGTTCGCTTGTTGATCTGGCGGCCATGTCAGGTCCTGTGAGCTGTTCCATGGGGTCCTCGGCGGGGTAGGACCCGAGAATGCTACGTCTTCCCACTCTAGGGCACCCCCTGTCTTGAGAGCGTGCTCAGCATTGCGGACAGGCGTTCTACGACTCTGGAATCAGCGCTCTCCACAACAATAGTATCGCCCACGATGAGAAGGTCAGGCATTCCTCGGTCAGGGTTCTGACCGAATATGACCTCTTGATTGAGTCTCATCCACTCATAGCCATGGCCTCGTTCCAGAATCTTGGTCACGCTGTCAATGGAGACACCTCTTGGTACTGAGAGATTAGACCGGCTAGGCTGCAATGACATCGAAACCTCCTGCGTTCACAAGTGCCATGTCACGTAGGTCAGCTCTCTCGATGGGCGTGTGCGGGTAGGCACTTCTCATTGCACTCTCTAGGACCTCGACATCATCGAGTAGCTTGTCATGCAGCACCCTTGCTCTGGACAGCCCTCCCGTCCACCTAGGAGTGGATCGAACGGCCATCATTCCAAGACGCGTGGGGCCCTGTCCCAGGGGACGTGTCATGAAGAACCTGACCTCGATACCTCCAAGTCTGTCCTCTTCATCGTGAGCACCCATGGCCCTGAGTACCTGCTTTGCTGAATAGGTGAGGTCAAGACCCAGCGGCACACTTGTTATCAGGCATCCTGCACAGACCTCCACCGTCCAAGTCCTCACTAGGACCATGATGCTGTTGTTCTCATCCCAGAACACTCTCACTTCTCCTCGAAGTCCTAGGTAGGCGGTCAGGGCTAGGACTAGAAGGGCCAGACCTCCCACCGCCAACCAACTCGGTTGCATCTGTAGTCTGATTCCCCATGCAATTCCTAGCGCGGCAGGGACGGCCCACTTCACCCATTCATAGTCACGGCTGACCACTCATTCCTACCTCCGCCTCAGTGAACATGCGAATAGCACCTTGCATCTCCCCCACCTCTTCGTAGGGCCATAGGTCAGCAGCGATGTCGGAACCGAACATCTCAATGTATCTCAGGAATCGCCTATCGAGTAGTACGACAACTCCCCTGTCAGAGGGAGACCTCCTCAGTCTGCCAACGAGCTGTGCAACTCGACGTATTGAGGGCACAGCAGTGGAGTAGTAGTAACCTGCCCCTTCTCCAAATCTCCTCTCGTACCAGTGTTGAAGCGCTCTCTGATAGCTAGTCGGTGGACTGAAGGGGATTCCCACTCCAATTATCATGTCAAGCAGACTTGAGCCTCCAGTCACAAGGTCCACACCCTCACTGAACTTGCCCCCGTAGACACAGAACACGGCATGAGGCCCCTGCTCAACCGCCTCTTGAATGACCTCTATCCTCCCGCCCGGGGT
>LRSK01000139.1 GCA_001563325.1 Candidatus Thorarchaeota archaeon SMTZ1-83
AAGCCCACTTAGATGAGGATAGAGTGTTGGCTCTCCTGCTAATGATATGGCTAGATGTTTTGGGTCTCTGGCTTCTTCATATTTCTCAGCAGCCACTTCTGCAGTGACTTCAGGGTTGTATCCTCCTAGAGACCTGAGGTTCGCTGTAAGAGTCTGGTCCAACAATTCTGATGGCGGAAGCACGTCCTCATTCTTGACTGCAGTCTGATCCCATCCCACTCCAACGTCCGTAGGTGTGACTCGCCAGCAGAAGTCGCAGTTCTGAGTACATTTGTCAACGACCGGTGTCATCTGCAAGCATCGATGACTCGCGATTCCATAGAACCGCTGTTTATAACATACATCTCCATATACCAGACTCTTTCTTTGCCATTGACATGCTTTGAATGCTCCACGCTCTCCAAGGAGATGGTACCCCTGTCGTTTGAGCTTCTCTCTCAATTCAATAGGCATGTCAGAACTCAAGGTGTATTCGGGCCTAGTCTGAGGGCTTGTCTTATGAGCGTTTGGCAAAGAACTTCGTTTCATCTGTTTGCGGCCAATCTTGCTGCTAAATCCTCTTGAATACTCCACGATCCTGTTAAAATCCCTCTGCGGGAGAGTTCTCCAAGTGTACTTCTACTATCCTGGTCCAGTTTTCCAGGCGGCATGGTTTCGAACTCGCTGCCTGGCAATGGCATGAAGACATGACCGTGGACCATTGCGCCCATGTCTGAGAGTGTCTGACACATCTCGATAGTTGCATCCAATTCCCTCCTTGTTTCACTTGGGAGTCCAAACATCATGTCAACGTGTGGAGTAAAACCGCAGTCGATTGCAATCTTGATTGCATCTAGTCCTTCTTCCACAGTGTGGTGACGATTACTGTGTTCGAGAACCCTATCACTTGCTGATTGAAGCCCTATCTGGAGTGTATCGTTTGCCACATAGTTACGCATCATCTCCAAAACCTGTTTGGTGACAAATTCAGGTCTCACTTCAGATGGAAAGGCCCCGAAGAATACTTCTTCAAGTCCCATCACTGCAGTTGATTCTCTTAGTAGTTCCTCAAGTTTGTCAGAGACCACCTCGCGTCCCTTTCCTCCATATGAGAGGGCATTAGGAGAGAGAAACCATGTCCTCCTGAAGCCTCTTTTCTGAACAGCTTGCTCAAGCCAATGCACTACCGAATCCACAGTTCTATGTCTTACACCTCCGCCAGTCAGAAACGGAGTACAACAGAACTTGCAGGCAAATGGGCATCCCCGAGTCACTTCGATGGGTCCAAGAATATTCATCTCTAAAGCAAACGGTGGATAATCATCAAGGATCACCTTTGGACGGTCTTTTGGCTTGGGAAATGAGGTATCATCCCCTGTCGCCACGCCATCCAACTTCGCAGGGTCGTCATCATCGATCAGACACCACATCAAATCCCTGAATGTCTTTTCTCCCTCGCCCACCACGACAAAATCAAAGCCCGCATCTAACAATTCTGCAGGCCGTGCACTTGCGTGAGGCCCGCCCCCAACGAGTATGACCGAGTCGCCAAATCTGTCCTTTACTCTCTTAGTTTCACGAAAAACCCGGTCAATCTGTGTGCTCATTACTGACTGAGCGATGACGACACGCCCCCTCTCAACCTCTCGCTGAATCATGTTATTTGATAGCTCAAGAGGGGCACTCACTCTAAGCTTGGTCAGTCGATGGTCAGTTTCTATGGATCCGAGAAGAGCCGCTACACTATAGCGTGATGAGGAATGAGTGCGGAATATCAGATGATAGAATTCCAATGAATGCACACGCACTAGTTATCGAAGACCTGTTCGGTGACCCCATCCTTTGTCACTGTCATCACGTGTATGGACCCGCCAGACTGTGCGTCTCTGGCTATTCCTGCCTTAACAGCAGCGACAGCAATCTTCTCGGCTTCCTTGACGGTCAGTCCCTCTTTGTAGTCTTTCTCTAGGACGCCATAGGCTGTCTGAGTTCCACTACCCGTGGCTGTGAACTCATCAGGAATGAGTGAACCACCCATGTCAAGTGAGTAGAGTGCAGGACCACTTTCATCCACGCCAACAATTACAGTCTGTACGTAAAGGGGTGCCATCTTCTGCTGATACAGAGTATTGGAGAGCATCTTAGAGAGCGCCCTTACACTGATGGACTTCTTCTGATTCAGTTCATAGAGTTTGATATAGGCCCGAAGCCTGTTTACAAGCATCTGATAGTCTGACGTGAGTCCTGCAGAGGCCAAGACTATCGAGTCAGTAAGCTTGAATGCCTTGACACCTTTGTCTGTTAGTATGAAAGTGCCCCAGCTGACTAATGAGTCAGTAGCGACAACGGCACCATCGCTGCATTTTATTCCGACAACAGTTGCACCAGTAGGAAGTGACATTAATACAAGACCTCCGTCGGGACTCTCGTCCCAGATTAGGGTCAGGAAGGTTCTGTTTAAAACGTTTTGACCTGTTCCTTTTGTACGGACATAGACTAATAGGAATTGGTAGTCAGAAATGAAATGGTTGAATCCCTTTGCAAAAATCCCGACGATCATGACCGCAGAGGAGATTATTGATTTCGCTCACAGGAAGTCGACAAGGCTTAGTATGAAGAGCTCTCTCAGACTAAAGAGAGTTGAACGCACTCGGATTAGAGAGATATCGCGTCTTCAGGAGTTTGCAAAGCAGGCCAAATCTAAACTGAAGAGTGCAGTAGAAGACTTCCCGACTTTGGACCGCCTTCATCCGTTCTACTACGAATTGACAGAGATTCTTGTAGGCACTGATAGACTGAAGCAAGCTCTTGGTGCTGTCTATAACTGCATTCCACCCATTGATGATATAACTGACAATCACATTCAGGCATTGAAACTCGCCGACGACTTTCGGCAGATGAAAAAGACCCGGAGAGCAGCAAAGGGAAGGATATCTTCGATTCTACGTGCTACTGCTCCTAATCTGGACTTCATTATCATGGCAAAGATGGAGATGGCTCGCCTTCCCGGAGTCGCGCCAGATGAACCCACTATTGTCTGTGCTGGCTTTCCAAATGTTGGCAAATCTACTCTTGTGAAGGCCGTTTCCTCTGCAGAACCAGAGATAGCACACTATCCTTTCACAACAAAGAAGGTAATCATTGGGCATCTAAAAGTTGGAAACCAGTACGTTCAGATCATCGACACCCCGGGCATACTTGACAGACCCATGTCCGAGCGTAACGAGATAGAGAAACAGGGGATTGCAGCTCTGAAATACCTCGCACATGTCATCATTTTCATGATGGACCCTTCCGAGGCATGCGGTTGGAAGTTGGAGGACCAGTTTAATCTCTATAGAGAGGTTCGCAAGATGTTTCCATTGAACCCACTTCTGGTTGCTTTCAACAAGATTGACATCGCTCAGCCTGAACAGCTGGAAACTGCGAGAGGTATGATTCAGGGCGCTCATGAGATTGTTGCGACGGAAGGGATTGGAGTCAATGAATTGATGACTGCAGCGCTGGAAGAGGTGGACCTACAATCAATCCAAGAGGCAATTCAAGAGTTCCTAACAACAATCTCAGAGGGCAAGTCCGGTCCCAGCGACATCTAATGTGCCCGCCTCACCTAGCTTTCCCTGCAAGGAGAAATCAGCGTCCAGTAGTCTCTCCGCTGCCCATATGTTGGTCTTCAGATGTGATGTAACTTCAGTCACTCCAATCCTACTCATGCCATCAGCCAGCGCCATATAAGGAATCAACATGTCACAGAGATGCGAATCAACTGCCATTCCTGTGGAGAGCTCTTTGAGGAGATGTTCCGCACACTCAGATCCAACTTCTTCTGCAGGCTTTCCCTTTGCCCCCAAGTTATCAGCGCCAAGTCTTAATCCGAAAAAGGACTCAGCCCAGATTACGATTCCACTACCCGCTCCAAGATGTTTGTCTTCCTGCTTTGGGTATGATTCCCTCTCAATCAAAACATCGGTGATGCCGTTCTCATGGAGCTTCTCTTGTGCAGAGTTAGCCTGTCGCTCAGCCACATGCGCAGGCAATCTTACACAGTGTGAGAGTCCCCGTACCTGTTTTATTTCACCAAATCTTTCTCGCTCAATGGGTGCTATTCTCCTTACAGGAGTAACATTGCAGGTCACCTTCCCACCACCACGGGGAAAGTGACCTCGACGGCTCATTGAGATCTCAACAACTGGTCCCATGATGTGAAGAACGTGCGCAAATACCTCACGCATGTAATCAATCGTGGGGCTCCACGAAACATCAGTACCGCCAGTCAGGCTAAATCGGACTGGTTCAGGCGATAGGACAGCGGCAGGCAAGGCTGCCTGAAGAATGAGCGAGATTGATCCAGCCGTTCCAACATCATATCTGAAGTGGCCTCCCTTTCTTTCACGTGGCATGAATTCTACTTGTGTGCTTCCCACTTCAAGGCCCTTAACATCTGCACTAACTAGTTGAGCTAACACCTCAATTCCAGCTATGTGCTGCTTCTTCAACCCAGGCTTTGGTCGGCCAGCACGGATATTTGAGATACTTACTGGCTGCATAGTCAACGCTGAAATGGCAATCGATGTTCGGAGAATCTGACCACCGCCCTCTCCAAAGGCACCATCAATCTCAATCATCTCCATACACCAAGCAATCTCTAGTGATTTGGTTTGTAAAGACTTCCGTTTTCATGCGAGTAGAGAACGCTTTTAATGTCACAGGCCTCCTCAGATTGAGGTTAAGATGAGGTCCGTGTTCATTGGACGTTTTCAACCGGTCCATAAGGGCCATGTCCATACTGTAAAGCAGATTCTCGAGAAGGGTGAAGACCTAGTCATTGTGATTGGGAGCGCTCAGTATTCACACACACCCAGCAATCCATTCACCGGTGGTGAGAGGGTCATGTTCATGAGACAAGCTCTCATTGAAGAGGGCATAGAACTAGATCGGGTAGACATAGTTCCCCTAGCTGATATCAATATCCATCCTCTCTGGGTTGCACACCTCAAGAGCTTCGTTCCATACTTTGACAAGGCTTACACTCATAATCCACTAGTGGCTAGATTGCTGAAGGACGCTGGCATTGAGGTTGATGAAACAGAGCTTCTTGAACGAACCACGTATAGTGCGAAGCACATACGGGACCTCATCCTATGGAACAATCCTGAGTGGGAAACCCTTGTACATTCGGCGGTTGCCAACCTGATTAAGGAACGCAAGATGGACGAGCGAATACGAGAAATTGGTGAGGTCACCACAAAACGCTGACTCACACAGCAGACTTTAAATATGGACCTAAGATGACACTCTGTTGGTGAACGTATATGCTAGGTGAACGCGTTCCGATTCAATAAAATGCTAATTCTCAGTCCTAGTCAGTACTCCATAGAACAATCATATCACAGGAGTAGATGCAATGAGTGGTAGTGACAAGAACAAGGAATCGAAGCAAGCAATCTTCCACATAAAGAAGGAAGAGAACTTCCCCGACTGGTTCGGTGAGATATGCAAGGTAGCTGACCTCGCAGACATCC
>LRSK01000140.1 GCA_001563325.1 Candidatus Thorarchaeota archaeon SMTZ1-83
CCTCTACGTTGTCGTATCGTCAAACCGATCAGATACTTCCGAACCTGGATGGTACGAGATTGTGCTTACCTCAGGCAGAGCAGAAGGGTCCGCCATTGTCACAATCGAACTGTCGAAGGATAACTGTGAGCCAGCCGTTGTGACTTTGGCGGTTTCAGTTGAACCATCGGAGCTCGACCTTCTCCTAGAGCGGGCAGTCATCTATGGCTTCCCACTTGCAGCGATAGCGGCAATCGGTGCAGTAGCATGGAGGAGGCTGTTTGGTCTCCCCAAACTTCTACGGAAGCTGAACGGGATGGTCAACGCTCTGAAGAAGGGCAAGATCCCAGATGTGCCAGAGGACGTTAAAACAAGGCAGGAAATCTTGATTGACCTCTTCAATGACCTCAGTGGACCTATTGGAGTCAGCGGCACTATTGAGAGCATGCCGAGAGAATCGGTTACGTTAGAGGTTCCCGAAATGGAAGAGTTGCTTGTCCAGCTGTCTATCCTAACAGAATTGACTCCAGAGGAGCTTGATGATTTCAAGGCCGATGTTTCTAAGATGCGGCTCAGTGAACAGGTGATTTTCGTAAAGGAGGTCATTACTCAGGAAACCATCAAGCGGGGAAGAGCTGAGGGCAAGGCAATGGAGCAGGTTTGGGATGAAACCAGGGCACAAGCTCGTGCCAAAATCCGGGGAGAGGAATTGGTTGAGAAGCCCCCTGAGCCTGAACCAAAGGCAGAACCGGAGCCGGAACCGACTTCCGAAGAAACACCTGAAAAGCCTCTGGATGAGCTATTGGACAAGCTCGCAGAACACGAGATTGAAGTCCTAATGGAGAAGCTGAGAAGAGCAGGCCTGCCAGAACATGAGGTCCAAAACATCGTAGAGCAGGCCAGGGAGTTGCCTAGAGAGCTTGTCGACGATTTGATTGAGAGCATCTTGGGGAAGGGAGGTGGCAAGTAGTGGTAGAAAATCGCTCCAATGGAACGCCTTTGGATAATTCACCTGCACATTCGGCAATCCGTGGTTCTTTTGGAATTGGGGAGACTTCTCTGAGAAGAGCATTGACTCTTGGCCTGATGCTCCTACTTCTCTGTTCCACGACAAACTCAATGGTCACTCAGAATGGAGTTGGAGCTGGCATCCCACATCCTAAGACTCTTGATGGCAGAAGTAGTGTTGCTCAAGGCGACCTGTCTTATGGAAACACTGGTGCCCCGCAGTCAGTCACTCTGTTGGCATCCCTGCCAGTATCAGTAAGCGCTCCGTCGGGATGGACCGGTGAAGCGCTGAGAGGGAGTATTGAGCATCTCTCCACTCGGATAGCTCAGGTCAAGAATGGATTGCTTGACGACTATCATAGTGAGCATTTCATCGTACCAGGTTACCCTTGGAGTGCCATTGAAGTCTTCGTGCCCGACGATTGGGCCATAGTTGAGAAGGGTGACACTCCTACACATCCCAGGATGGGTCATCTCTACGTGCTAAACTACTCTACCGGGTCATCAACTGGTCGAGACGGATCAATGGGATGGGAATTCAACGCTAACTTTGCTGGTCACCAAGTAGAACCAGAAATGGAGATTCACTTTAGTCAGCAGATTCACTTGCCATGGAGAGAGGTCTATTCCGGAGAAATCAGGCTCCAACATCTGGTTCAAGACGTGTCGACGATGAATGACATGTTCTATCTGTTTGTACGTGTGGGAGACTACAAATTCAAGTTCCACACATTCGAATCTGGATATACGACAGAGCAATGGATCGAAACTGTAGTGCAGATTCCAATGTCAGTATTCCAGGATATCGGCATCCCGGGCGCAGTCAACTTGGACATAGGGATAGGAACAGACTACTCAGGAACTGCAACGATAAACAACCGCGTGCTAATCGATGAGATTGCGGCCGTATTTGAAGCGCGACCCCTTCCCGAGCAGATTGGGCTCACAGCAAACAGCACCATAATAAGTGGCTCCACTCATGGTAGTAGTTCGCCGTATGTACCAGACGGCGCATTCAGAGACTGTTACGACCGCTATACAACGGGACTGAGTACAGCAGACTATCGAGTGGGCGTCACCGGTACCAATTCAGATTGGAGTGACGCAAACACATACCAAGTGGGTATGCAATTCCCGCTTGATATACCTCAGGGGGCTGTTATTACATCGGCACGGCTGGAGGTTGAAGCTTTCGGCGAAGTCGGTGGTGGCGATATTGCCATGCGGATTCACGTGGCCAGGGCAGACAATGTTACACCATTCACCAGCGGTTTGCCGCATTTAGAGGACAGATACGACTGGACTGAAACAAGTATCGGATGGACACTGGACTTGTGGACTGACTATGTCAGATACAGATCTCCGGACTTCTCGCCACTTGTACAGGAGATCGTGTCTAGACCTGGGTGGTCGTACGGAAACTATCTTTGTCTCATGCTTGATTATATGTCTTCGGACAGCTATCAGGACTACATCGAGATGAGAGGCTCTGGGACGTCTAGTGGAGACAGTCTCCCGAGGCTCTTTGTTGACTACCTACTGCCTACGACTCAAGACACCATCTCAGTTCTTCCGTTCAGGAAGGATTTGACCATCGACCACACAAAAGTGAGTTCAGATTTGGAGAACTTCCCAGTCCTCGTAGACATTTATGACACGGATCTCAAGACAGATGCCAGATCAGATGGAAAAGATATCAAGTTCATGAACGACGACGAAACACTGGATCACGAACTGGAACTGTTTGATCCCGACCATAATTCGACTCATGCGCATCTTGTTGCCTGGGTGAAAATTCCTGTGTTGTCTGCTTCATCAGACACGACAATATCGATGTTTTACGGAGCTTCGGATGCAAGTGGGCAGGAGAATCCGCATCAAGTCTGGGAAGGCTATGAGAGCGTATGGCACCTATCGGAGGAGACTGGCAGTGGCGTGTTCATTGAGGATTCAAGTCAGAATGACCATGACGGCGATCCTGGTCAGACCACATTCATGCAGGATGCAAAGATAGATGGTGCAAGGTACTTCCAGGATTTGGCCAACAACTACATCCCGTTCATTGATGGCGAGAGCATTCTCGACGGTTGGGCTGACTGGCAGTTCTCGTTCTGGGTCTACTTCGACTATTCGAGCGATGCCGAATGGACCGGGGTGGAGCCACGAGTCTTCGACAAAGGAAATTGCATGAATCTGATTAGAACGTACAGAGGGGCCTCTGGCTGGCCAGCAAGCACGGCCACCTTCCAACCTGACATCCATTTTGATGGCGGATACGACGCCTACGTGAATGTCTACGTGAAACGTCAGACTTGGAACTACGTTGTGTACAAGTATGAGAGTACAGGGGACGGCACGTTGCGCGCCTATAGTTTTGCAGATGGTGCATTGCTGGATTCCACTTCCGATCCAAGCATGGGATCTGGGGACAGATTGAGAGATGACTCGTATATGTTCATGCTTGGCGTAGAGGGAGGCGGGCAAGTCCACCTAGGAGGGATTGATGAGTTTAGGACTATTAATGGTTACAGGTCAGCTGCATGGATACAGACCGAGTATGCCAATCAGTACGATCCATCAAGCTTCTACTCGGTGGGCGGTGAACAGATAACTCAATATGGAGGAGCAGCAACTCTCCTCTTCACTTCAGAGTCCGCATCGGTGGTGGAGATTCTTCCGAGGCTGCAGCTGAACGTTACTCGTGAGGACTCCACACTTGACTCAAATCTGGCCTCTGGGACATCATTCGCTGTAACGAATGGAACAGAAGCTTTCTGGATAGCGAATGTGTTTGTGAACCCGCCGAGCGCCCTTTCGAACCTGAGCTTCACTGTGGAGAAACCATCCACTTGGACACTGCTGAACGTAACGGATTCTTTGGGAACAGTAAGAACCACGCAAGTGACCAACACAAGTGCACTTGTAGCTGTGCCGTCATCTGTAGTGAATGTGGCCGGAATCTGGACTTTCGCTTTCTCTTCAGTCAATCAAGTCCTCAACCTGGAGTGTGGCGTGGGAGCCGCAGCATACGCCGCTACGGCCGTAATACAGACAGGCGAATCAGCGAAGTTTAGAGGAACGGCTCCAGTAACACCAGGTTCAGGAATGAGACTATTGCTTGAAGACCCAGGCGGCGGAGTCTTCTACTCTGATGATGACCTTGTTCAGGATGGTGGAGGGAGCTTCGAATGGACTGGTATCCTTATGGACAGCTCTTGGCCATGCGGCTTGTGGACCGCATACGTCAATTTCAATGACACTTCAGATTCAAGTCCTTCAGAAGTCGGCATGTACAGTAGGCCGTTCATCGTCAAGCATGCTTCGGCACTCCAGCTAGTTTCACCCGCAGATGCAGTGGGAGACAAGCTCTCCGTGAAGACAGCAGGGGAACTCCTTACAGTTGAGATGGAGCTCACTGATAGTGATATTGCTGAACACATGGCAGGCTCCGCAGTGACCATGAACTGGACGGTTTCCGGAGCTCCAACTCAGATTCAGCTCGAAGACTACGGGAATGGAACCTATGGGAAGACACTTGACACCTCTGATCTTGGTCAACCGGGCATGTGGAGAATCAATATTCAATCAGTTCATCCGTATCTTGTGGATACCTCGGACTACTTTGATCTCGAACTATCCCATCCTACGAATATTGCCTACGACACACCGCCTTCGACACCGTACGGTGACAACTTCAGAGTTAGGATTACTCTCCATGATTCAATCAACGGAATGCGCTACTCTGGAGCGACTATCACATCAAACGGCTCTATTGTGGGAGTTCCGGATGACTACGGCAATGGTACCTATCTGGTTGAACTAGACTCTACTGGGTACAGTATTGGGAGTCACACCTTTGAGATCACGGCTACACCCTCGCAGAGCTTCGTGATCGACAGCTCGGTGAAGCTTGTTGTAGAGTACAGAGATGTAAGAACGGACCTTGTCCAAGTGGGAACTAGTCCAATAAGCGTTCCTTGGGGCAACTACGCAAATGCCACTGTGGAATGGCAGGATTCAGACCATGCAAGCGCGGGAATAGCCGGTGGAATGATTAGTGGGGATTCGACATTTGAGTACACGGACTTGCTTGACGGCACATATAGCATAAGGCTCGATGTCAGATCGTACGGTATCGGTGTATATCTGTTTAACTTCACAATAATCAAGGCATACCACACTATGGCAGAGATAACAATTGCCATCAGCGTTTCGCCGCATCGAACTCTTGTCACGGCCACCTACAATAGCTCCATTCCTGTGGGTGCAAACAGTTCTGTGAGCCTGAATTTCCTGGACCTTGACGCAGGTGGGTCACCTGTTCCAGGGAATCTCTCAGATGTCTTGGTCGGTTGGGCGGGAGGATCCACTTCCTATGGGTCATTGCAGTTCACTCTTCACACTGACACATGGTCACTCGGCTCTCATACAGTCAATGTCACAGTTCTTGCAGCAAGTGCACCCAGATACTACTATGATACTGAAACCGCCTTGGTCATCACTATGCAGAAGCTACAGATATCTTTGACTTGGGATTCGGTTAGCGTCTTTCCAATAGGAGACGACTTCGAGATAACCACGTACATCTCCGTGAAAGATTCCAACTCTCTATATGACAGTTCATCAGTCAATGGACTTCTCCAGAGTCATTTCACAGTCCGCAATCAGAATGGCACACCGTACGCGATAAAGTCCTTCACACCTCTCCCGTCGGGAACCTATGTGCTTACAGTTGACCAATCAAACTTCCTTGAAGGGAGCTATGGAATCAGAGTCTTCGTGGACTTTGGCGTATCGGAGAACTATACAAGCACTCAAACACCAATCATAGGCTTCGTGTACAGTCAAGCGAGAAGCGACCTCAGCTCGCCAGACTACCCCCTCATGGTGATATCTTCCTATACAGATGCCGCAGTGACTCTGGAGTTCGTCGACCTTGACAGGGGACAGGGAATCGATACGGCTATAATCACTGTCGACGGAGCAGACAAGCTGAGCCAAGCCCTCCTGAGCAGCGGAAGGTACAGAGTTGTCATAAACTCATCAACTTGGAGTATTGGAGTATACACAGTCAATTTCACAGCCTCAGCTCCGACCTACGATAGTAAGACTATATCAATCGACATTCGAGTCAGAGAGATCAGGACGTACGCAATTGCCACCGTTGCGATTCTAGACATTCCAATCGGAGACTCTCAATCGTTCTACGTTGACTATATGGATTTGGACCATAGCCTAGCCATCAATCCTGCCACGGGCCTCTGCAATTGGACTGTGGCCCACTATGGAATTGTGTGGACAGGTTCTCGATACATGGTGACAATAGCTACATACGACACAGACTCCCTAGGCTCATACTTGTTATCCTTCAACTTCACTGCAGGTTCTGAATACGAAGCCGCATACTTCAACCTCACAGTGAACATCAGGACAATAGACACTGATTTCCGACTCTTGGCTCCCGTTGAGGACGCTACTGCAACAGACCAGATTCATATTTCTCTCTACTACGGTGATAGAGACCATTCAGCGGGCATCATGTCAGCTTACCTTTCATGTACGGTTCGCAACACAACCTCTGACGTTGTGATAACCTGGGGCAACGGAACAGAAGCAGGAGAGTACGATGTCTATGTCGATGCCTCGCAGTTCGGAGTACTTGGGACGCAACACCTCACAGTCTACTTCAACTGGACTGGTAGTGTCCAGAAGTATGAAAACAAGTTCCTATCGGTGGATGTAGAAATCAAAGGCTCTGAGTCGGCACTCACTCTAGTGGAGGCTGCGTTACCCTCTCCATGCCCTGAGTACATGACTTATACGTTTCTGTACTCGGACGCCTCCGATGGCTCTGGCATCACCAATGATACGTACAATGTCTACATACGAGTGGAGTTCGAGTCTGCCGTCGTGGATTTATCTGAGATTGATATCTGGGAAGTTGATAGTGCTACTCGACCAGGCGAGTATTCTGTGGGATTCAACAACACCATCCTTGGCCGCACTGGAATATTCTCAATGAGAGTGTTCATCAACTGGTCAAGTGGTGTGTCACCATATTTCACAAATAGGACCGACGTGATTTCGGTGCGGGTTCTTCCCAGAAACACTATTCTCTCTGTCATTCCGCCGACGATTGTGGCATATGGAGAGAATGCCACATTCTCCTTTACCTATGAGGACACCACAGGGGGCGTTTCAACTCCCATAGCCTATGACAGCGGCAAAATGAACGTGATACTGAACATCTCCGACTTCTCCCTATACTTCGATTCAGTTGACGGAATCTACACCGTGTCCTTCAACACAAGTCAGTTCGGACCACCCTTGGGCGAGAGAACCTTGAAACTGAATGTATCATGGGCAGGAATTCCGTTCTATGCAAACAAGACTGGAATACTCATCCGTTCTACAGTTACCTATCGCCAGACTGTACTTACCTACCCGACACCACCAGTAACACCTTATGCTAACAATGCGACATTCAGTGTCACTCTAACCGATGTGGCATCCACCATCACGCGCGGCATAAACGGCGCCAGCATCTATCTATATAATGGAACCACGCAGATACCTCTAGGCTATTTCAGTGTGGTAGGAATAGGTGGAGGACAGTATGAGGTATCGCTCAATACTACATACCTCCAGACACCTGGCAGCATAGACCTAGAACTAGTAGCCTCTACAGGCTCATTCTTCTATCAGGACCAGACCAAGACAAGGGTTCTTACTATTACTGAGAGAGAAACGATGCTCACAGCCGAACCTTCTGGAAGCATCCCGTACAACACATCACTCAGTATAGTTCTGCGCTATCAAGATCTGGAATCTCTGACTCCAATTGCTAGTCAATCTGGATATGTCGTTCATGTGAACATTCTGAATGCAACGGGATGGGAATTCTCATGCACATGGCGGCCAGGACCAGAGAACTACCTGCTTACTGCCGAAACCTACAATCAGGGATTGAACATCGGGACCACCTATCTCCTTTGGGTGAACTTCAGCACCGATTATGAGGCGCCATTCCACAAGTGGTGCGACGTGCTGGTGCCATTCCAGGTGCGCGCCCGAGATTCAAGTGTGAACTTAGTTTCGACTCCGATTCCGACACAATTCGGGGAGTATGCCAATTTCACCTTTGAATACAAGGACCTGCTATCGTCTACAGGGATTGACGGAGGAACAGTGTTCCTCTATAATGGTCCAACCTTGCTGCAGGAGCTGGTGGACTACGAGATTCTAGCAATTGGGAGCGGGCAATACCAAGTATCTCTCTTCACAGACGCTCTTGGCGCACCAGGAACGAAGAGCATCTTGGTGAACGTAACTTGGTCTGCAGGGGTTCCTTACTACGGTCAAGCCCAGCTTGTTGTGGGCGTAACTGTCACAAAGAGACCTGCAGACGTCGAGATCATCGTACCGCCTTTGCAGACTCAGTACCTAGACAATGTGACTTTCGACTTTGCCTTTGTTGACGGTGCAAATGGTTCGAGAATCACCATCTCTACAGGTGACATCAGCATCTATAGTGACACGGTCCTTCTAGCACTAGGCGACTATACCATCTTATCTATGGGGTCCGCGTTCAGAGTTGTCCTGAACTCCACGGTAATCAGTGCGAGTCTGGTGAGCAGCTGGAATATCAGCATTCTAGTGAACTGGCCTGGTGGAGAACCCTTTTACCAGAATAGCCAGACTTCAGTGTTTGTTACAACCGTTGGACGCATTGGGACTGTAGCTCCGAATCAGGTTGTAGACACACCAGTCGGCGATAACATGACCTTGGCATTCACGTACTCCGATCAAGCCAAGGGTAGTGGGATTGAGGGTGCATCAGTGGTTCTCGACTGCACAGACTATCCCGGCCTAGTCGAAGGTACAGACTACTGGGTATTGGCAGGCAGTGGAACTGATGCAGGAGATTACACTATACTCGTAGACACTTCCGTGCTAGGCACAGGGCAGTTTCACTTCGTTATCGATGTGCTCTGGAACCCATCGCAATCCCCGTACTATCAGAATGTCGCCGGACTGGAAATGATAGGGGAAGTTAGGAAGATTCAGACCTCTTTGTCCAGCAGCTTGCCGGCGCCCTCCGTCGCCGCCTTCTATCAGAACATCTCATTCACCGTCAGATTCACAGACGTTGACCATACTTCTACGATTGATGGGGCTGAAGGATTCATCACACTTCTAGATGCCAGAGGAATGGAACCATCGATTTGGTCAGTGAGAGCGCTCTCTGGAGGCGTCTACAACATCACTCTGAATCTGACAGGCTCATTCTTGGTCGGACTTGAGTCCGTGAACGTTACGATAGACTTCCATCCATACAGTGTATCGCAGATTCAAACTTCGTTTATCGTCCGTGAGAGATACGCTGGCCTTTCCGCAGAGTTGGCACCGCTGAACTATGCCGGATACTCGACGTTTGTCATGTTGAACCTTACTGACTATGATGCAGCCGACGCTCCACTGCCAGGTGCAATCCTGAGCGTAACATGGGGAGACAAAGCCTCGTGGGTGGATCTCGGTAATGGGTCCTACAATGTGACACTAGATACCACAGACTTGAGTTTCGGCTCACAGACTCTAGTCGTAAGCGCAACTCGCACTCACTACCAGATTAGCAGTCTGACAGTTGAGATTAATCTTCTCGCAGTACCCTGTGAGTTGATAGTCACTTGGGAGAGTCCAACACAGGGCGAGGTATACTGGGGAGACCGCATCACACTCTACGCGGCCCTCAATGATACCTTGAGAAACCAGATTGTGCCAACCGCCTTCATATCATATAATTGGAGTGGAGCAGTCGAAGTCTTTCTTCCTTCGGGCGTCCCGGGGAACTACACTGTAGACCTCTTCACAAGTCAGGGCAAGGCAGGAGCTACTACGAAAGTGATAGTCAGTGCCTACTCACCGAACTACCTCAACGACTCCTATCTGCTAGTCTTCCAGCTTCTGCATAGGCCCATGGAAATCATACCCGAGGGCAATAATTACGTGTTTACGACGGATTGGGGCAGTACCCCAAACATTGTAGTCTATGTGGAGGACTCATCAGGTCTGCTGGTGACAGACGCCAGTCTAGCAGCGAGCTGGGATCTTGACAATCTGACGTTTGCGGAGCTACCAAGCCGTCCCGGATATTACTCTGTGAGTCTGCCCACCTATGGGGCAGGATTCGACAGCTACAGCATCGAGGTGTCAGGTTGGAAAGAGAACTATGGCAATGCATCTACCACTTTGATAATGGCAATCTCGAAGATCAAGATGGTGGCTTTGCTCGATGACCTGACTGTCACATATGAGTACACTCGCATCTATTGGTCTGAAGTAGT
Organism: Candidatus Thorarchaeota archaeon SMTZ1-83; assembly: GCA_001563325.1. The sequence continues at coordinate 10,332 of LRSK01000140.1, forward strand.
CAGAATCGGCGTCTACATACTGGCGCCAGCCCTAAACGCTTCGTACCCATACTCGACAGGGATATCCAACTGCAACGTGACTTGGTACTCGCCTGAGCTTTGCCAGCAAGGAGTCCTAATGAACGGGACCGCAATTGGAGGACCCGGCTACTTCTACTTCGATTTCAATACGTCTGAAAGCGACGCACACCCTCACTCCTTCATTATTAGCGCCGAGAATCCCAACAAGGATTACACGGATGCAGAGAATGTGACAACCATACTCGTGGAGTTCCTTCCAACGACAATCGAAACTGAAGGACTATTGGACCTAATATGGGGATGGAATGGGCTGCTTAACTTCACCTACTGCGACACCTACCGGAATATTAGTGTACAGGCTGAAGCGGCGACATTCGAGTGGCCAAATGCAAATGGTGACTTGACATGCCTAGCCACAGGTGCCTATGGTGTGCCTCTCAATACGACGTCATTAAGACCAGGCACATATCCCCTGACCATCAGCTTCCGAAAGCTAAACTACAAAGACAGTCAAATCACCGTGGCTGTCAGTGTGAAGCCCGTGCCAACTGAGATCAATCTTGGGATCTCAGAGGTCTACCGCATTGGCGATAGCTGGGAGAATCTCCGAGTCCCATACGGCGATTCGCTGACGATTGTTCTGGAATACTCAGATACTTGGAATCACTGTGGTATTCCACTAGCGACATCTAACGGCACAACTTTCACAGGGCCTGGCTTCTATCAGATGCCTCTGGAGCTAATCGATGTAGGTGACGGAAACTACACTTTCCTACTAGAAACAAACCTCTACCAACTCAACTCGGAGCTTGTTTTCAACATTCGGCTTACCCTGGAGAACCACACTGCTGCTGAGTTCGCATTCCATGTCTGGATAATCCCCATACCTACCTCCCTTGAAATCCAAGGGCAGTCGCAACTCTCATTGTACTATGGGCATAATGCAACCTTCTGGATTGTTTATCAGGATGACTGGCCTACTCATGGCGGTGCAGGCATTACCGATGCGGCAATCAGCATCGCAAGCGATTATGATGCATATGCGACGCTGGAGTATCTCGGTCCGGACGTGAGCAGGCCAGGCTGGCATCAATTTAGGGTCGTCGCATCTAGGCAAGCAGGTGTTGCTGAGTTCACGATTGCCTTTAACAAAACCAATTACGTTTCACGGTCCGAAAGCTTGACTGTCTCTGTCAGTCCATCAGAGGCTGACATTGCTATGCAGAACGCAATGACTTTCGGCAGCGCGGCGTTTCTCATAATCCTCCTGAGTACTGTCGTGTATGTCAGGGTCCTACGAGTGCCAAAGATGATTCGCACGCTAAGCGCACAGATCAGGCAGCTTCGCAGGAAGCGGGTGCCGAAACCTGCCAAAGAAGTGAGAAGAAGAGAAGTCGTGATAGCTGAATTGTTCGCTGAGATGTTGCAGCCCACTGGCGCCAAGGTGAAGGCAGTGAAGATGCCTGCTGAGTCCGTTGAAGTTGAGGTGCCTGAGATTGAAACGATGATTGTTGATCTCTCGATTCTCACGAGGATGAAACCTGAAGAAGTGGAGGAGTTCAGACTGGCAATCTCGAAGATGAAACTGAGTGAGCAGACAACATTCGCCAGAGAAGTCATCCAACAAGAGGCACTCACTGCTTCTATTTCAAGGGGTATCTCAGTCGAAGAAGTGCTTCAAGAGGTAGTAGAAGAGAGAATCCGTATAATTGGTGGCGAGGAAGCCACAGGCATAGCGTCCGCAGCTGCCGTCTACCGGGTCAAAGAGATTGAAAAAGAGAAGGAAGAACCACCCAAGGACACACTCGATGACTCCGAAATAGCCAGGATGAAGGCCAAATTGCTGGAGAGAGGGCTACCAGAGCATGAGATTGATTCGGTGATTGCCCAAGCTCGCAAGCTACCCAAGGAAGTGGGCGAGATGCTTCTCCAGGGATTCGCCCAATCTGCAAAGCTCGAAGAGGAAGAGGCAGACCAAGATTTTCTCACTGCGAAAGAGATTGAGGAGCTCAGGCAGCAACTGAAGGAGGATGGTGTCAAGCAAAAGGAAATCGACAAGATCATCGAGCAGGCACGAGAAGTTCCTAGAATGCTAGCTCTGGAGCTTCTGAGGGGTGTCAGACATGAGTACGAAGAGAAGAAGAAGAAGAAGAGGAAGAGAAAGCCCGCCAAGCCAGTTGAAACTCTCAGCGATCAAGAATTGAGGGAGCTCAAGCAGAAACTGGAGAAGAAAGGCACGCCTGAAAAAGAGATACAGTCTATCATGAGAGAAGCAGAGAAAGCACCGAGAGATGTTGCCGAGCGGTTCCTCAAGGAAGCCGACAAGCTTGAACCATTCAAGGAAGAGCCCATTGAGTTCGAGGACCGCCTAACTGACATGGAGATTGAGGACCTCAGACTAGAGCTGAAAAAGAGAGGACTTCCCCCACCAGAGATTGAAGCTCTTGTATCCCAAGCAAAGACTCTTCCGAGCGCTTTGGTAGAGGAGCTCCTTAAGAGCATAGATGCAGAGAAGTCGGAGTAGCACGATTGGCCGCGATACACTTCGTGAACAATGCCAGAGAGAGGAGTGTGTAGTTTCCTGGCAGTATGACCAAAGGACAGCCCCTTCACGAAATAAGATGGAATTGTTCGAATAATCGGGAACAGCGTCGGCTTTGATACCCGAGATTAGTTTATTATTTTTCATAATAGCTGTTCTGTGGTTCCCTCCATCTTGGTGACAGAGGGCTCCCGTCTCACCAAAACCAAGTAGGAGTCTATTGCATGCGCCGGCCACTGATAGTCGTAGTCCTCATCAGTTTCTTGATTTACCCTACACTGACTGCTCCGTTCAGTCCTATGGGTGGAATCCAAGTCGTATCACTCCCGACGTGGGACCAACTCAGCCCTAAATGGGCAGGTTTTCCGGCAGAAGGGCCATTATCCTACTCTGGGACTGGGAAAGCAAGAGAGGTGGAACTTAGCGGCGTATATTCCTCCCAGGGTTCCACAACGCTTGATGCATCGAAACCGGGATACTTGGGACTGAATCTGCCGACCGGTTGGACAGTGGACCACCTCACAACAAGCATCGACGAACTTTCTGTGTGGGTGGACGATGTTCTGGTCAATCCAAAGCTCGATGCTTCTCATTATGAACGGTGGATACTCACTGGTGCTGATTCAATCTATAATGGCGACGACTTCAGAGTACCTGATGGATGGACGATTGTGAAGTCGGACCCGACCACTGGTTCTCAACATCCGCTTCAAGGCAATTTCGAGCTATCCGGCAGCAGCTCCGCGGGATACGGGAACACAATGGGTTGGGAGTTCGAGGCAAACTACGGGGCCACTACTCCGCTTGAGCCTACAAACGAAGTCTATCTGAGTCAACTGGTTAGTGCACCTTGGAGAGAGATCTACTCAGCTGAGATAAGTCTCCTCTACTATGTCCGAAGTCTTTCAGATATGGATAGCAATGTGCATCTCTTCGCGAGGTTTGGAGATTATGTAGAGAAGGTAGAAGTCTTTGACATGGGAGATCCTGTAGACAAGTGGATTGAGGCCAAGATCACAGTGCCGGGTTCCTATCTTCAGACGCTAATAGTCCCCAATTCAGTCCTTCTCGACATTGGACTGGGAACCGACATCAATGGACAACCTGGACTTGGAGGCTCTCACGCAGCTTACATAGATGACATCGAGCTAAGGCTTAACGTCAGACCCTTCCCTGAACAGATCGGACTGAAGGCAAATGGTGTGTTCGTGGAGGGAGGATTCACGGGCAGTGTTTCACCCTATGTTCCCGATGGCACAAATCGAGACTGCTTCAGTGCGCCAGACAGAGGAATCGACCTGAACGGCCAGAATGATAACGGTATTCTGGAAGTCGGCGCAGGTGCTCCAAGCTATCCTGATTGGAGTGATGCGTCGAAGGCTCAAGTCGGCATGCAATTCCCTGTTAATGTGCCTCAGGGAGCGGTTGTTTCCTCAGCTTATCTTGAAGTGGAGGCAGAAGCAGGCGCACAATACCTGCCATCGATGCGAGTCTATGTGGCGGATCAGGATACGGTGGCGGCATTCACTAGTGGATATCCTGAGATTGTCGATCAGTTCAACTGGGTTAACGCCAGCATAGTCTGGGAACCGGCTGAATGGAGCGCGTCCGTGCGCTACGGGTCGCCTGACATCGCAGCACTGATTCAGAAGGTTGTGTCACGCCCTGGTTGGCAGAGCGGCAACTACATACTGGTAATGCTGGATTATGCGCATTCCACACAAGACATGACATGGAACAATGTTAAGGGGTCAAGCAATTATCCCCAAGCTGACTTGGCAAGACTGTTTGTTGATTTTCTAGCTCCGCATCCTGAAGACATAGTTCACAGCTTCGAGAATAGCAAGACGTTCACTATAGACCATGCGAACATTGCCAGTGATCTCTCCGATTTCCCACTCCTAATAGACACATGGGATCCGGATCTCCGCACTGATGTCCAACCGGATGGCGATGATATCGCCTTTATGATGGGGCGGGAAGGCCTGGACCATGAGATTGAACTCTTCGATCAGAGCGGCAATGGTACACATGCGCATCTAATTGCCTGGGTCCGCGTCCCATTCTTATCTTCGACCAAGAACACAAGGATTGTGATGCTCTATGGAAATAGCGAAGTCGGAAGTCAAGAATCCGCAGAGAGCGTGTGGGACTCCAGATTTGCCGGCGTTTGGCATCTAAGTGAGGACCCAACAGGGACTGTATACGATAGCACTGAATTCAGCCACGATGGCACTGGAGAGCCAGGCGGTTCAGAACCAAGTCTAGCTGCGGGTAAGATTGATGGTTGTACAGAATTCTATGGGGCTACTTTGCGTAGGGTAGAAGTACCACACAGCAATTCACTCTCCCTGCCTGCAGATGTCACACTAGAAGCGTGGGTTCGTACGAGCAACACAGACGTCTCTTCGGACACGATTGTCGCAAAATGGGACACCGTCGGCAACAGGAACTATTGGCTTGGCAAGATGGACGATACTACACTCTCTTTTTACGTTGATAACCTCCAAGGAGTAAGCACTTCCTATGGCCTAATCAACGACGGTAGCTGGCATCACGTCGTAGGCGTTGCTGACGCAGCAGCTGGCGAGCTGCGCATAATCGTTGACGGCCAAGTGTGGAACACAGCATCCTACACGGGGTCTACTCAAACGGGCACTTCGGTTCTTCACATTGGGAACAACCCCGGATCTGTCGGCCTGGACCAAGAATGGGACGGTCGTATAGATGAGGTCCGCGTATCCAAATCTGTGCGCAGCACAGACTGGATAGCGACTTCTTTCATGAATCAGGAGGATCCAGATGCGTTCTACAGTGTAGGGTGGGAAAGTGGTGTTGCTTGGTGGGACTCCGATTGGACCTACAGAAGAAAGCTTTCCGTGACGGCAGGCGCATCGGCGATACCCTCAGGTTACAGCGTGGACGTAACATTCAATCACGCATCATTGGTCGGTGCTGGCAAGTCTCTTGCCGACGGTGATGACATAAGAATCGCCTATTGGGACGGCTCAAACTGGAACGAGTTAGAACGTGTACTAGACCTTGATACATCTTGGAATGATGCGTTCACAACTGTCTGGTTCAAGACGCAGGCTGCAATACCTGCTTCAATGACAGATGATAATTACTACCTCTACTACGGGAATCCCTCAGCAGGCTCTCCTCCAGAAGACCGAACAAGCGTATTCCTATTCTATGATGGTTTCGAAAGTGGAGACCTTAGTGCATGGGATGGATCATATACAGATACTGGTGACACGCTCTTTGTCGTGAATTATCCACTCATCCCGGTCTATACTGGGACCTTGGCTGTTAGAGGAGAAGTCGACAACGTCGCCAATGCCCAAGCACAGATCTGGAAGGACTTCACGGACAAGACGTCCCTATTTGCTAGAATACATATCTACTTGATGCCCGGTTTCTCTACCTCTGGCCACGTCACTGTCATGCAGTATGTGGATACATCCTCAGGGTGGCAGAACCAACTCAGTGTATCTATCCGCAGTGATTTGACACTGTATCTGTGGAACGCCATTGCAGGCGAGCCATATGGATACGGAACCACCAACACCATCTCCATCGGGTCTTGGCACACATTAGAGGTCCAAGCGACTATATCCGATACTGACGGCGAAGCCAGACTTTGGCTAGATGGCAATCTCGAGGCCGAAGCAACAGGAGTCAACCTCTGTACCGAGGGTATTGACAGATTCTGCACACTCTTCTATTGGGCAGACCCCTCGACGGAACCAAACATCGTCATAGTCGATGACAGTTTCCTTAGGATGTGGGCAACTCCCGACCCCTCAACGGCACTAGGCACAGAACGCACTCAGACGCAAGACTTCCAATATCTGAAGGACATCACTATCGACCATAACAGGGTCTTTCAAGATATGATCAACTTCCCAGTCTTGATTGACCTCTATGACACAGACCTCCGAACAGATGTCCAACCTGATGGTGATGATATCGTCTTTGCTTCGGGAGCGTCCAATCTCAATCATGAGATTGAATCGTTTAACCAGACTCACAATTCAACACACGCACATCTTGTTGCTTGGGTCAAGGCAAACCTCTCCTCTTCAGTTGACACTGTAATAACGATGTACTATGGCAACCCCGCAGCCGGGAACTCAGAGAATCCAGATGGTGTATGGAGCAGCAACTATGTAGCGGTTCATCACATGGAGGAATCACCAGTAGGGACTCTCTACGATAGCACTAAGAACCAGGAGGATCTTATCACTGAAGGAGGCATGACCGTTGGAGATTCGGTCGATGGGCAGATTGGAAAGGGTATTGATTTTGATGACAGCGACGACGGGGCAGTTAGTACCACTACGATTACTATTGATGATTTTACGATATCTGCATGGGTGAAGCACTATGGAACAGATGATTGGGATACTGTTGTAAACATAGGGAATGCCTACACGAGCATGTATTACTTCGGATTGTACTACAATGTGTTCTGCATTGATGACTGGGATACAACATATCAGTTCGGCACAGCCTTGTCATCAGATACTTGGTATCATCTATACGTCACCTGGGATGGTTCTACTGTTACGGGTTATATTGATGGCTCGTACGTAGACGACTATTCCCCAAGCTGGGCTGGAATGACACACAGGTATACAGTTGGGGGATTCCCATGGAATGACGATTACGATCTTACTGACTTCTGGGATGGAGTTCTAGATGAAATCCGTATCTCGAGTGTTCCTCGCTCCGCCGGTTGGATTGCAACCGAACACGCAAACCAGAATGACCCATCGACCTTCTACTCAGTCGGAATCGAGGAACTGATTGGAGGAGGTCAGGGAGGAGGGTCCGGCTTCAGATACAGGAAGGACGTCACAGTAGACCATACAAAGATCAACTCAGATCTTGCGGACTTCCCAGTTCTGATAGACCTATATGACACAGACCTGCGATCCGACGTTCAGTCAGACGGAGACGATATTGTGTTCAAGGATGGTACAAGTATACTTGACCACGAGATAGAGCTGTTTGATCAGACATTCAACTCGACACATGCACATCTTGTAGCGTGGGTAAGAACAGACCTGTCCTCCTCATCAGACACTACAATCACGATGTATTATGGCGACTCGGCTGCCGAGAATCAAGAGAATGCGGCAGGTGTCTGGAGTGACAATTACGTAGCGGTCTGGCATATGAATCAAGACCCGTCATCTTCCAACATTCTAGACAGCACTATGAACGGCTACGATTTGACCCCAGCAGGATTCGCATCTGATCAGCGAATGTACGATGCGAAACTGGGCACAGCAATATCTGTCGACGGAATTGATGATAGGTTCAATGTGAACGATTTCAGTGGACCGGTCAGCAACTTCACATTTCAAAGCTGGTTTGTGCTTGATGATCCCTTTCCTCCAGGGAGTGAGATGTACTTCTTTCGAGGCAACAGTCCTCAAAACAACCATCCTTTGATGAGATTTGCCAGTAGTTCTGGTAGCATTGTGACTCACATGGAAGTCACATCAGATGATGATGAAACCTGTGTTGGAGGAACAGATTCTTGGGCCGCTGACTCATGGTACCAGTTTGCATGGGTAAGATCAATGTCTGAAGTAAGGTCCTACCATTACGTGAATGGCTCACTGGACGCAGAAGACACTAGTGCAGACAACGCAAATCCTCACCTGGCTTGGGATAGCCTGCAAGTTCTCTCTGATTTCAGTCCTGTGAACATGTGGGGCCCAGGAGCAGTTTCAGAGTTCAGGATCCTAAGCACCTCACTCTCTGCTGAATGGATTGCAGCCGAATACGCAAACCAGAACGACCCGTCGAGCTTCTATGAAGTTGGACTCGAGGAGGATCTAGCTGGACAGCCAGACTTTGCCTACAAGAAGGACATCACCATAAATCACAACAAGGTAAACGCCGACTTGAGCGGTTTTCCCGTGCTCATAGACATCTACGACACAGACCTGCGAACCGACGTCCAGCCTGACGGGGATGACATCATCTTCAAAAGAGGCGGAGTCACGCTTGCCCATGAGATAGAGCTCTTTGACCA
>LRSK01000141.1 GCA_001563325.1 Candidatus Thorarchaeota archaeon SMTZ1-83
CTCGTAGAGTATCTCAGATGAAGCCCTTGCAACTCGAATGACTTGTTCTGCGCGCTCGTATAGATCCTTCTCTTCCCAGTGTACGCGTGCTATACCCTGTTCAATTGCTTTCATCCCGACTGCAGTCGCCTCCAATGGATAGAGCTCCCATTGGTCCATGGTTGGGATGACCTTCTTGTCGCTTGCCTCTTTGGCACCGAGGTCAGCTAGGGCCTGAGCTGCAGCAATGCACATCTCGTCCGTGATTGTAGATGCCCTGACATCCAGAGTGCCTCTGAAGATTCCGGGGAATCCTAGGGAGTTGTTTATCTGGTTGTCAAAGTCGCTGCGACCGGTCCCAACTATTCTTGCGCCTGCCTCTTTGGCGTCCCACGGCCATATCTCAGGAAGTGGGTTGGCACAAGCGTATACAATCGAGTCGGACGCCATCTTTGAAACCCACTCTTTCTTCACAGTCCCAGGAACCGGCCTCGAAGCCGATATGAGTACATCCATCCCCTCGATGACTTCTCCAAGGTCCCCGGTGATTCTCTCGGGGTTGGTCTTCCGTGCCAAGTCGTACTTGAAGAAATCGTAGTCCTTCTCTTCCAGGATGTCCTCTCTGTCCGCGTATATCGCGCCCTTGCTGTCGACCATTACTGTGTTCTTGGGGTCGACGCCGGCTGCAAACAGAAGATATGCAGTCCTTGTGTTTGCAGCACCTACACCTAGTAGAGCAACCTTGATACTTTCAATCTCCTTCTTTACGACCTTCAGACCTCCAAGCACACCAGCTAGTACAACCGTCGCTGTTCCTTGAGCATCATCGTGCCACACTGGAATCTTGACATCCTTGTCGTTTCTCAGTTCTTCAAGCACCTTGTAGCACTTGGGCTTTGAGATGTCCTCGAGGTTAATCCCTCCAAACGACGGCTGAATCAGCTTCACGACTTCGATGATCTTGTCGGCGTCCTTTGTATCAACACATATGGGCCAAGCGTCAACTCCTCCAAGATACTTGAACAGGATTGACTTACCTTCCATGACGGGACCTGCTCCATAAGGTCCAATATCACCTAGGCCCAGAACACGAGTGCCGTCGCTCACGACTGCAACCATGTTTCCCTTGTTAGTGTGGTCATAGGCTGCTTCCTCATCTTCCTTGATGGCAAGACAAGGTTTAGCAACACCAGGTGTATACCATATTGCAAAGTCTGAGAAATCACGTACTGGCGCCTTCCCTATACTCTGAATCTTCCCTTTGTAGAAGCCATGCAGAATCATGGCGTCTTTGCCGGGTTTCTCAGCCTTCTTCTTCAATTCTTCAACAGTGAGTTTCTTTTCAGGCATTGTATAGAGCCCCTTCGACTGAACAAACAGGCCCTTGTCGGTCTGTCTGATTCGGGGGGCGCTACAGCTCCGATTAAAATGCTTGGTTTTGGGATTCTCCGAAAGACGTGGCTTTGGTGAAGGTGGGTCATCTAGAGTTTGAGTCCCCAGAAACTCATGATCTGATTAGCATGTTCTTGGGAATCCACTTTCTCTAGTCCCTCTGAGCCGCCAAAAACACCCTCTATCTTGCCGTTTTCGTCTATCAAGTACGTGATACGTTTGACACCCATTCCTACGACACTCAATCTGCTATAGGCACCATACAGTTTCGCAATCTTGAAGTCCTCGTCCATAAGGATGGAGAATGGGAGCCTGTACTTCTCCCTGAAGCTTCGATGAAGTTCAGCCGAACCCCCCGAGATTCCAAAGATAGGAATCCCGGAGCCCTCGAAGATGTGATAGCTGTCCCTGATTGAGCAGGCCTCGGCCGTGCAACCAGGAGTGAAATCTCGGGGATAGAAATACAGGACTACTTTCCTGCCTCGGTAGTCACTCAGCCGGAACTGTACGCCTTCTTCATCTGTCGTTTCAAAGTCTGGTGCGACATCGCCAATGTTTAGCACAGCGGCCACTCCTAGAGTTTCAGACCCCAGAACTTGATGACTTGATCTGCGTGCTCCTTGGTCTTGACCTTCTCAACTCCCTCAGGGCCGCCAAAGATTCCCTCGACCTTCCCATTCTCATCTATTAGGAATGTGGTTCTCTCGATTCCCATGTACTCTTTTCCGTACATCTTCTTCTTCTGATAGACGTCATAGAGCTTGGCAATCTCAAACTCCTCGTCCATCAACAACGGAAATGGAAGGTTGTTCTTCTCCTTGAAGCTCTGATGGGACTTCTCACTTCCACCAGACACACCAAACACAGGGATTTCGTTCCCCTTAAAGACATCATAGCTGTCCCTAATGGAACAAGCCTCGGCCTTGCACCCCGTAGTATTGTCCTTTGGGTAGAAGTATAGGAAGACTTTCTTTCCCTTGTAGTCGCTCAGTCTAAAGGGACTTCCACTCTCGGTTGTGGTCTTAAAATCTGGCGCAATATCACCTTTCTTTATCATTCTCATTCTCTCCATAAGTGAATTAACTATTGTGAAAACAGGTTGTGTCCTGCAATTCCATCTAATATCTTTTGCCCTATGTTCAAACTACATGAGCAACTTGGTGTTCTCAGGAACGCTTAAAGAGCAGTCAGACCGATTTGGAACCGTCGGTGGAGAGATGACCGAGAGCCCTGTAGTGTATAGGTCTATTACAGTCTACCAGCTACTGATTGGGTTTCTCTTGGCCCTGAACATTACGGCGGGGGTGGCGATAGGGCAGGCGTACCTACCATTACCATTCGATATCTGGTTCACTCTTCTACCCTTTCTTGTCGTTCCCGTTCTGATGGTCATCGCAGCATACGCCATCGGGTACACAGCGAAGAAGAAATCCATTGAGTATAATGCTCCTGACTGGGATTACAAGCCGGTTCAATTCACAGTCGAGGATGTCAAGCAGCTCATCAAGGACCATCACAGAGATTACCTACGCCTTGAATCAAGGAGCAACTACTGGTTGTTTCACATTCCGATTATCATCATTGTTACTATCTATGCTCTCCCGTTCTACGTATCATTAGAGAATCCTTGGCTCTTGCCCGCTGCCCAATTGATGCTACCTGTCTTGTTTGCGCTGAACCACGTAGTAACCAGCGCTGGAGCATTTCTTGCGACTTCCAATGACGCATCAGATGACTTCACGCTCCCCTTGATTCGAGAAGCCTTGTGGTTGGTGAGAGAGCAGTACAGAGCCACCGGTGTGTCACAAGCCAGAGTGGTCATGAATAGAGCCGAACTTGGGGGTCTCAGAGTGTTCAAAGATCCTCGAGTGATTCTGAGGGTGAAGAGCTTTGAGAAGCGTGGGTATATCGAGTCATGGTCTGCTGATTTGAAGGCAATCAACAGACTCTTCTTCCGGTTGCACGAGACTGAAGCAAACAGTCAGGTCATCTGGTGGTGGCATTCTTGGGACCGCAACTTCAGGAAATACACAAGCCCTGATGACGAGGGGTACTACGTCCGCCGGCCGATTCCCTCCGAGGCAAAAGAGCTAGGAGTACGGGACGTTCTTGCCGTGACCGAGAATGCCATCGCCATTTTCCTGCTTGAGATTATTCGCCTAGAAGGAGAGAGTGAAGCTGCTCGGTCGATTCTCTCCGAGCTGGGTGCAGGCTAGTTCTACCACAATGTCTATGTTGTCGTAGTGGCTGGACCTACCTGAGGGTTGCACTTGTCAGAAACTGTAGTGACCTACAAGCCCATGCTTCCCTTCTACATTCTACTCTTTGCTCTCCTAGTCGCATGGACATTCTTGGGAATAGAGGTTGCACAGTATTCCGTTGTAACCGCTATCATGGCACCATCGGCTTGGGTTTCCTCTTCGTTTATCGTGCTCCTCTCGATTACGCCCTTCGTTGTCGTCGTTGCAGTGTGGATGAAGCGAAGAGTCACATTTAATGCACCGGATTGGGACTTCCAAGTCCGAGAGATTGTCTTCGACGAGTTCGACAGCATGATGAGCGACTACGTGAAGGGCTATTCCCATATTATTGCTAGATTCGACCATGTCATCCTCCTTATAGTTGCTCTATCTTTCATTCTGTCATTCTCACTACCGCTTCTGTTGCTATCACTAACTCCCGTGCTTGCTGCATACATACCATATCTCTTCGGAGTCTTGGTTCTCGTCTACGGTCTAACTCTGGCTGTGTTTCTGTATAGGCTAGCAAGTAACGAGGCTTGTGATTACTTTCCGCTTTACTCCAAACCCCCAATTCGAGCCGCCATCAGAACTCTCTCAGCAACTCCCGGAGTCTCGTGGACTGGTGTGAGGCTTTCCATAGGTGAAGCAGGTGGCTATTACACAATCCGCGACCCAACTCCTGTCGCCCGTCTTGAGGCCATCGAAGGCTCAGTTCAGATAGAGATGAGAATCGACAGCCTAGGAAGACATTCCATTGGAGCCGCCACTGTGACTGGAAGCGATCAGAGTGAAGACAAGACCAAGGAAGTTTCTCTGGATCCGACCACAGTCATTGATCAACTAACAAGTCTTGTCAAATGGAGTGTAGTCACATATGTGGATTCACACGGTAGCAATGAGTTTGTTGAGGAGCTCATGCAGGAATTGGGAATCGGAACGGAAGGCTCCTAAGGCGCATCAGAAACGATGCGCTTATCTCAATCTGGATGCAGAATGAAACAAGAGTGAGTGACTAGCCTTGAGTGGAGATACGATCGTTGACTACTCTCGCCAAGGAAGAGTGAATCTAGCCTTCGCCGCAGTACTGGTGGTCTGCATAGCATATGCTGTGTTCCTGAGAGTCACAACCACGGACCCCCAGTCTGTCGTCTTGGAGCTCTACACAATACTGCCAATTGGTCTGATGCTGGCGTCGTTCATGCTGGGTGCTATTTCAAAACGAGCGATAGACTATGTTGAGGGTGAATGGGAAGAAACCAAGGTGTGGGTAAGCTTCTCAGACTATGAGAAGATGGTAGAGGAATACGAAGACGCATACGGTCATCTCTATGGCAACCCTGGAGGCTGTGCATGGATCTTTTGTATGCTGCCGCTTGCTTTCGCCTTCGGGTTGCTCTCTTCATTCTATCAGACTCTTGCAAGCCCGCTATTCGACCCGCTGGTTGACTCTCTTCTAATCATCTTGATTCTGTATTCCGTGGTAGGAGTGACTGGTTTTGTGATTGGTTTCAGAATTCCGGGAATTGATGCAGAGGAGTTCTTCAAGCCGCCAATCATGGGCGATGTATACGATTTCGCAAGTCAGCTTGAGAAGGTCCCCGGAATTCGAGCCGGCCTAAACGTGGAACTGGGCGTCCGCTCAGGTGTTCAGACAATGATGGATGCAAAGATCAAGACGTATGTTGACGGTCTGCCTGATACGGTTTCTGTTCAAGTACAGGTTTCTCACTCAGGTTTCGCCTATCCGTACCTTGTGGGGACTGTCTACAAGGGCAGCCGAGTTGCGGCCTCGAAGGAGCGCTATAACATCGGCACTCGCTATCCAGCAATGATTGAATCCTCGATGGACGGAGAGGTAGCGGTATTCGTTGCACGGTTTGACATCCCCTCAAGGACCAGCAGTGTACCAAGCATCTCAGGCCGCGACTTCAGAAGGCTAGCAGCGCTTCTGGCTGAGTCGCTAAAAGGGAACTACGAAGCAACAAGATAGCTAAGCGATTGGGTCATCATAGGCACCTTTAATTGTGGCTCAGCTACGAGGACAATCCACTGGCCCCGTCTCAGGGGATGCATAAATCGTGGAGAAGTCGAATTGGACGAACAAGTGGGTCTTGATGCTGATGGCTGGAATAGTCATTCAGGCGATTGCCTACAGCATCATTGGTGTTCTCAAACCAAGTGATTTCGCTATTCATTCATTCTTCTTTGATGTCGCAATGATTGCGTTTGCGTCGCTAGTTATTCAAGTCAGCGGCTTTGTAGTGATTATGTCCAAGACAAAGGATGAAGACCCGGCTATCTATGGCCAAGGGCGACCCTTCCAGCACAAACTTCGTGAAGAAGACGAGGAACTGGCGACCCGAAAGCCCACGTTCACTGCTTGAGCCTTGCTACGGTTGTCAGCATGTCTTGAATGTGATTACTCATCTACCACTCGAATATCGGTGGGAAGACTCTCGTGGGATCATGAGGTGGAATGAATCCAGGAATCCATGTATTCATGAGTGGCAAATAGGGTGCGATGATTATCGTCACTAGGACAAGCACGGCAAACGTGAGAGTATGGACCGCGGTGACATAGGTGTAGTAGGGACGGATATAGCTATAGAACGCAAAGGCCGGAATCGACAATGCCGCCATGGCCATTATCTCAACCGGGTTGAAGAAGAATGGAAGGCAGGCTGGGAATATGAAGTAGAATATCCAAGTTATCTTCTCACTCGATGTTTCGTGGTGTGCAATCTTATGGATTCCGTCAATTCCCTGGGACAAGAAGAAGACTGGAATGAACATCCACCATTGAAGTCCCACGAAGAACATAGCACCTGCATAGAAGAACAGGTCCCCGAAACTCTCAAACCTTTCCCAGAGAGGGTTCCTTGAGAAGAACTCCGTGGCCTCCGTCATGTAGTATCCTATCATCTGAAACAATACCAAAACGGGGAGTAGAGCGAAGGAGAGCGCTATCATCAGGACTGCAGCCCTTGGTAGATCAGTGATTTTCCCCTCGTGATAGTTGTCAAGAGGATAGATTCCGTGCAGAGTGAACGCAGTGAGGAAACAGAGAATTCCACTCGGGAAGTTGGGGAGTGCCAATTCTAGGGGCTGGAAGAGATACATCCAAGGTCCCAGGAATGTGTAGACGTTTGATGTAAGCGACTCAGGGAGAAGGTACCAGACACCGAATACAACAAGGAGCTCTGGTATTAGCATCTTGAATCTATAGTCTTGGACGAATTTCATAAATGCCCCTGGCTCTTTGTCTTCACTCATGGTCTAGTGCCGCCCGTGATTGAACCGCTGGCCTTTCTACCATCACTTAAGCATATCTGATGTGACTATCAGAGGTGGAGGGTCACCGGGCGCTCCCTTTCTTCACTAGCGCCTTACGTCTGACGATCCTGTTGCAGGACTGAATGGCTGGACATCCAACACAGTCATCTGGGACGTCTGTCACAGAGTGGTCCCCGAACAACAGCACCTGTTCTGCAATCGTGGTGCCCGGCGTGGGAGGTTCTAGGACCGCCTCCTTTCCCATTAGCCTGACATTGCATTTGTGCTTCGCAAGGGTGTTGTCGAGTTCCTCTAGGTCGCCCTCGACCACGACCGCGGTCGGGCCAACTTGTCTGACGAAATACTTCTTGAAATCATCTAGGAGCAGCAAGTCTTCGAGCTCTCTCTCCGTTTCCGTTTCAAAGAGATGAATATCTGACACAGTGGCGAATGTGGTCTGGGAGGTCCAGTCCTTGATAGATCTCTCAACATTCCTTGGAACCGGCTTGCTGCTCTCTTCCTTGAGGAATTCCAAGATGTTACTCTCTCTCAGGCCAACCTCAGTGGCTTGAAAGATTGACTTATCCGTTATCTTGAACGTGCTCACAACGTCTGTCTTCACCGGTTCGGTGAAGAGCATGAGTTGATACAGCTTGTAGTAGTCCATTTCAGAAGTGAATGCTGTGAGCTCAAAGTTGGGCAAGACGAAGAAAGTATCTGAGGAACCTGATTTCTTGTCGTGTGATTTGATGAGTACTCTCTCACCAATCTGAGTGAGTCTGACAGCCATGAGTTTCTTTCCTCGGTAAGCGCCCTCAACGAGACCAAGCAGGATTGGGGTTTCAAGTGCTAGTCTCACTCTGTCCACGTCAACCTGGACCCATTTCAAGGGCTGAGAGTCAATGAAGAGCTCACTTCGAATCCAGTCCCTCATTTGCTCTACGTGTATCCATTCCTTTAGGTCGCTCTCCCTAAGTCGACAGATGGCAAGGTTCATGGTGTATTCAGTCGGTTGGTCTGGTGTCGCCCAGATTGCTCGTGTCCTTCCAAGCGCTGATAGAAGCAACCGACGCGAAACGACATCTTGTCCACCCGAGAAGAGTGCTTCAACCTTTCCTGGGACCACTCTGTCTTCCTCAACAATGCCATATGCGCCTGACTTGCGGGCCATCTTCTGGACTAGCTCAAACCTCTCCGTAGTGGGCTTGGACATTGCAGCCACTATATGCTCCATCTCTCGCTTGGGAAATTCCCACGAGCTTGTCATTCTAACCTCATTCTTTGCCACGTAGGATACGAGCAGAAGCATGTCGATGAGTAGTGTGTCGCGTTCATCAAAGATGGACTTTGCCTTCTTAGGAAGCTCGCGACTAGGTTCCGGTTTGGATGAGAATAGCTCTGTCAAGAAAGGCATGAAGAAATCGAGAACTTTGAACTCAGCAACTTCTCTCCCGAAGTCTGTTAGCCTGGACATCATCCTCCGGATGATTACACCCTTCTTCCTAAGATCTCGCTCGGTCTGATTCAACTGGCCGTAGCTATAGATCTTCCTGAACGGCTTCAGCTTGTCGTTGCTCATTGCGCCTCTGTTCAGTGCTAGCATCCCTAGGAGGTCTCTTTCTCTATCTGAGAAGGTTTGAAAGACGCGATTTCTTGTGGCCCCATCCCTCATCTTCTCAGCCAGCAATGCTATGAGCCTTGTGCCGGACTCACTGGTACTGACATCTATGTCCCAGTACTGGCAAGCGATCATTAGGTCTTCTCTTAGTACGTGCTCGAGTTCCTTCTCGAGAGATTCCTTGGGCATGTTACTTCTAAACCACCATTTTCTGAGGGAGCAACCAAGGCCCCTGAATTTCTCTGTTTAAGACCGTTTTGGTTTTGACCATTCACGCCGCGGACTGCCAGATTTCTACGAATCAAGGGCAACCTTATTTTGGGCTATCTGTACTGATGCCTAGGTGTACCCAATGGAACCGCCCCTCTGGAGTGTCAAATACAGGCCCCAAAGCTGGGATGATTTCATTGGACAAGACAGGGCCATCACTCAGCTGCGTAAGCTGGCGGAGTCAGGCTCCTGTCCCAACATGATTCTACATGGTCCCTATGGCACGGGAAAGACGACGGCTGCTTTGCTCT
This sequence comes from Candidatus Thorarchaeota archaeon SMTZ1-83, assembly GCA_001563325.1. Next base: position 9,027 of record LRSK01000141.1, read on the forward strand.
TCTGCCATGAATTCCTCGGTGATGCATTCGCTTCCAACTTCAAGATGCTCAACGTGAGAGATGCTTCCTCATACTCGGTTGCCCAGGCAAAACGTGACATCAAGGCGCTGGCCAAGCTGGATAGATCGGAGCGCACGGAACTCGACGAATACATGTCCCTGGTCTTCAAGGAAGTGAAGAGCGAATTGAAGTCAAAGGGGAGAACAAGGGACCCGAACAGGTCCCAATTGTTACAGGGTGCAATCCGGTTGTTTGCATCCACAGTTACTGTTTCTGACGAGAAGGTGAAGGTACTTGTCTTGGACGAGGCTGATGCACTCACCGGGAATATGCAGCAGGCCTTGCGAAGGACCATGGAAATCTACAGCGATGTGTGCCGATTCATATTCACAACACCCACTCTTGCAGGCTGGAGTCCTGCAGTAATCTCTCGGAGTCTATCGCTCAATTTTCCGAGTGTTGCCGAAGATGAAGCGGTGCTATTTCTCAATGACGTGGCAAGAAAGGAGGGTGTGGACATCGACTCGGAAGCTCTTGAGGCGGTCGCCCGGGAGTCAGGCGGAGATCTTCGTTTCGCCTTGAATCTTCTCCAGATTGCAGCTGCAGACGGGCGACCTGTCACGGAGAGTAAGGTGTACGAGAGCTCAGAAACCGAGTTCATGAAGAGTGTGCGGAAGATGGTAGACCTAGCGATTTCTGGTGCCTTCGTGGACTCGCGCAAGATACTGAGAAATCTTCTCGGTGTGGATAATCACTCACCACGAGAAGTCTGCTTGGAGATTCAGCGGAACCTCGTCTGCAGACACTTTCATCCTCATGTTCTGAGGGCACTGCTTGACAGAGTGGCTGAGATTGACCATCGGCTCGTGCAAGCACAGAACCCCTTCATTCAGATTACTGCATTACTGGCATCCATTGGGAGGATTGTGTCGGACGCCAACTAGTCCATCGGACCAATTGACCTTCGTCTCCACCAGGTCTTTCGATTCAATTTCATGAACATCTTTTAATTGGTTAGAGGGAGTTAGTGTGCCGCACACAATGAGAGGAAGACCAGTCAAGAAGGTTCATGGTCTTCGACCTAAGGACCTTGAGAGGTTGTTGGAGTCGGAGTTGCAGCAGAGTCATCTCCGTGTCCGAGGTTCGTTGATTGGTGGTATGGCAAACATCAACCTGCTCGTGTTCTCAGGAAGCGATACTTTCATTCTGAAACTCCCCGGTCTGAAGGGACTAGACACTAATCCATTCGAATACGAATTCTCCATCTGCAGTACGATGGTGAGGGACTCGCTTTGTCCACAACCTCTTGTGACTGGGTTCCTTCCTGATGACTTGGGTACTCCATTCATCGTATACCGCTATGAAGTTGGGACTGTTCATTCGGACCTCCAGTCGATGAGTCCACAGGATCTCGTGCTCTTGGCCGAAGCAATTCAGAAGCTGAGGCAGCAACGGCCTCCTGACGTTCGCGCTTACTCGAAACCGTCAGAATACATCGAAGGATGGTACAGAAAGATACAGACCGCGTTGAATCTCAGTGAGTCAGAATCCCCCGCGATTCCATCCATGTTTCACGCCATTGAAGAGCTGCGCGGTTCTCTCGAAACGTTTGTAGATACAACCATGTTCTGGTCCGGGTCGCTCATGCACGGTGACCTTAGACCAAGTAACATTGTGTTTCAAGAGCGTCGTGCACTCCTTCTCGATTGGAGTGAATGCTCCTACGGAGAGTCCCTCTTGGACATAGCATACTTGCTGTCAGAGCCGAAAGATGAGTGGACTGGACAGGTCCCAATGACAGACAGCGAAACCACGAGAATGAGGGTAGATGCGTTGAAGACTCTCTCGTTGATGTCTGCAGTGGCTTGGACCACTGAACGTTTGATTCGAATTGAATCAGGACAAGTAGAGAACAACTTGGCTGGTCCTCAACTTACGAAGGCGATGTCTAGCTATCTGCAGATCAAGACCGAGATGTTGAAGCAGAGAATCTCAATGCATATCATTGATACAAAAGACGAATCTAGCTGAAGAAGCTCTCGGGCCGACGTTCCCAGATGTCCTCATCGGCAGAAGCTATGACATACTGATAGCCTTGTTCAGTAAGGAAGAGTTGACGCTTTGCTGCGAAGTCCATGTCTCTTGTGTCCTTTGTAACTAAGGAGTAAAACCTGGCGAAGCTCCCATCTGCCTTCGGCCGCAGGATTCTTCCTAATCGCTGAGCCTCTTCCTGTCGCGAGCCAAATGTACCAGAAACCTGGATGGCAACGTTTGCATCAGGAAGGTCCAGCGCGAAGTTGGCAACTTTCGATACGACAAGAATCTTCTCTTTGCCCTCCCGGAAGGCTTCGTATAGCCTCTGTCTCTCTGCATTGCTTGTCTTGCCTGTGATTAGTGGAGCCTTTACCTCATCTGCGATGATCTTGAGTTGGTCTAGATACATTCCAATGACCAAGATGTTGTCAGCTTGATGATAGTTCAGCAGCTCTTGGATGATTGGGAGCTTATCTGGATTCTCAGCGGCTATTCTATACTTCTTTCTATCCTCTGCCAGCGCATACTTCCTTCTGAGGGCATCAGGAAGGTCAAGTCTGATTTCATAGCAAACGGCTGTGGCAATCCACCCTTGATCTTCGAGCAACTTCCACGGCATGTCGTATCTTTTCGGGCCAATGAGGCTGAACACATCCTCTTCTCTTTCGTCTTCTCTGACTAATGTTGCAGTAAGGCCGAGTCGCCTTGTGGCCTGAATGGTCGCTGTTACTCTGAAGACCGGAGCTGGCAAAAGGTGGACTTCGTCATAGATAATGAGGCCCCAGTTCCTGGCCTCAAAGATCTTGAAGTGCTCAAACTCGTCATCTCTTGACTTTCTCCAAGTCATGATCTGATACGTGGCCACCGTGACCGGACGTACCTCTTTCATGTCACCAGTGTACTCGCCTAGGTCTTCGGGTTTGAGGGTTGTCTTGTCAAGCAGCTCGTCGATCCATTGCCGCACTGCAATAACATTTGGACACAGTATCAGTGTGGACGTCTGGAGCTTCTCCATAGCCCCCATTCCCACCATCGTCTTTCCAGCACCACACGGCAAAACAACCACACCAGACCCACCACGAACTCCTCCACCCGCATAGAATGTGTCTGCCGCATCCTGCTGGTACCTGCGCAGACCCCAAGCGACTCCACCCAGGGTTACATCTCTCATCTCGAAGTGTAGTGCTTCTCCCTCGACATACCCCGCGAGGTCTTCGACAGGATGCCCCAACTCAATAAGCGCATGTTTTAGAAAACCTCTCTTCCCTGGATCTATCAGAAATGTGAGATCATCGACGCGCTCTTCGATGTATTCCCTGACCTTCTTGGCCGCCCATATCAGTTCGGCTAGGTCCTCCTCTTCACACTCCAAAAGGAGATCAGGCCCTTCCTTTGTCAGTGTGAGCTGACCATACCTCCCCATGTATTCGACAATCTCACGTTTGATATTGTCGGGAATCGGGTATTTGGCGTATTGTTCCAGGGAATCTACGACTTCCCTGGCAGACATCCCCATGGCTGCAGAATTCCATAGGCTTAGAGGAGTGACTCTGTATGTGTGAACGTATTCTGGAGACTTGATGAGCTCGGCAAACCTGGCAAGTGAGTCTCTTGCCTCTTCGTACAGAGGATTGTCTACCTCAAGCAGGACTGACTTGTCGGACTGCACTATGAGCGGATTCATCGGATTGGGCATCTGTAGACCTCTAGTTTCTTCCCGTCCCACTGTCAGACGGAAACCGAAGGACGGCGAGTTGACTTTCAGATAAATCCTTCCGTCGAGTCAACACCAGAATCCCATCAGCGGTCATAGACATAGTTCACGGCTACTAGGACCACAAACACTATATAGCTAACCTGAGCAGCCCGACATGTCTGATTGGACGGAGGTGCAGTCTACCAATGATGGTCTTGAGATTTCTAACAGTGGACACCTGCACCCGTATTGAGGGTGTCAAATAGACATCCGCTGCTTCTTTGTGCTAGCCATTCATCCCACGCATCGAGTATGGTGTGCTCATCGAACCACAAGGCGAGTGGCTGGTTGTCTGCTGATCTTGGTCTGTTGTGCTATGAATGAAAGATGCGTGTCAGCTCAACCAACGAGAGTGCATAAAGAAGTTGAATAACAAGAAGCAGAGTGGTCGGCTGGGTTCTGTGTCTGGCTGGTGCTCAACGTGAGCCGAGTCGAGAAATACAATCCCCTCAAAAGCAGTGCTCTAGCTCGTAAACGCGACTCGTCAAAGGGTGAAGGCAGCGGTAGAGGGTCTGAAATAAGGGAACTCACATTCGACTCAGTGAGAGAGGATGCTATCCAGTTCGGCCTTGTCACAGACGTGGTCTATCAAATGAACTCCGGAAAGGAGGCATCAATCTACCTTGCACAGTGGAGAGGGCATCCTATTGTGCTCAAGGCTTACCGCCTCTGGCATTCCTCCCACAAGATGTCGAAGAAAAAGGGATACCAAGGAGTCGCCACAAACAAGAGGACTTACTGCATACTGGGAATGATGGAGGACTTCGCAGTCAAGGAGTTTGACTACCTGATGAACTGCTTCAAGGCAGGAGTGCATGTGCCTACTCCCATTGGTCGAGTTGGCAACTTCCTTACCATGAGGTTTATCGGAGAAGATACGGAGCCTGCGCCCCAGCTCAAGGATGTTGAGCTTGAGGACCCTGAGAGAGTCCTCGACCAGATCTTGGATGACTACTTGCTGATGTACGCAGAGGCTCACTATGTTCATGGAGATCTTAGCAAGTACAACATCTTGTGGCATCAAAAACGACCATGGATCATCGACGTACCACAGGCCTACGAGGTCACTCCATGGGCGGATATGATGAAGGTGGAGAGACTACTTCACAGGGATATCCGGAACGTCCTCTCGTACTTCGAGGGGTACAGTATTCATCGAGACCCTGACTACATCCTGGATGTGTTTCTGAATGAATATGTTCCCGACAACCTGAGGAACTACAGAGAGTTAGTGGCTAGAGAATAGCCTCTCTGAGAGCCTATTGGTAAGTTTTGGCCACTCTCACACCCCCTAGACGTCATGCTCTACCATTGCGTGATTATAAGGCATGGCCAACACATATCACTATGAGAATGGACGCCGACAAGTGGATAGTCGTCAAAGGCCAAGTGTTCAGATTGGAACGAGTCTTCAATAACCTGTTCGGCGCCCTTCTTCTCCAAAAGGAATTGTCCCGGACCCGAGAAACGTGTCTGAAGAGAACTGGCGGCGGTATATGGGCGGTATATTGGAGACCAAAGAAGAAGCGAATCGAGTGCACGCCAAGAGTACAGATTGCCGCGTAAGTCTACAACACATAGTCCGACCAAGTCTATGTATGGAAACCTCATTTCCGGTCAAGTGCAGAGAGATACGACTCTGCTTCCAGGTGGCGCCGACGCGTGCTTAGTCTACCTTGCGTAGGACTACCCTTGATACGCCAGGTATCTTCTTCAGGCTGTCCTCGAGCTCCTTGAGTGTTATTACCAATTGGTCCGGTACGAAGTAGCACTCGTAGTAACACTTCTCGCCCCTGAGACACACTCCTGTTGTGAAGATGATGTCACTCAGCTTGGCGTCGTTGAAAGCGAAGTTCAACTGCTTCAAGAAGTTCCTAGAGAGATCACTAATCTCGATTCGAAGCAGGTAGATGTCATCGCTGGAAACCGGGAATATCTTCATGACCCTGTCCTTGTGATGCAAAACTGTCAGAGCCGCTTTCTCCCCGATGTCCGCCACAAACTCGGCTGGAAACTCAACAGGTTTTCCTTCAGTAAAATGCAAAATGATAGCTGATGTCGCACCCTCGCGGTCTATCGTCACGGTCTTTTACACGTCCTTTCAGGGTCTAGTACTCGGTGTCATGACTTTCTCTCTTATTAAAACATTCTGTCGTAAATCCCCTCCTATGATGCCCCCGTCATACACCGTGGACTCAGTCGACCTCGGCCCTGCACCGGTGCGCAATGTATAATTGACACCTCTGAAACTTGTGAAACGGAGTCTTTTCTCTATGAATCCTCGTCTTTCTCAGCTTCTTGGGCTGATATTGGTGGTTGTGGGTGGAGCCATGACCTATCTCGTCTATAGGTCGACGATGGATGTTGGCGGCACACTAGAGCTAATGATCACATCTGGCATCATCGCGTGGGCAATCCTAGGTCTTCCGGAGCTCGCAATCGGGCTTTGGTTGCTGATTAGAGGCTCACGAGCCGCAAGAGTTGGTGATTTGGCAGAGAAACTGATACCTATTGTTCAGCGTGAAGGACGGATGGGTGTGGACGCCCTAGCACGGGAGCTTGCGGTTTCTCCCATTGACGCCATGGATGCAGCTGAGGAACTCGCGAGGCGTAGATTGCCTCTGGTATACATCGACAGACGAGCCAATGAGATTGTCAGCCCTGGTGCTGTGTCACTTGAGGAGAGTCTCCTCCATCTGCTTCATGCCCAGAGAAGGATGACCTTTAATCAGATATCAAGTGTTACCAACGCTACTGACAACCAAATAGTTGAGGCACTGGAAAAGCTCTCACAAGATGGCAAGTTCCGCGGGACTATTGACAAGAACTCCCGAGTGGCCTTCACGTCTGAAGCGGTTGAGCAACTACCCAAAGCTCTGACTGCCTGCAAGAACTGTGGCGCCAGACTACCTTTTCCAATCCTGCCGGGTGAGGAAGAGTACTGCCCGTACTGTGGCCACTTCAATGTGAACCGTCTTGAGAAGTGATGGTACTAGGCAAGTCCCAGACACTAAGTGACAATCCTACGGCGATATACATTCCAGATGTCTATGACCTCGGCTCCACTAGTGACATAGTATTCATCAGTCAGATTGGCGGTCAGGCACGAGTGATTGGGGAGTATCCTCAATCTTGACCCCGGTTTCGCCTTCTTCAAAGGTGAGTCCCGCCCGATAGCTACCTTTCCGTGTTCTTGTGAGAGGGCAGTGATTGTGGTACTCTTCGCAAAAGCCCCTTCTTCATAATCCGAGAACACCTTGCCATACCCACAATCAGGATGAATGTGGGTGGGACCCTCATCCATGGACAGAGCTGTGGCCCCTGCATCCACAACTAGCCTGTCTTTGAAAGAACCGATCACACTCGCCAGCACGGTAAGTGCACAGTTGTAGGCTCTGCACATACCCAAGGCCACCTGAGTATAATCGAAGAAGACGTAGTTTCCAGGACGAACTTCTGTTATGCCGTCTGCAATCACGTCACGGACCATCATTGTGGGAGTGGAACCGATGCTAATAGTTTCGGGCGCCAGATTCGGATTCTCCTTTCTGAGCAGGCTCGCAAATTGAAGTACCGCCTGGCTCTCGTCGTCGGCGGCCTTGATTATGCCCTCTTCTGACGTTGCGGAATACGAGTGACCGCCATGAGTGAGAAGGCCTGCAAATCGTAGCCTTCGGGCTTTGCTGATTCTTTCGACCAGTCTGATTGATGAACGCTTGCTAGGATCGACACCGCTTCTACCGTAGGCACAGTCCACCTTTATCAGCACATCGAGTTCCATCTTGGTCCCCTTCAGAGCAGATACAAGATGGCTCACGCTAGTAGGGTGATCTACGAGAATCTTGAGGTCCGCTCGTACCGCGAGCTGCTTGATAGCTGGCATCTTGTCCTGTGCTATGGGCACTGCAAGAGTGATGTCCTTGAATCCATTCCTGGCAAAGTGCTGCGCTTCTCCAATGGTTGACGCGGCTATGCCAGCTGCTCCAAAGTTCTTCTGCAGCTCTGCGATTTCAAGACACTTGTGAGTCTTTATGTGGGGGCGAAGCGATACGCCATTGTCTCGTGCTCTTGCTGACATGAACCTGATGTTGGCCTTCAGTCTGTCGTAGTCTAGAAGAGTCGCGGGAGTCATTAGGTCCGAAACACGCATGGGAATCCCATGTGCGCATCTCTAAAAAACCGTTCCTGCGCTATCATGGCTCAACCCTAGGTTATTCCATGTTGATCTCCCTTTATTCTCCGGCGCAGATTCAACCTTATCTCATCAATCTTGCTTCCGACTCTGCTCTTCCTTGGCCAGTAGTCCTTGATTTCCTCAAAACCATGAACATCCCAGTAGAGAGGGCAAGCACCTGTACAATAGTCAAAGTGCTTGCAGACTCTGCATCCCTCCGGTGCGAAATCCTTGGCGCGCCAGAACTTCGAGGCCCTGTTGTACCAGACCTTCTCGAAGCCATCCTGAAGCAGATTCCCCACTGCCACGCTGAAGCTTGAGCAGGGCAGCAGTCCGCCCTCTGCATCAACCGACAGCAAGCCATCGCAACATGCGCAGCTCTTGGCGCCAAGCCCGTGAGCAATTGGGTTGAACAGACAGACCGGAGTCGGCGCATACCAGACAAACTGGATTCCCTTGTGATTGGCCCTCTTCTTTACGCTTCTCACTATGTCACCAATCTCAGCGTATGTGACCTGAAGTTCGTCGCGGAGCTTGGCTGCAGTTCCTGTGTAGATCACCATGTTCATACTGAAGTACGACAGTTGCAAGTCATCCGCCAAGAAGTCAACGAGTTCCTCGAGGTGCTCCACGTTGGGCTTGCATATGGTGGTGTTGCAATGAGTGTAGATGTCGGTCTTTCTCAGGTTTCTGATCCCTT
>LRSK01000142.1 GCA_001563325.1 Candidatus Thorarchaeota archaeon SMTZ1-83
GTGGGAAGACCGTTGCCGTGCTGGGATTCAATGCCCGGCCTCTTGCCATGTCTGCTAAGAGAGCAGGTGCAGAAGTAATCGTGTCAGACTACTGGGGTGACGAAGACCTCCCGGAGTGCTCCTCACGTTGGGTGACAGTGCTAACTCCAAGACCAAGACAAAGGCAAAGGGCACATCTTGAGGAACCTCTGAGTGAAACTCTTGTAGCGAATCTGCTTGATGAGGTTGAAGAAGACCAAATTGACTACGTCTTGGTTGGAAGCGGATTCGATGACAACACGAGGGCTCTCAAGGCCTTGGAGAGAAGGTTCCCTATTACTGGCAATACTAGCAGCTTAATGAGGGAATCACGTGACTTCGCAACACTGGAGAAGCTTGCCAATGATCATGATCTCATGTTTCCGGCAAGGCATGTCGCGAAGAGTGTGAGCGAAGCTCTTGATCTGTGCGAAAGGATTGGCTATCCCTGTGTGGTTAGACCTCCAAGGTCCGGTGGAGGCAGGGGTATTACTCTGGTAATGAACCCCACCCAAGCGGAAGATGCATCGTGGAGAATTGAGTTCGACGAAACTGTTGAAGAGATAGTTGTGCAAGAGTATGTCCGCGGAATAGACACAAGCTGCAGTGTCTTGTCAACAGGTGACTCAGCCAAGGTTTTGTCGGTTCAAGGCCAGCTAATTGGAATGCCCTCTGCCGGACGAAACTGCGACTTCGTCTACTCAGGCAACTACCTGCCGCCAACCTTGTCTGAGCCTGCGAGGAGTCAAATAGAAGAGGCTTCAGTACGGATTTGCGAGAGCATGCGACTTACGGGCTCCAACGGGCTAGACTTCGTGGTAGACAGGGAAGATAGGATTTGGCTATTGGAAGTCAATCCCCGCTTCCAAGGTACGTTGGAGATGCTTGAACATGCGGGAAAGATATCGGTCACCACATTGCATGTCCTAGCCTGCGAGGGGGTGCTGCCGGTGCTTCCTCCCACCTTTGAGTCTGGAGTCAGGCTAGTTGTCTTCGCGAGGAAGGATGGAATTACACCTGATCTCTCTCGCTATCGAACCACAGTCGACAGGACCCCCAAGGGCGTGCGTGTCAAGAGGGGTGACCCAGTCTGCAGTATTATCGAGAGGGGGGGTTCTCTTCAATCATGCTATTCTAGGGCCGTTGACGTAGCCAATTCAATACAAGCAGGTCTTTCCTCATCATAGATTGATGCAGCCTGTCAGAATGCGTCGGCAAACGTATATCAGGTCAAGTGTATAGCTGTAGCGAGTATTGAGGAGCCTGATTCTCATGAAGGTCTGCTCTAAGTGCAACAAGGCAAACCTGCCCACGCGCAAGTATTGCATCCGATGTGGCAATACGCTGGTCACCCCGCCGAAGAAGCGTGCTGAACCGACTCCGCAGGCACCCGTTTCTGAGGCTCCTGCCGTCGAGACCCCAACGCCATCCCCCGCCGAAGGCGCAAGGGTGACTACAGATGACCGTTGGGTTCGGCCTAGCGAGGTAGCCAAAGACCGAATGCGCACAGCTTCCGGTGGCAGACGAAAGAGCGAGCTAGAGAAGGCCAGAGAGGCCTTTGCTCGTGCGGAGGAGGTAGGTATCGAAGAAGAAGGAACGGGAGTCATCGAAACTCGTATGCTTAGAGCCAGTGAAGTCAGGGAGCTCCTTGAGGCATCAGGAGGAATGGAGGCAGAGGCTCCATTGCCTGAGGCACCTGCACCTACGATGATGGAAGGATCAGAGCCGTTACCTCCTGAGGCCGCAGAGCTGATGACGCCTGCTGTGCCAAGGCCAGAACAAGTCGAAGAGCAGTTTCTTGGAACCAAGTCCGGGTTCGTGACACCTGGGGGCAAGCCTCCTCCGACGCTTGGAGCCTCCCCAGACAGGCATATTGACGCAGCGTCAGCTCCTACTCCAGCGATTCAACAGGATGCACCCTCTCCAATAGCTTCCACACCTCCCACAGTACCTGTTGTCAAGGCTGAAACTGTGACTTCTGCAGAGGTGCCAGCGGCGCCAGAGGTCGTAAGTCCGAGGATTGAAACCGACTCCATAACAATATGCCAGAAGTGTGGTGAAGCCATCAACATCGACTTGTTCGAGTATCCTGCCGAAGTATATAGCGCAATGGGATCGGCCCGCCTCAAGCAGGCAAGATACCTTGTTGTTCAAGGCAAATCGGATGACGCTAGAAGGATAGTTCGGATTGCGAGAGGGCTGTTTGCCAAGGCAAACGATGAAACTGGTCTTTCGGAGACCCAACGTCTGATTGACTCATTGGCAAAGGGCGGCTAGGCCTTAAGCCATGCATTCATGAACCTGTCACGTTCCTCGGGAAATTTCTCCGGGTATTTGCACATCATCAAGAATCTGCCATTGTATGAACGCTGTTTTATCTCTGTTAGAATTGGCTCGAAGTCTATTGAGCCCTCACCAATACTGAGGTGCTCATCATATTTCCTTGCCAGTACGAGCATCTCTTCCCGGGATACCTCTCTCTCCCTGCGAAGCTGACGAACCTCACCAACCATTCTCATACCGTGGTTATCGTGGATATTGACCATCTTCACTCTGTCATAGAAAGACTGCAGTATGTCGCTGGCTCTGTTTCTTATTGCCATTATCTGACCGTGTCCGATGTCCAGTGAGATTCCCAATTGGGCACATCTATCGAACAAGAGTGTCAATTCGGTGTAGTAGAGCCCGAGCGTTTCAACGGCAAGGTTGACTCCCCTCTCTTGTGCTGCATCACAGGCGAGAGGAATTGAGTCTAAGAAGTCATCAATTTCCTGGTCGGTATAGAATATCGTCGAGAGAGCTGTGTGACATGTCACAAGTTCAGCTCCGATTTCAGACCCTATGTCTATGAAGGGCACAATCTCTCTGGGAATGTCCATAGGTCTCCAGCAGGGGTCGCTTGGGAGGTGCAGAGTGCAGGCTATTCCATTGTCAGAGAGCAGTTTCGACACCTGTCTGAAATCAAGGCTGTAATCAAAGTCCATCCGAAGGTCAATGAAGTCCGGTTGGTGCGGAATGGCGTTCCTGACTTGTTCGGTATGTCTGGCAAAGGTTCCAATCTGCACTCGTCGCCACCTGGCTGGAGTTCCGCCCGTGAGACTTTTGTGGGTTTTGGTCCTGATAGCTTGAGAATATCGACAGTACCAGACATGTTTATTGCCAAGTAGACTGAAACCTCTAGAACGCCCAAAATCGTTATTAGAATCATCGCATTTCGTGAAACGACGAGCTACTGTTGGAGCGGATGGACCCTGTCGGAGAACGTTGCCTTCCTATTCAAGCTTGTATTCCTTGGAGAAGGAGCTGTGGGAAAGACTAGTCTCGTGGGCCGGTATGTCTATGATTCCTTTGAAGGAGACTACCTTGCCACCATAGGCACCGACATTCACGTGAAGACAGTTCAGCTGGATGAAACGGCGGTGAAACTGGTCGTATGGGACATAGCCGGTCAAGATGACTTCGCTCAACTTCGAAAGGCCTACTACCAGAACGCTTCTGGAGCTTTCTTTGTTTACGACTGCACTCGGCCCGAAACGCTATCTCGAATAGATACTTGGGTGAAGAGCCTCTACGATGTAACAGACAGCATCCCTTTGGTCCTTATCGAGAACAAGATAGACCTCGAATCGAAGGTTGATCCAAAGGAGATTGAGAAGACAATCGAGAAGTATGGGGTGACCTTTGTCCGTACCAGTGCAAAGGAAGACACCAACGTGGAGGAAGCGTTCAGACAAATAACGCGAGAGATTCTAGAACGCGCACGCAATAAGGACACCTCTATCTGATTCTAGCTGCCAAGCGTAAGCTTAACAAGCAGTTCCATCATACAGAAGTGAGGTGCTGCCGCCATGTCGAGCCCTGACTTCATCTACAAAGTGATTTTGCTGGGTGAGTCGGCTGTAGGAAAGACGTCTCTGGTTCAGCGGTACGTCTACGATAGTCTAAGTCCTGACATTGGCAGGACTATCGGAGCAATCCTTCATGTGAAAACCGTGGAATTCGATGATACAGTCTTCAAACTTGTCATCTGGGACATAGCCGGTCAGGAGTCTTACAGTCAGATGCGCGAGCAGTATTGCGCCAATGCGAGCGGTGCCCTCTTCGTATTCGATAGGTCTCGACCAGAAACATTGGGAAGCATTGATGGTTGGTTAGAATCCCTATATTCCTCTACCGGTGAAGTCCCGGTCCTAGTTCTCGAGAACAAGGTTGACCTAGACCCAATCTTCTCTCCGGAAGACGTCAAACGGGAAACAGAGAAGAGGGGTCTGGAGTTTATACAGACAAGTGCAATCGAGGGCAAGAATGTGAATGAGGCTTTCACGCGAATTGTTAGGGCTGTTAGGTCACGCAAATCCTAATGTGGAGCGTCAGGTGCACTCCCTTTGTAGGCAAGGCCCAGCTTCTTCTTTTCGCCTGTCACCATGTAGACCGCTCTCTCTGCAATTGAGAAGGCTTGATCAGCCGCTCTCTCACAGTATCTGCCCACAATCACGTAAAACATGGCCATTGTAGTAATGTCTGTCCTCTTTCTCAAATAATCTGCAATCTCCTCAAACATCTCAGAAGTTTCTTTGTCACTGTCGGACTCGAGTTTCTCTAGCTGGTCTATATCTGATAGGTCACCTTCGAGGATGCCTTTCATTGAGATTGCAAGGGTCTTTTGTGCAAGATCTGCAAGATAAGGAAGCGACTCCAATTCCTTGAAGTGCTCTAGTCCTTCGCAGAGATTCACGATATGAGAAATCTTGTAGGCATATCTTCCCACCCGGTACAGACTGTGAGCAACTTGCAGGTATGTAGCAAGCTTCCGTAGATCAGAAGCGACCGGCTGCCTTCGAGCTATCGTTTCGAACACATTGGCTTCGATGCTCTCTACCATGCCTTCTATGGCGGCAGACTGGCTCTTCACGTCTCCTGCCTGAGCTTGGTCAAGATTCTCAAAGGCCTTCATAGATTGTGCGAACGTTTCACTCGACATCTCATGAAGCTTCTTGATCTTCCTGGCTATCTCTTCTAGATGAATCTCAAGCTGTGTCCTCAACTCTCTCACCTATCCTATTCTTCCAGTAATGAAAGCCTCTGTCCGCTCGTCCGTAGGAGCTTCCGCAATTCTGCGCGTCTTGTCAAACTCCACCAACTCGCCCAAGTAGAGAAACGCTGCCTGATCAGACACTCTGAATGCCTGTTGAACATTGTGAGTGACGAGTATTACCGTAATCTCCTGCTTAAGTTTCATAATCAGCTCTTCAATCTTTCCGGCGCTGAGAGGGTCGAGGGCAGAAACCGGCTCGTCCATCAATAGCACAGGAGGATCAATTGACAGCGCTCGTGCTATACAGAGTCTCTGTTGTTGCCCTCCAGAGAGGTTTGGTGCCGGTTCATCGAGACTGTCCTTGACTTCGTCCAAGAGAGCGGCCCTCTTGAGAGAATCCTCGACA
>LRSK01000143.1 GCA_001563325.1 Candidatus Thorarchaeota archaeon SMTZ1-83
TATCTATCAGACCACATCTCTACTACATTCAAAGGAAGAGGTGGATGGAATATCCGCTGACACTGCAAAGGCGTTGAGCGAGCTAGATGGGCAGACACCTCTCTCTATTGCAGCAGAGCGTGTAAAGACTGCAGACCTCAAACGCTTCTTGGATGATATTGCAGTTCTTGCTCACCGAAGGACAGTCGAGAGGGTTTCACCTTCACAAGCGACGATGGTTCTGTACACTTCAGTGCTCCAAGAACTGCTTAGTAGATGTGCAACCATACTGGGAGTGAAACCTACGAGAGGGGTCTTCCTGAAAGCTAGGAGCGAGATGGAAGAGGCTCATTCATGGCTCGTATACGTAGGACTTGAAGAAGGAATTGACGTTGAGGTCAAGAGCTCTCTAATCTCGGCAACGATCAGAGGTAGCATCACTCCGGAGTCAATCAGTGAGGGTTTTAGGGTCCTCTTTCTTGAGTTTGTTCAACGCCTCAGTTCCCTGATGGGGTCAGACCCAGTCAACAGCATCCTCGTAAGAACGAGAAACCATGTGGAGAGGCAATTCCCACATACCGCATATGATATTCACTGGGAGACCCTGGAAGTGAAATAGTAGTAGACTTCCGGAATTCATTGATAAGCAAAACACACAAATCATGGGTGACTGGACTCCAACCAACGCGCAGGAGACTTGGAGAAGTGTCACTACGAGGACGATACAGTGCAATCCCATACCTGGTTGTAGGATTCCTCATCCTCGTAGTGTTTCTGTTGCTTTGGTCTTCGGGACAGTTCATTCTGCTCGATCTATCTAACGCGATTCTTGCACCGGTCACCGCGTTCCTAATGGGAATAATCGGACTGCTTCACTTTGGCCGTGAAAGCCTCGCAAAAGAAGACAGGTTCAACCAGATGAATGTCTACTTCTCTCTTGGTTTAGTTCTATTTGCCATATCTGAGGTAGCTGCGAGTCTTGTCGGAACGCAGGAAGGTAGCGAGTCATTCCACTTCATAATCGGCCTAATTCAACTGCCAGGACTGCTCCTTTGGGCGTTAGGGGTCCTAGGATATCTGAGATCCTCAAACAATGCTCTAGGTGTAACCAGTGACACGAAGCTGGTCGGGATTCTGATCGCAGTTCCAACCGCTTTTGTGGCCGTGGTGGCCTCAGTGGTGGTCATTGCTTCACCGACGCGGAACCCCGTGGAAATCTTGGCAACCGCACCACTGACCATCGGGTTGGGTTCAGTGATGTGTGCACTTGCTTTCATCCTCTGGATCTTCCGCGAAGGGAAACTCGCATGGCCAATATTCCTTGCATTCCTGACCCTTGCTCTAGTCTTCATACGCATCGCCGCTTGGTGCTTCGTCGGATTCTCACCTCTAGAGCCATTTGGACGGCTCCTAGGTACCGAGGGGTATTTGCTCCTAGGAGCTTCGATAGCTGCGGCGAAGGGGATTGAACACTTCTGAATCGGCTCGTCTAGTCACTTCCATCTGACGTGGACTCGGCTTCTTCATGCAACTTTCTCATCTTATCAATGCGCTCACGCATCTCAGGGGGTAGACTTTCGAAACGTTTCAGCATTTCCTCGCGCATCTCTGGAGTCATTTGCTCCATCATCTCCCGCATCATTTCAGGGTTAGGGGTACCATGTCCGCCTATTTGGGCCATCATCCCCATGCCCAGCCCCATAGCTTCTTGGACAGGCGCAGAATCTAGCTCTAAGCCAGCTTTGGCAGCTTCCTCCATTGCGACACGAGCAGTTTCCTCAGTGAGCTCTTCAAATCCTTGATGAGCATAATAGGTATCATAGAGTGACTTGAATGTGCCATTTAGCGCTATCAGCTCTTCATGCGTTCCATCCTCAATGATCTCCCCATCCTGAAATACAATGACTCTTGAGGCGTTCGCAATTGTGGTGAGACGGTGAGCAATGACAATAGTGGTCCTGTCAGAGAATAGCATCGCTTGAGCATCCTGGACTAACGATTCACTATATGCGTCAAGTCTGCTTGTGGCTTCATCAAGGATGAGAATGCGAGGATTGGCAAGCATTGTTCTTGCGATTGTGATCATCTGTCTCTGCCCTGCACTTAGGTTCTTTCCATTCTCTAAGATGCAGGCGTCATAGCCATCAGCCAAGACCTCGATGAAGTCGTTCGCCCCAATCAAGGCACATAGTTCCTTTATCTCCTCGTCTGTGGCATCGGGTCGACCATATTTGATGTTGTCCATTATTGATGCATCGAACAGATATGGTTCTTGAGGTATGAGGGCGACAGTGCCATGCAGCGAGTTCAGGGTAATCTCCCGTAGATTTTGGTGACCAATCAGAATGTTACCCTCTACAGGGTCATAGAACCTATTGATTAGAGCAGCTAATGTTGTCTTGCCAGCTCCTGTATGCCCTACGACTGCGACAGTCTTCCCCGCTTCGATTGTGAAGTTGACATTCTTTAATACTGGAATGTCCTTCACGTATTCAAACGTGACATTCTCGAAAGTTATCCCATCACTGGTTTCTGACAGAGACACGGCATCTTCCAGATCATCAATGGCCCGCTTTGATTCGAGCACGTCTGATATACGATCCATAGCCGCCAGTGATGCTTGCACTTGAGATGACATCATGGCCAAAGACAGAAGAGGCCACATGAAGCGGCTGACCAGCATAATTCCAAGGAATACCTGTCCAGGTGTGAGAATGGGTAAAGTACCAACAGCCAATGTTCCTCCAACAAAAAGCAGAGCTGCAATTGCGAACTGGCCAATGCTTCTTACCAAAGGTTGCATGGCACTCATCAGAATCATGAATCGAAAGCCAAACTTGTACGACTTCTGATTGAGCTCCATCATCTCTTGTGCAAGTTCCTTTTCTCGATTGAATGCCTTCGCGACATGGATTCCACTAAGGTTTTCTGCAATCTGTCCGGAAACCTCACCGGCTGCTCGTTGTGATGCCAGCATAATTCTTTGACCCACTGTGCCGAAAAGAACGGCAATTAGGACAACTCCAGGCACTACGATTAGAGATGTTAGTGCTAGCACCTGCGATGTGGTGAACAGGAGGATAAATGTGCCAACTAGCATTAGAACTTGACTTGCGAAGCTAATCATAACCTGAATTCCTGTTCCCAGCGATACAGTATCCGAGGTGACTCGTGATGTAACATTACCACTCTGCTCAGCTTTGTGATATGAAAGGTCTGCTCTCACCAGTGAGGAATACACGTCCTCCTGGATGTTCTGGACAAAGCCTGCTTGCGCATTGGCCAGAATCCAAGTATTGCCACTTGATAGAGCCCAACTGGTGACTCTCAAAACAATGTAGATTCCTATCAGGAGAAGCAACGTGTTGTACGAAGTGGGATCAAGGGGGCTAATTGAATCAATGCCCAACTGTAGCACAAGCGGATCGAATACAGTGACTATTGTAGCTAGAACTGATAGTACGGCACCAATTGCTACAATACGCCTGAACCGACCAAGGTAGTGAATCATCCGACCAAGCAGAACGCGGATAGGGCGGCTCCTCTTCTCTTTTCGACCCATCAAACCCCTTGGGCCGCCATGTCCTCTCATTCCCATTACGCTGCACCTCCCCTGACAGACATGCTTTCAAGAAGGGATTGTGCTCCCGGTAGACGCTCAAAGATGCGTTGATAATGCTCTGAGTCCCCAATGAGTTCATGATGAGTCCCTGCCGCGATTAACCTCCCTTTATCAACTATGAGCACCAAGTCAGACTCAAGAAGTGTGCGAAGCCGTTGTGTAACAGTGATGCTTGTCCGGCCGACCATGACCTCATCCAATGCCTTCCTCATCAAGAACTCAGTCTGGGCATCAATGGCGCTCACTGAATCGTCTAGAAGAAGGATCTTCGGATCCTGAATAAGCGCTCGTGCAATTGCCAAGCGCTGACGCTGACCACCGCTCAGAGTCATACCCCTTTCGCCAACTTTTGCATCATACCCGTCTAACATATCAACAATGAATTCGTCTGCTTGCGCACGACGCGCAGCTTCAATAACCTCTAGGTCTGAAGCATCTTTTCTCCCAAAGGCGATGTTATCGCGAACACTCATTCTGAATAGGAATATGTCCTGCTCGACCAATCCGACCATGTTTCGAACATGCTCGGTTGTCACATTTCTGAGGTCAACGCCTCCAACACTGACGGAACCTTCAGTAGGATCATATAGCCTCAGGAGGAGCTTCAGAATGGTGCTCTTACCACCTCCGGGTCCTCCGATGAGAGCAACTCTGGATCCACCAGGTATCGTGATATTGAAGTCCTTCAGAGCATAGTGCTCATTCCTCCCATTGTTAGTGTTGTAAGCAAAGCTAACATTGTCGAATACAATGTCACCCAACCAGTCGACCTCTGTGACCTCTTCGGACGGCTCCTCCAATGGATCTTCCCAGTTGAGGATGTCCACAATACGTTGGGCGTTCACGTAACCGCCACGCAGCATTAGCAGCATAAATGGCAAATGGTAGTTCAAGCCCTCCAGTGCAAGAAGTAGACCTAGCACTGCAATCATTGTGCCATCGGTGAGTATTCCGGACAATACTGCAAAACCCACGTAGGCAAATGCTATAGTGGTCATTGCAGTCAAGACTAGCGCGGGAATGTAGAACGCAGCTAGTTGGCCCTCTCGAGCAACCATTTTCTCATACGCCTTGCTCGCATCGTGGAACTTCTCTTGTTCACGGTCTTCGGAACCAAATGCTCTAACAACTTCAATGCCCTGGAAGACTCCCTGCGAGATAGATGTGAGCTTCTCCATGTCCTCAGCGCGTTGTCTTCGAACAGGCTCAACGGCGTTTGCATAACGGTAGGCGAAAGCGAGATAGACCGGAGTGCCAATCAACATTATTATCGTGAGCACAGGAATCGGAAAGCCAAATACTGTCACCAAGCCAGTCAAGCCAGGAGTCTGGTCCACCAGAATCAGGTATATTCCTGTGATGACAAACGATATGAGAGCACCAAATAGGTTCCTTAGAGCGGGATTCAATGAGAATCGTACCCAACTGATGTCCTGCATCGCTACGGAAAGCAAACGCTTGCTATCCACTTCATCATGGAAGGTCATGCTGAAATCTTGAAGCTCCTCGAAGAAATCTTGTCTTGAGTCGCGTTCCCACCTCAACGTGACAATTGCCCAGACGTAGCCTACAATGAAGTACATTGCCAAATAGGCGACACCAAAAAGGACAATGATCCAGACTAGGAACGTGAACTGAGCACTTAGACCCGACAGTTCCAGCTCGTCGATAGCTAGCCCTATAATGACGCTGGGTATTGTAACTAACAGGGTTGTGATTACCGTCAATGTCAACGCGAATGCAATTGCTCCAGGATGCCTGGCCAGACCTCCAAGCATATATCGCATCGCGGCACTGCGGCTCGTCTTATTGTTATTCTCGTTTGCCATTCTATGCTTCTCCTTGTTCAACC
>LRSK01000144.1 GCA_001563325.1 Candidatus Thorarchaeota archaeon SMTZ1-83
TGCTTGTGCAGGATGGCTCAGCTCATGAGAAATGAGTCCAAGAAGCGCCGGCTCAGGCCAGTCTTCCGACTTGACACTACAGGTCACCCGAATCTCCCTCAGTCCGCCCCACCTCACGTGGGCATATGATGCGATTCCACCGTAGCCCACCACAATGTTGGTTTGACTCAGTTCTGGATATGCGTATGAAACCAAGCGTTGAGCCACATCCATTAGTATCGGCGACATTTCGGACATGAGTAGATACCTTCACAAAGTCCTCTATACTGGCCTTCAGAGCGAAGATGAGCATTCAGCAATGAGCATCTTTAAAAGTCAAACCCAAAACCTTCGCGTGACCTCTCAACAGTCAAAAGGAGAGTGATTGTTATCAGCCGCAAGAGATGGGGCAAGAAAGCCGAGAAGACGGAGAAGATAGTCCGGGACGCCATTCTCAAGTCAGACGTCGAAACAGGTATCGATGAGTATCTGGCCAAATCAAGGTCCGTTACACAGTACGAGTTGGCAAGCAGGTTCAACATTAGAATGAGCGTTGCGCGGAGCATTCTGAGGGCAAGGGAGGCGGACGGCACACTTGTTCCCTACGTAAGAGAAGGCGGCTTCGAGGCCTACACGACTCCTGCTGACCTTGAGAAGACGCAGACCGACCGTCCGATCATGATAGCAGATGCCCTTGAGAAAGTGGCTTCATCAGTTCCAAAGACTGCTGTCATAACTGAGGAGATGGATGCTCAGCTGATTGCTGCATCTGCTGATGACGGAGTAGGCATTGTGAAGCCTGGGCGCATTGCCAGACAACGCAGAGAGGTCGGTGAGAAGAAGGAGAAGGCCAGACCGAAGCTCCCAGAAATAGTCGTTGAGCCCTTGGAAGCTGAACCTCCTGCTGCTCCGGAGCCACCTGCTGAGCCCAAGGAAGAGAAGAAGCCAAAGAAGGTCACAAGAAAGACTCCCGCGAAAAAGGCCGAACCCAAGAAGACCGTAAAGAAGAAGGCCCCTGCCAAGGAAGCGAAGCCTAAGAAAGTGACCAAGAAGGAGCCCGCGGAGAAGGCCAAGCCAAAGAAGTCCACGGAGAAAAAGACCGCGAAGAAGGCCGAACCGAAAAAGACCACAAAGAAAGCTCCTGCCAAGAAAGAAACGGCCAAGAAGACTACAAAGAAGAAGGCTACATAGACCTGACTCTGGACAGTCGTTCGCGTGCTTCAGAAATGTGTTCTAGCTTCAAAAATGAACCTTAGGCCACTCACAGGTTCACGGTCGCACCTGATTGTGGCCTTGAGATTACAGATTGTAGAGTTGCTACTTCATACCTGCAATCTGACGATCGACTTCTTCTAGCTGAGAATCGAGCTCAGCCTCTTTTGTCTTGTAGTCATCCTCTGGAATATATCCTCTCATGTAGTCGAACCGCAGATCAGTGAGTGAAGCCTTCAGTCTATCCTTCTGCTGGAGCAAGAAGTCAAGCTGATCACTCCCTTCAGCTGGTGCCTCCGCTGCGGCTTCGGCCGCGAGTTCAGCAGCTGGTTCTGGTGCAGGTTCGAAGACGGGTTCAGCAGCAGGCGCAGCCTCCGCAGCTGGTGCAGGGGCGGCCTCCGGAGTTGGTGCCGCTTCTGGCGCAACTGGTGCAGTCGTCTGCACGCTCTCCATCTGTTCCATGTTCTTTCTGAGAGTATCAATCTGTGTGGCAATCTCTGTGAAGCTATCGTTTATTGTCTTGTTGATAGCCGATTTCATGTTGGCAAGATTAGCCGCCAAGTCATCGGCAATCTTCTTTGTTTCAGACACCTTCTTGGCAAATGTTTCGATTTCCTTTAGCTTCTCCGTCAATTCACCTATATCAAAGGCCATGAAATGTCACCTTGGCATTGCCAATTCTATGGATAGAGCAGGGGCTTGGTTCTTAACCTTTGCCGTGGTGGATACTACCAATCTCAACGATATTCCAAGGCTCCAACAATGAGCCGGAACGGGCTATGCGGCCCTGGTCTCGGCCTTGCCCTCCAAAATGGCCTTCCTGATGATCTGAATCAGGCGGTCTCTATAGGATATGTCAATAGCGACCAGCTCGTAGGTTGGAATTGCAAGAATTTGCCCCACTCTCTCCGGTGTGAGAGCAGTCGGCAGGTCTTGCTTGTTTGCAATTCCGATGACCTTCGCCTCAGGAACTTCTTCCTTGACCAAAGAAACAAGCTTCTTGCTCCTTAGGACATTCTCAAGTGTGCTATCTGTGACAATGACCACAACCTGTGCGTTGGCAATCATCTTGGCCCAGAGGATTGAGAACCTGGATTGTCCTGCGAGGTCCCATAGCACGATATTGGCATTCTGAACTTCTTCGGGCAATCGTTTGATACTGACACCAATAGTGGGATCGTGAACCAATGGGAGGGTTTCACCCCTGAGTAGGTGGAGGGTGGTTGTCTTTCCAACGCCTGCAAATCCTAGAATGGCCACCTTCACCATCGTTACAGCAATCTCATCGACCTTGGCGTCAAAGCCATCGAGGGGCTGCTTCGCGGTGGCGAGATTGGCGAATTCGTTCATGAAAGTATCAACAAGCTGAGTCATCTTATCTTCGATCTGCACTGTGTCATCAGCCTTGTCAGCAATGAACACAAATGTGAACATGTCTCTCTGTGCGTAGAATATCCGTGAAATTGAAACGTTCATGAACTCGGTCTGACCTTCTAGGTCTACGCTCTTCAGGAATTGGGCCAAATTCACAAGGAACTCAACTAGATCTGACTTGGACTCACTCCTAGCATACTCCTTGGAGAAAACCACATCGTCCTCTTGGCCCAGAATGTAGACACTTCTGATCAACTTACTCACTCCAAGTCTGAATAAGCAGCTCCAAATATCTTCTTGCTGTATCTGAGTTTACTTTCCTCTCTTCAAGCTTTCTCGTGAGTACTGGCAATACATACTCAGGGAAGAAGACCTCCATTCTTGGATCTGTTATGAGCACCCAGACATCCTGCTTCTCAAAATGAGCTGCTATCCTTTCCGCCTCCATGGCCCAAAGTGCATTCTGAATTACCCTTTCGGGGAAGGCAGTGTGCTCCGAGATTTCGCTTACACTTCGTGGCCTTTCTCTCAGGCTCTTGAGAACCTCATATTGTACCGTGTTTGAGATTATCTTGGAGATCTTCTCTCTATCTTCAAGGATTGGTGAATTGGGATCGTCAATTGGCAGAGTAGGGTTGTAACCAACTGCAGGAGGCTCAGGCGAGAAGAACTTGGAGATATACTCTCTGTACTCAGCGGCAACTCCTGGGGCCGCCACCTCGGCCTTAGAAAACGACTCTGCGGGAGGCGCGCGATATGCGAACAAGTCCTTCAACAAAAACGCCGTTTCTAGGGTCTTGCCGACCATCTCCACTTTGACCAAGCCCGAGTCCATCAGTGGAGTTATTGCCTCCACCAGGTCCACGGAGTCTGCCTGTACTTGACTCTTAAGCCACATGGATAGCTTCGCGGTGCTTTCAACAACCTCAGTGTGTAGCCGTTCAAGTAGAAGAGCACTCGATGGAGTCAGGTAAATCTGGGCACAAAGCTGTTCCTCCGCCAGCGAGGGCATTGTACTCTTCTTCTCCAGAATCTCTGCAATGTCGACGGATTCCGGATCCTGACTCATCAGTTCAAGCATGAAACGTCCCATTCCCGAGATTTCTTTGGAGATGCTGTCCAATACTTCGTCAGAGCCAAGCACAAAACCAACAGTCCAGCCTGGGTATGCATCCGCTGTGAAGGAGGCGATTCTCATTCCCTCGACTTCTAGCTCCTGTATCTCCTCCACTCCCTTCTGATGTTCATAGAACACCAGGTTTAGTGCTTTCTCTGTGAGAGTAAGAGTAGAAGGATATCGCTTCTTGACAACGAACCCGTGATAATCATCTAATTGTACAACAAACGCGGCTTCTGGCATCTGACGCTCCCATCACGGCTTTGCAATCTCCACATAAATGTGTGACCATCATGTATACCCTGATCCACACAGCCCGCTATTTGGCTATTCTTCTTCCAAATGATCTAGGCATGTGATGTGCTCATTCTCATCTAGAATCCAACAGTCCTCACAGACAAGTTCATGGCAGATGATGCAGATTCCGATATGATGCTTGAGGCCGGACATGACTGATTCACTGGCGTTCCCCGCATGCTGTTCGCAATATCCGCTACCGCATCTCCGGCACTCGATAGAGGCTGGCCCCCTGCAGACTCTGCAGGAGGGAGATTGCATCCTTTGAGAAGAGATGATTCTTGAACCCGCTATCAATTCCCCGCTGTATTCTGGAACCAATGCCCCCTTACAGGTGGAATCCGAACAGTAACCGACTCCCTTATACTTTCCACAATGTAGGCAATAGGGGTCGAGAACTGGGCTATTTCGTTTCATCGGTGGCGCCTCCGCCAGCAATCTTGTCAAGGCGCTAACTCTTACGCCCTATTTCATGAGCTAGAAAGGATGAAAAGCATTTCTTCAGAAATCGAAACCAGTGGGCGCCGATGGACTTGGAGAGTGAAGTTCTCATAGTACCCTTTACTGCCTCCCGCAGTCTTCAGCTTGCAGGAGGCCCTCCCATGGAACAAGCTGTTCCTGAGGACTTTGCGCTCGCCGTGATGTTGCTTCGTGCCCTGGAAGATAGGAATGGAAAGGACCTCGAATTTGTACTCAAGGCGTATTACCCCGTGCTTGTAGTGGAGTCCTCGGTGCCCAACCATCATTTTCTGATTGAGCTTCTAGGGATTAGCTCGTCGGAGATTACGCCCATCATTGATACTGGCATCACTTTGGTCATTAATCGCGTTAAGTCGTCGAAAGAATCTAGTGAACTGGTCAAACTCATACGAGAGGCGAGGGGGCTTGTCACCTCGACAACAAGGGCAGAAGAGATCACCATGCCAGGGCTCGTGTCAGGTTCTTTGGCAACAGGTATCGCAGAAGCAATGGACAGACCATCAAGAAGCTACATTGAACCTTATGCAATAATACTTCCAGAAGTACTGTCGAAGAAGAAGGCTGTTGAGTTCTCAAAGAAACTCCGAGAGTCTTCTCGGGTTGCGGCTGCTGCAGACCGGCTGCTATCAGAGCTTCGGGATTCAGTTCATTCTCGAATTAGACATCTAATCGAGTCTAGTCATGCAGGGGTTTCAGAAGGTGTAGAGCGACTCCAGCAGCGTATTGATGTGTTGCAGAGGGAAGTCGAGAACCTGGACTTCCGGCTGGAGCAGAAACAGGGTGATGAGGCTGCAGAACTCAGGAGAACCAAGAGCGCCCGCTTGTCTGCTCTCAAGCGTGACGAAGCACGTCTGAAGAGTCTACTTGGGCGAACAGAGAGCATCTCCGGAAACCTACGTGAACATCAGGAATTGCTGAATGCCGACATCGAGAAGGTCCGGGCTGAACTTGGTTGTCAAAGGCAGAAACTCGACGAGGTCCTTTATCCGCCTTCGCGACTTATGGAGGAGCCTCAAAGAGTTGGACGGCGTCGCGAGTTTGTAGACGTTCTTCAGTCAACATCTGATGCCATGGACAAGATTTCAGGCATTCTGGCAAAACGTGCTAACAGCGACGTGGACCTGAGAAAGACAATCCGTTCACTCTCTAAGAAGCACAGTCTGTTGTCTGCGAGGAGTGCTCGCAGACTGGTCAGAGAGGGAGTATCGTCTCTAGTGTCGGATGGTTTTGCCAAGGAGTCCGTGCTGGTGGACATCGAGACTCTGTTGTCAGGCATGCCCGAACATACGTTGAAGGTCAAGCATAGAATGCCGGCGCGTGTGGTTGCCGCCGATGGGCTTTGCCAAGTCAAGTTTCACATTCATGATGATTCAGGAAATCCGATAGAGGCGGCCATAGTTGAGCTGGGTGTATTCAGAGCCGAGTCAGATTCCAAGGGTGTGGTGAAAGCCTCTCTACCCAGAAGCAGCTATGAAGGAACTGTGTATTCCTCAGGATTCAAAGAGAAGACCCTTGAGTTCACACTCCGTTCTGCCGACGACGTAGTAATCCCCGTTGTCTTGAGTCCTCTTTCTAAGGAGGAGTATTTGGATAAAGAACTGGACGGACTGCTGGAACGAGCTGAGCGAATTGAACAGATACGAGAGCGGCTCTGGGAGGCATTTGAGAAACAGGGCACTACCCTTCTGACCATCCCTGTCTATCGGAGTGCCTTGGTTGAATTGCTATCTGAACTTGGATATGAACCTGAGGCTTGGATTGCTCAG
>LRSK01000145.1 GCA_001563325.1 Candidatus Thorarchaeota archaeon SMTZ1-83
AATTCTATGCTCACATTCAGAACTCTCACTACGATCTTGCCCTTGTGACCGGCGACCTTGTCCGAGAGGCCGAGATGAGGGCCGCCATGCCTGAACTGCCTGAATGCTACATAGTTCAAGGCAACATGGACTATGGCCGAGCATTCAATATCCATGAACGGGTTGAGATTGAGAAGCTGACTTTCCTTCTGCTACATGGCACACAGTTCAGACCGCGGGGCAACATCAAGCAGTTTTGGGCCATCATGATGAACGTGGGTGCAGACGTTGGAGTCCATGGTCACACACACAAGCCTGCTATTGAACTACATGAAGGTAAGCTCTTCCTGAATCCGGGAACGATTTCTGGAGCCACCGGTGGCTGGGCAGGGGTTCAAGATGCAAGCTTCATCGAGCTTGAGGTGAACCAGTCTGAGATTATCGTCAATCTTCATCATACCGATTGGCATGTTGTGAAACGGTCAGAAGCACAGTTTCGCAAGGTTGAGGGCCAGATGGTGCGTTCCTGATGCCCTCACTGACATGAAATCGCCTCACTACTCATCTCCCCAAGGATCGGGGCTGAGCAACCTGACATAAAGCCTTTTGACCACATTCGCACTCTCTTCCAGAGACCTCTTGGTTATACTTCTCCTCAGCTCCATGAGATCCACTTGGGGATTGGTTTCTTGCTGTGAGATTAGGGATGCAGGGTCGGGCATCGATGTGCGTATTTCCTCTGCGGGGTCGATGTCGCGGGTGAACTTGACTCGGGCAAAGAATAGCGCCAGAGTCTTCTTGATTGCCTTCTTCTCTGAGGACTCTGTCGGCATCATTGACACAATTTGTACTGCACCTGTCCTTAGCTTCTCAGAAACAATCTTCTGGACCGCCTCGGCGAGTTCTCGATTCTGCCCTACAGCGATGCCCATGTTTATCATCAACATACGAATTCGGTCCAACAACACTCCAACTGTGGTTCCGACTAATGGCTTAGGTCTCATTGCAGCACACCAGTCATAATATGCATCAGTGATCTTCCTCAGCCCCTTTTCCTGTCTAGAGAACTCTCTCATGTTCTCAACTGGGATAATGGGGCACCATACATTCATCGGCGTTGAGTCGGAACCCTTACTACTCATTCTTCGTCGTCACGCCTAGTCTGAAGTCAATTATCAGTCTATTCGTAACATATCCATGAAATGGCTGCAGCATACAATCCTTCAACCTGCTTTGGTGATTGTCTTTATTACATGGGTTCAATCTACCCAAGCTAGCATGTAGCAACGGGTGATTAGGATGCCTACCTACAAGGTGACAATCGAAGTAGAAGATATTTCTGGGAACGGAAAGTGCTCCATAGGACAGAAGGTCGGAGATAAGTATCGATATCCTGAGGAATTCGGGAAGATGTGCCCTTGGTCGCTCTACGTCCTGTACCCGATGATTCTTGTCATGTTGTCCGGCGGATCCTTCGACGGGTTTGATGACGACGGCAGCAGTACAACTGTAGGCTGCACTGATTACAGACATCAAGTAGTGTACAGAATCAGGCGCGAAACAGTTGAGGACGAATAGACCCTCGATTTCACGCACATTCGCGGCGAAGGCTTAAGTCGTGAAATGAGAATTCATGACTGAGAATACCCTTTCGGATCAGAATCTAGGAGGAAATGTGGTATGTGGTGGATAATCGTACCACTTGTCATAGGCGCCCTAATCATAGCTGAAATCATAGATCGAAGACAACAGTACTCCCCCGACAAGAACGTCATTCCAGCTCCGCGAGTAATCCATGGTGCTTGGGGTAACAACCTTCTTCCTCATGGCTACGAGTTCATGTTTGATGATGAGCCATCTGATAGTGGAGCGAGGTTTGAAGCACTGGTAGATGAGATGACAGAGAGGGACTCTCATAGTGCCGATGCTTAGACTCCGCGGAACCTGAAGACAGAAGCCATTTCAGAAATCCTATAAGACACAGTTCTATTAACTATAGTGAATATGGGAGTCGATGCATTGCAACGTTCAACAGCTATGGCTGCCGTCGTTCTCGCCATTGTGGCCTTTGGTCTGGGCTTTATGATATCAGGCCTCAGTCCCTATGGTGACATGGCTCCGGATAGAAACCTTCTGGAGCTTGAGATTGAGGCGCCCAATTGGAGCATGATATTGGCGAACGAATCTAGTCTGACACTCCACCAACTAATGGGGCGAGTTGTACTCATTGACCTCATGGACACATCGTGTTCTACATGCATAACTCAAGAATCGCATTTGCTCAACATATACGAGATATTTCAGGATGATCTCTGGATTGTATCTCTTACTGTGGATTTACTGGACACTCCACAAGCGATAGCCAATCACATGACTAGTAGAGGCCTGCCTTGGCTGCATGGTGTAGACTCTGGCGGTGAAATGGCACAGTATTTCAATCTTCGCTACCTTCCAACGTTGATAATAATTGATGCAGAGGGCTACGTCAGATGGATTCACATCGGTCTGTGGAGCACTGATGACTTGTCTTCCACACTCATGACGATTATTGGTTGAATCTAAGCGGAATCGGGCCGTGTGTTTGACATCAATTCGGCCAAAACCGACATAAAGAGCATGTGAGCTTACTTCCAAGCGTGACATAATGAGTGACTTCAGAGTACTCTTGGCGAGCGGTGCCGAACATCTTAGACAGCGGTTCGAAGAGCTTGGCTATCAGGTCTATTCCTCGGACACCAACTTCGATGGAACGCACTTCTTTCCCAACTCCGACCTCTACGTGAGGATTGCACAGGTCAGAGAACTTGAGAATCAGAGAGTCGCGGTCATTCAGAGCTGTACGGGCTCATCCCCTGCGGCGAAGGAGTTCTACTCAACGTCCGACCGCGTACAAGAGCTCATGCTATTGCTGGATATACTGAAACACCCAGTGGAAGTCAAGAAGCTCGGACACAAGGAGTACGAAACCAAGCCATTGAGTCCACCCAGTAGCATAGACGTCGTACTCACTCACCAGCCATTTTCACTTCAGGACAAGGCCTTCCGTACCGGAGAGGCAGTATCCAGCCGGTCGGTCATGAGAAGCATAGCAAGGTTATGTGACAGACTCTGGTTTGTGGAACCGCTGGCTGATGTAGATGTACCTTGGGTTGAAGAATTGGCTGATAAGGGAAAATACGAAGTCATCAGGATCACACAGGAGCTAATCGGGCATGCCGCAGCCATCTTCGGGTTTGATGACTATGTACTCACTGCACCTGATGAGGGGGCTCAAAGAAGATTCAATGTCCCAGGGTTCAGTAAGCGAAGATCAGACTCCTTCACAATTGACATGCATGGGGAGCTCGATGTGGCTGGGAAGAACGTCATTGTTCTGGATGACCTGACAAAGACTGGCACCACTCTCATCAGGGCTGCCAGTTCTGCACGTCACACCAATCCGCGACCAAGGGGAGAGGCTACTTGATGATCTAATATCCAGGAGTGGGGGCAAAATCGTCACTTCAAACACAGTCTATAGTGTTGCCTTCTGTGAGAAGCACCCTCGTCTATCGTATGACATAGTAGACAAGCTTGTGGAGCACCTTCAGCAGTTCGGAACGGCAGAGTAGGAGTGGTCCCACATTCCAAAAAGCCTATAAGAAACTCGGACAGTAGTTAACAATAGTGAATATACGATGGAGGTCTCAGAACCATTCTGCTGCAAGATGCTGAGGAACAAAGACGTTATGGACTCCACTTCTAAGAAGATCGGACGCATTGGTGACTTCACATTTCTGTTTGATGGAGAGCTGACGTTCTCACATTTCATGATGACGGGATCCAGATGGGAAGAGCTCCTTGAGGCCCTCAAGCTCAGGCCTGACCATGATGCTGTGTTCAGCTCCACCATAATCAAGAAGGTAGATACTCATATTCATCTAAACACAACAGCAAACTCACTCATGACTGCTGAAGAGAGGGCCCAGGTTTCAGAGGATGAGATAAGATTCTCCGAACTGGAAGCCCTTGATATCATTGACAAGGACAATGCCAAAGTTGGCCGAGCAATTGACGTGGATTTCGATGTTGACGGGCGGGTGTCAATCATAGTAGGAGGCGGCTTCATAGAAGAGAAGCTTGAAGCCATTGGTGTGAAGGAAGACGTCGACATAATTGTGCCAAGTGATGTGATAGCTTCCATAGAAGATACAATACGGCTATCTGTGTCAAAAGATGAGCTTGACACTACCCTTGATGGGGTACTGAGAGAACGGGCCATGGAAATCCGAAATGCAAGAGAGGCAGCTACAACCCATAACAAACCCACACGGGAGCGCGTGTACGCCTTCTGGCCATATAGCTCGAAATGATTGCAGGACTGCGAGAAGTTCCACATCTCCTTCCTTCAAGCTTTATCTGCGTTCTTCTCCTACAATGGTAGCTAATCGACCAAGTCCCGGCCTTGTCACAATTCCGGGAGAGGGAACCCATGGACTTCGAATCAGAGTATAACATTGATGGAACAATACAGTTCAACCCACAGGAGATTATCGACTTTCCTGAATTGATAGAAGGATGTACGAAGGAGTGGCAGAATCTGGCTCTCTGTCAAGTCAACGACAGTGTGATTAGACTGGGTGTAATCAAAGGGGAGTTCCACTGGCACAAGCATGGTCGAGAGGACGAGTTCTTCTATGTGATTGACGGAAGACTCCTTATCGACCTAGAGGGTCGGACAGTTCAGCTCGGGCCACGTCAGGGCTTTGTCGTGCCCAAGGGAGTGACACATCGGACAAGGGCACCAGAGAGAACGGTAATCATGATGGTTGAAGGTAGTACCGTAACACCAACAGGTGACTAGGCTAACAGACGGCACCTTGAGCTAATAATCGAAGTATTCACTCAGGTCGATTTCTGGGAATTCAACACGCTCAAAGTTCTTGCCCTTGGCTACCGTTGGCTTTGTCGCATCAAAGCCAATCTTTGTAGTCAGCTTTGTGCCCGGCTCTGCGCTTGGATCGAGAGAGCTCCCTGGCTCCCTATCCTTCACTAGCATCCCCAAGTGTCCCTGGAATCTGGTAGCCATTGCCCATTCGCGGCTCTGTTCGTCGTACAAGTCAATATCCTCATCATAGATCCATACATGCTTTGCACTTCGATGCCCCTCAAAAGCACCTTCGATTGCTCTCATTCCATCATCGTCACTCTTCTTCCTAATCTTCACTGCGACGTGCAACCAGCTTGTGCCCCCTGGAGTAATGTGTACATCGAGCACCTCTACCCCTCTTTCTGCAATCTTCCTGAACACGGTAGGTTCTCGTGGCATTCCCATCAGAATCTTGTGTTCCAACCTGCCTGGAAGAAGCGCCTGCCAGATGGCGTTCTTCCTGTGTGTGATCTTCCTGACCTCGAAGACAGGCTCCTGTCTTACTATGTCTGCGGTCTCGGTTGTGTCTACAAACGGGCCCTCATCGACCCTCTCCTCCCAGAATACTCTCCCCTCCAACACGAATTCGCAGTCCGCTGGTATCATCAGATCGACCGTCTTGGCCCTTGCTACGTTGATTGGCCCCAAGGCATTGGCAATCTCAAGTTCATCTACTCCAATCTCGACAGAAGTAGCAGCAGCAATCAGAACCTCCGGCGTGTTTCCAATACAGTAGGCGACATCTACCTCACCGTTTCGCTCCAGGAACTTATGGAAATGACGACCGCGTACAACTCTGGTGACCATCCGGTCTTTGTCAATCTGCATTGCTCGATGAAAGTCGAGATTCTGTCCAAACTCCGGATCTGATGAAACAACCACACTTGAGGAGATATACGGCCCTCGTTCAATCCTGTTGTGAACCAGGATTGGCAGCTTATCCAGGTCCACTTTCTTTTCCACTATTTCTTGACAGGAAGCCCTCTTCGTTTTCTCTGGTGAGCTCCGATTCTCTATTGCATTTGCCAAGGTTGGAATGATGTCCTTGACCCCTATTCCGAAATACTCTGCAATCTGCTCTTTAGTGCAGAATAGGTTCCCCACGACCTTAGTATCACACTCCTTCACGTCTGTGAAGAACACTGGCTTCGGTTCCATGGCCTTCAATACACCAGCTATCTCAAGGTTCTTCGAAACGGCTTTTCGAATCGTTGTGAGCTTACCCTGTTCGTCTAATTTCCTCACGTAATCGTCAAGTATCATAGAAAGCCTCTCCTAGAAACTGAACCCGCGCGCAAAGAGGGCGGGCCCTTGGTTAACTCTTCCGCCTGAATCGGGGAGCGTATCCAACAGCAGTGTTTCTCAACAGCGACTAGTTCAAATGAGAAGCAATCACCATAAGCCAAGATGTTTTCAAGATGCAAGAAATCAGACCTCTCAGAGAATCAGATAGGGATGACATCCTAGAGATAGCTAAGCGCACTTGGGAAGGGCACGACTATCTTCCGTATTCCTTTGAAGCCTGGATAGAGGACAAGAACTCGCACACTGCGGCCATCGAACAGGATGGTCATGTAGTAGCGCTGGCAAACCTCAGGGTCATTGAGAACGGCAAGACTGGATGGATGGAAGGTCTCAGAGTTCACCCAGACTATCGAGGAAAGGGCTTCGCAAAGAAACTCACAAATCACGTTGTCCAGGCTGCGATTGACCTGCAGCTGAAGCGCATCCGATACACCACCGCCACCTTGAATATCGAATCACTCCATCTCGGAGAGAAAGTTGGGATGGAACGGAAGTTTGACCTTGCAGTGTCTTGGCACGCAGGTCCGGGGGAGATATCCTGGCGTTCATCGACAGAACCCATCAAGGAGGTAACTCCAGCTCAGCTTCACCCCAATCTGGTAGACTCTGGACTGTTACCTCACAACGTCATAGTATACGATTGGAAGGCTCTTGATGCTACACCTGAGGCTCTAGACAAGATTGGGCAGAATGCTCGTTTCTGGGTCCAAGTGCAGGGGGATGCCATCAAGTCCTTCTCTCTTGGCCTAGCACGGAATGCCTCTGAAGGGCCTCAGTGGGCCTTCACGATATATGCAAGTAGTGAGTCCGGGTTCCTTGACCACGTTTCACATCACATAGCAATGGCATCGGATAACAAGTGCAAAAGCATGTTTGGAGCCTTTCAGAAGGAGTTCTCGGACATCTTCTATGGCCTCGATTGGGCAAAGCATGAGGAAGACGAAGGCGACGAAGAGGCCGAAGAATTCGCACTGACATTGCTCGAGCGAGTTCTCTAGTCACTCAGAGGCCCAAGTGATACAGGTAATGCCTCCGACTTACACAGCGCTGACTGTGGCAATGGTCGGACAGTGAGAGTCTGAAATCCCGGCTCTTAGACGGCCCCGGTGACCGGTGCGGTTTCACTCCGAATTCTTGTTTCAGTTCTTGTAATGCGTTCTATTATTCTCTTGAGAGTCTTCAACACCCCTTCAAGATTGCTATCGATCTCGCTGTGTGAAAGGATTCTCTCAACAGCCAATAGGGCCTCCTCTGCCTCATGAATCAGATCATACGCTGTAGGAGGATACTCAACCTCGCGTTTCTCTCTCAACACGTATCGTATCAAATCAAGCAACTCTTCGGTCCCGTACACTCTCATGTCAATTGCCTTCTTGGGGCAGGCCGCGACACAGACTCCACAGCCTCTGCACCTCTCCTGACGTACATGTAGTACTCTGTCAATTATGATGGGTGCGTCCCAGGGACAGAGATCGGTACACAGTCCGCACAGAATGCAGCCATCGGCGCCTTCATTTCTGACTTCTATTATTGACAATAGAGCTACTTCGGTAGGGTCCAGCTCCTCATCCGTTTGGAGCTCACTATCTTTCTTGTCTGCAATCAAGTAAATCCCTCCTACCTCCTTCCTAACAACATCGGGCTGCATCCACGTCTCTTCAGCTCCCTCTCAATCCTCCGTATGTGCACAGAAGTCGCGACTTGTGTGTTCTTCAAGGAAACTAGCATCAACTTCAGGTCGCTTTCAGAGTGCTCTGAGATTCTTCTAGGAAGGACTACTTTGAATGCGTGACTCCGCAACGTTGACACTTCGCTCATTCTACCATCTCATTGATCTGTGTTCATGTAGGCTTCACGAACGACCAAGTTGTTTGGCGAATCGCTGCTTCGCACCACAACAGACATTCGTGTCACAATTACTATTTGACGGGCACTCTATTATAATTTTGTGTCATCAAAATAACTTCCCAGTGTCAGAAGATTACATAATCAGTGGACCAAAATGTAAGCAAATCGTACAAGATATGCGCTTCTTATGTGACTTGTATGTCACATGGGTAGGTTCGGTTGAGCTAAGAGTGACACTTATGTACATCATGAAGCCACATCGAGGTAATAGAGTGATTGTCTTTGGTTCATATACTAGATGATTCGCTTAACGTTGAGCTACTTCGACTCATATGCTCCGGCACAGGAGTTGAGATCAACATCAGCGAGCTCTCCGAGCGGCTACAGAAACACCGAAACACAACTGCATCAAGATTGGAGAAGCTGTTCTCCAAGAGGATTATTGATCGACCGTTTCACCCGCTTACCTTGTTGTTTGCAGAATATCCTCTTCTTGTTATTGAGAAGGCAAACCTTCCCCGCAACCGAAAGACGAACTCATGGATTGAGAAGGACCCACACATCTGGGCGGCCTTCTTCGTCAAGGATGAAGAGTACAATACTCTGTTGATTGAACTGCATGAAAGAATATCGACGGAGAGTCGGTCGCACTACCTCCGGGTCAGGAATACGTTTCCTCTGAGGCCGTCTATCTGAGCACCAAGGCAATCGTCAAGAATGATTCCGCCGCTCCGATTGAAACTATGAGGGCAGACTTCGAGAACTTCCCGCAAATGAAGATCAATGGACTCGCAATCGATCAGACGTATCTCGACATCATGGAGGCTCTTCTATCAGGCGAGGGGGTCTGGACAAATCCGAACTCTCTGGCTCGGACGCTTGGTATCCACC
>LRSK01000146.1 GCA_001563325.1 Candidatus Thorarchaeota archaeon SMTZ1-83
ATCTCGAGATGGCGCACATAGCAAATCTGAGGAAGACTGAGAAGTTCTGCGAGTTCGGGACCAACCTGTGCGGTATCCCCATCAATGGCCTGCTTGCCACATATGATAAGGTCGAACTCCATCTTCTTAATCTGCTGAGCGAGGGTGTATGCCGTGGCCCAAGTGTCGGCTCCAGCGAAAGCACGGTCTGTCATGTGGACTGCTTTGTCAGCCCCCATTGCCAGAGCCTTCCAAAGCGCTTCTTTCGCCTGAGGTGGACCCATAGTGATGATAGTTACTTCACCACCATATTGATCCCGCAATTTGATGGCTTCTTCCACAGCATATTCGTCAAACGGGTTCAGAATGCTTGGTACACCTTCACGAATAAGCGTGCCAGTTTCTTCGTTGACCTTGACTTCAGCAACTTCCGGCACTTGTTTCACTGGAACTACAATCTTCATTTGCGTGACACTCCGGGGGTCAATCACGTTACAGGCCCGCAGGGGATGACACCCCCATTATAAGCAATGCGCACGAGGAAATAGCGTGTAGAGATAGTCTGGACCTTACTTCACGCTTTGAAGCGATGCTGTCTTCTTAGTCCAACTACAGCACGTTCGAGGAGGTGGTAGATTGCCTTCAGTGTAATCTGGTCTGGGTCGCTTCCTACTGGACACCCAGCAATGCCTAGGCCTCTCACCTTAGGATGAGTGAACATCACCTCAAATGCCGCTCCTAGTTCCTTGCTTGTAGGACCGTTCTCTACAGGCAATCCATGGCCAGGGACTTCCAATGGGTCGAGTACATCCACGTCCAAATGAATATAGATGATGTGCGTCAAACTTGCCAGCCGATTCATCTCAGTCTTGATGACCGGTTTGAGATGTCTTATGTCGTCTACAGAGATATGCCTGATGTCGCTTCCTTCGATAATCTCCTGCTCCAAAGGATCAACATCTCTGACTCCAACCATGGTCACATGTTCGGTAGGTATGGGAAGCTCCATCCCACATTTCAGTCGTAGTCGTTCTAGACAGAGACCCGCGGCAACAGCCACTGGCATGCCTGCTAGGAGTCCGCTGAGGCTGGTGTCAGGTGTGTTGATATCAGCGTGGGCATCAAGCCATACAAGACCGACTTTGAGCGGCTTCCTGCCTGGCCCGGACATCTGAAATCCTGCTAGCATCCCCATGAGCCCACTACAGCTAGGAAGAAGACCTATTGTGAACAGTCCCTTCTTCAGTTGTCCAGCAACAATCTCGGCTAGGTGTCCAGACGCAAGTCCGAGGAGGTGGCGTGCACCATACTGGTTTCTCTCTTCAGGTGTGAGCTCGGCAGTCTTTGATTCCACAATGACGCACGCATTCTTTTCAATGACATCGGTGAGTCCACCTTCTTCAATCACCTTGGGACCGTCGACCAAGGCTTCGAGAATATAGTCACCGCTCTGGGTGAGTTTCGCAACACCGATCTCTATGACATTCTCGCGCAAGTGCCTCACCTGAGGATTCTTGTTAGATGAAATGTTGCATGGCGCTTTAAGGAGTCATATCAACGCGAGTTGACTTGAGGACTTTCGGATTGGCATCGCTTCTAGACATCCTATTGCAGGAATCTGAGAAACCGATAAGAGTAACACTTGCCATGCTTTCGAACGCAAGATGGAATGAGAATCATGCGGTTGTCAATGGATACAACTATGACGCTCAACAATGGTGTTGAGATTCCGGTGCTTGGACTGGGCACCTATCTCTCCTCGGACGGAGAAAGGACAAGGACTGCCGTCCTTGA
Organism: Candidatus Thorarchaeota archaeon SMTZ1-83; assembly: GCA_001563325.1. Next base: position 1,774 of record LRSK01000146.1, read on the forward strand.
AGCCTTGGCTGCAGGATACCGACACATCGATACTGCTGCCTTCTATGGGAACGAGAAGACCATTGGAGCGGCGACTAGAGAGAGTGGAATCGACCGGGAGGAGATATTCGTAACCACAAAGCTCTGGAATGACGATCATGGATATGAACCTGCTTTGGCCGCTTTTAATGCGAGTCTTGACAGACTTGGACTTGACTACGTTGACCTCTATCTGATTCATTTCCCAGTGCAACGGCTACGTCTAGAATCATGGAGGGCGCTGGAGCATCTACTTGACGAAGGGAAATGCCGTGCGGTTGGTGTCAGCAATTACATGCAGTGGCATCTTGAGGAGCTGTTGAACAGTAGCACCGTGACTCCAACTATCAACCAAGTGGAGTTTCATCCATTTCTCTACCAGAAGGAGCTTCTTGACTTCTGCCATTCTAGGGAGGTCAGAATAGAGGCATATAGTCCTTTGACAAAAGGGCGAAGGTTGAGTGATAACAGACTGGTTGCAATGGGAGAGAAATACCACAAGACTCCAGCACAGATCTTGATTCGTTGGTCCCTGCAACATGACCTAGTAGTGATTCCCAAATCCAATAATCCAGCGAGAATCAGAGAGAATGCAGAGGTATTCGACTTCTCGATCTCTCCCGAGGATATGGACACCCTTGATGGACTCCACGAAGACTTCCGTTCGAGCTGGGACCCAAGCAGGACTCCCTAGCCAGCAGACCGCTGTTTTTTCTAGCCTGATGTTGGACCAGTTCTCGTTCCCCACAATCCTTTTATGAGATGTACTTCGGTTATCGTCTCAGTTCCATTAAACGCCAATTGAGGTAGTTGTCGATGGGCAAGGAAAAGATACTTGGTGCACTGATATTCATCTTCGCGTTCTTAATCCTCATTTACTACACATGGGGATTGGTTTTGCTCCAGAATGGCCTGACTGGACCGGGATTGCAGCAGTGGGTAGTTGACACGTTCGGAGCAGGAACCCTTCTACACGACATCCTCAACCCCGATCCGATGTTCCTCATCATTCTACCAGTCTGGGCTGCCGCAGTCTTGATAATGGTGATTGCGATGTGGATTGGTTGGACCATGCTGACCACTCCAGCTCCAGAACCACTCGAGGACTTTGACTTCGACGAGGAAGAGGTTGCTGAGTCGAAGCCAGAAGAGTAATACTTGAACAATCAAGACTACTCTAGCTAAGGCAGGGCCTGTTGGCCCTCTCACTTCATTCTGGACTCTGACCAAGATCTCCAGCCAGAGCCAATTCTCCGTTCGACTTCATACCACGCAATGCCAGCAACCGTACAGACTGCTAGGCTCACAAGATAGAATGGAAGATAGAGATGGAGGGCAGAGCCAAAGCCAGTAGAGATGTAGTCCGGATTCAGCTGGAACCAGACTGCAAAGTACATCATCTGGAACAGAAAGATGTGGTAAGTCGCCCTGCTAATCTTCATGACCAACTTTGAAACGAAACCGCTGGACTCGGACGGAAGATACCGCAACGCGAGCAGGATAAAGAGAGCAGCATACGGATAGACCAGAAGCGTGTAGTCCCCCCAGATCAGCCTGCGTAGATAGACTCCATCGAATATCTCGACTCGGAAGCCAAGGAACGTGTATGCATAGAGGTAGATGACACTAAGAGGAGCAGTCACCCAGATGAACCAATTTCGTTTCTGTGTGATGTCATGTCCATCTGAGAACCATAGGCCGAAGACTACCGCGGGCAGATAGAATAACATGTCGAGTCTAATGACCCACATCAAAGTGATGGCATCGAAACCGGTGTAGACATAGGTTCCTCCACTTGGGACAAGGGGGACGTTGAAGAAGAGGACCAAACTGAGAATGATCTCGCTGAGTAAGCACAATGCGACTGTGATCCTAGGATTCACAGTGTATGCCTTGTATACTGCAGGAAAGATGAGTATCGAGGTGAATAGGACGGGAATGAACCAGTTGCCAGGGCCCCAGAAAGGCAGAAAGAACAGATACCACCACCTGCTTGGCTCCAATGCATCGAAGTAGAGTCCCAGGAGTATCGATGCAACATACAGCAAGACGAAGGGGAGGACGTAACGCTTGATCTTCTTCCAGAAGTATTGCAGTGAGTATAGTTCTCTGAGTGTTGTGGCACCCGTGTATCTGAAAGAATGGCCCATGTTGAAGCCCATGACTATGAGGAAGAAGGGCATAGCCAATCGTTCCCAAAAGGAAGCTAAAAGCGCATCATGGAGACCCCCGGCGAGCAGGTGGTCAACCAAAACGAAGGCGATGGCAACTACCTTCACCGCATCGATTTGAAGGAAGTGCTTGCGCTGGGTCACCTCAGTTTCGTGAATTGAGGCTTCCTCAGGAGCCATGGACATATACCGAGTGTCTTCAGATGGTAATGAAATACCATTCGGAAGAAGCAGGAATCGTTCTACCTCTTGTTGTCCGAAAATGCCGCATGTGAGTGGCGCTTTTTACGCCACTCCAAATGATCCGCCAAGACGCTGGCTCATCTATGGCATAGGTCCTCCGTTCAGCACTTCGGGCGGAATCTCATCGTCCATTGACATGAACGCCTTGTAGATGAAGAAGAGACAGACACCAAGCATGATGATGATTACTATGATGTTGGCGACTACCCCGGGCCCGGTCCATTGGTTCAGAACAAAGAAGGGGCCATGAGTCCTTTGCCACTCTGCTAGTCCGGTCAGTTCACTCACAATCTCGATCACCATGCCCAATACTGCTATCGACATGAATGCACCAGTGCCATAGACGGCCCTCCTTGCATAGTTGTGACGCCAAAACGGCTTGCCCCGTTTGTACGCTGCATTCTCAGCCTCGTACCACAGTATACCTCCGGCGAATGTTATCACTACATTGAAGAGATAGAACAAGACATGGGATAGATAGTCAGTGCCGAAACCTATGTATGCCCAATTTGGGTTCATGTAGTACCATACCGAGTAGTAGAGTATCTGGACGAGAAGGATGTGGTAGCTTGCTCTGCCGACTCTCTTGATCAAGTTCTGCAAACGCCCTTCAGGTTTTGATGGCAGATACTTCATAGCCAAGAGAAATATCAGGGCAGTATAGGGAATCAGGAGAAATGTGTAGTCTCCAGAGATGAGTCTGTATCTGTAGAGTCCATCGATTATCTCTGCGCGGTAGCCGAGGATTTGATAGGCGACCATATAGGCCACGCTGAGTGGGAAGGCGACCCACATGGCAGCGTTCCGCCTCGACTTGACATTGTGATCGTCTGAGAACCAGAGGCCAAGTCCAACTCCGGGCAACAAGAACAAGATACTCGTTCTTATGACCGAGCTCAAGAATGCCGCTTCATAGCTTTGGAATAGCCAACTTCCATCAACGAGGACCAAGGGGAGGTTGTAGAACATGAACAACTGGAGAAGAATCTCGCTCATGAAGCAGAGGAAGACAGTCAGTTTTGGATACGAGAGATAGCCTCTGTAGATCAACGGGAGGACAAGAATCGAACCGAAGAGCACAGGGATAAACCAGTTGCCGGGGCCCCAGAAGGGCAGCCATCCTATCAATGAATATTCGTTGAAAGTTATGGCATTGAAGTACACCCCAAGAAGAAACGAACCCAGGTACAGTAGGAGGAATGGAAACACATAGCGTTCAATCTTGGATTTGAAGTACCTCCAGGAGTATAGCTCCCTCAAGGTAGTGGCACCTCTATTCTTAAAGGAGAGGCCCATGTTGAAACCCATCACAATCATGAAGATCGGGATGGCCGTCCGCTCCCAGAACACACCTCCAATAGCACTCTTCAATTCCCATGTCAAGCTGTGATCCATGACGACGAGTGCAATTGCAAATGCCTTCAGAGCGTCGACCTGCCAGTATTTCACGCGTTTCTTCTGCTCAGAAATCTCAATTGGGGCTTCTTCCATGGCTTGCGACATACTCAAAGTCGCGAGTCTATTCAGTTTAAAGAGATTCGGATTGAGCAATCTTTCTGTGGGCATTCCTCCGGACTGTTGAGATGGTCAAGATTAACGCGTAGAGCACCAGATTGATATTCTACACGCTTCTACAGCATCAGGGATGCGCTTGTTGCAGTCTTCTGACGTTGATTTCCTCACAAACGTCCGTCTCTTCCTGTTCTTCTTACTGCTCATCCTAATCTACTATAGTACCAAGCAGAGTAGCAGAGCCCTAGAAAGAGCATGGCGGCTTCCAATCATATATCCCCAAGATAATGAGCTTTCGAAAGTACAACTAGAAGAACGCGACTCATTGTTGCGTACTCTGTCAATCAGGTGGAGTCTACTCACAGTTGTTGACTACTCACTTGCTGTGCTTCTCGTCTATGAATTGGTGCTCGGTTTCGCTGCGGCGGAACAAGGCATAGCTTACTACTTCGCAGTACACATCCCTTCTGCAGCGGCAGTCTCTGCTGCAATCGGGTTGCTACTGGCGGCAATTGTTATTAGATTCAGAAACCCATTCAGCTCTAGGAAAATAGAGCCGCTGAAATACCTTCTAAAGAACCTCGAATCACTAGCAAGTGCAGTACGGGTAGCGGATACAGCCGTTCCAGCAGAAACTGAAGACATCTTCTTGAGAATTGTGAAGCAGGAGATTGAGAGGTTCATGGACTTCCGTGAGATGGGTGACGCAGAGTGCGGCCGCCTCCTTGAGTACCTCTCAGGAATCGACGGGATTGTCGGTCAGGCTGCTTCAACCTTGCTTTGGCCCCATGGATTTTGATGCTCCGTCAAATGTGCGTCACAGCTGCGATTTGCGTCCAGGCAACGACTTAAGAGCGCTAACGAGAGAGCGACGTAGGGTTGCGGCAATGCCACTCTTCGGACGCAAAAAGGACAAGGAATACCAAGAGGCTGCAAGGCTTCTCTCGGAGGGTAGGACAGAGGAGGCATCAGGGAAACTTAGAAAGTTCCTTGGCAAGCACCCTAATGACGTAAATGCGATGGTGTCATTGGCAGTCGCTTTGGTTCAGGTCCAGAAGGAGCCAACTCTAGATTCACCGAATACGCAGGAAGCACTGGTGCTCCTTGAGAAAGCTGCGGAACTCAACCCGAGGGATCCGGTTGCCATATTCAACAAGGGAGTGTGTCAACGTAACCTTGGCCTCTTGGCTAAGGCACTGGAGTCTTTCGAGGCCGCCTTGGAGATTGAGGATAGACTTCCTTTGGCGCTTCTTCACATGGCCGAGATCAACTATGAACTGGAGAACTGGGAGAAGGCCATTGACCTCGCACGGCTTGCACTAGTAAGAGACCCAGGAATTGAGGGGGCTCTGACGTGGATTCCAGATGCCATGAAGAAGGCAGGTTACATGGACGAAGAAGGGAATGTGATCAACGCACCATGGGAAGAGGGGAATCCAGATGGATAACCTTAAATTCACTCCACCTGGACAGAGCCACGTTCTGAGTGGTCATGACCCACTCCGTATACCATCCTTGGTGATCTAATGTCGAGTAAAGGCGAACCGATGTATCGGGGTCACAAGCTTACTGATCTTGCTCAGATGAACATGGACTCACTCATCGAGCTACTCCCCACACGCCGCAGAAGGACTCTCAAGCGGGGACTTCCACCAAGACAGAAGAAGCTCCTCATGAAGCTAAGAGCGGCTAGAAAGCAGGCACGGAAGGGGAAGGATGTCATTGTGAAGACCCACTGCCGCGACATGGTCATACTACCTGAGATGGTCGACCTCACCATTGGCGTGCATAACGGCAAGGACTTCGTGAGGGTGAAGATACTCCCTCAGATGATTGGACATGTACTGGGAGAATTCTCTGTCACGAATAAACCAGTCAGACACGGAAGCCCAGGTATAGGTGCCACAAAGAGCAGTGCCTATGTGCCTCTGAAGTAAGAAGCACACCAATATCTGCACCAGTGAGGGGTCATCCCCTCTTGATTCTGAGAAACACGCCCACAACAATGATGATAGCTGCCGCCCCCGCACCCACTACAATCAGCTCCAGTGGAATCTGACCGACAGTGAGTGAGTCATCTACGACGACGTTATCGATTGTCCAGTTGTTGTTCATGAACACAACAAAGTACTCACAGGACTCTGCATCTATGACATTATCTGTGGCTTGAATCACTTGAGTGCCATCTATCCAGATAGTGATTTGCCCTGCCCTAGTACGTGTCACATCGATATGTTTGCTACCTTGTTCTCCCTCATCGACGTCAAATGAGCCAAGGATTGCGTAGTCTGTGCCTACTATCCCAGGTGTGGTGGTGCCCCTAAGTAGTCTGAAGGCGGCAAACATCGACTCTCCTGATATCACAGGCTGTATCTCCACGCAGTAACCATTCCAGTTCTCGGGGTCCGAGCTCATGAAGAATATCTTTGGAACGGCGGCCTCCTCGGTTGAGTTGAGATCGTATTCAATATCAAAGCTCCATGTTCCTGATGTCACTGTCTCTCATGATAGATTATACCTGGAATTACACACAGATCGCAGCCAACCGGAGTGCCACCCACAACCTCTAGCAGATTGTCAGCAGCTGACCACTCTGAACTGACTACACTCCATCCATCATAGTTTCCGTCTGCGAAATCGTCAGACCATTGGACTGCAGCGGCGCTCGGACCGACTTGAGCTGACACAAGAAGAACCAGCATTAGTCCAGCGGCGAAGAACAGACTTGCGAATGTGTTACGACTTCTCATGACATCTGCATCCTCTTTTCGTCTTTTGAGGCTGTGGTTATGACTGCCGAACGGCCAATCTAGTTACTCATTCCTGAACCGTCAACCAGGTGAAGTGCCCGGTTCGGCTGATAACTAGATTTCGAAACCAGCAAGAAACGTGGTAGCGGAAGTAGGAGAATTCACTTGCGAGTCGAGATTCACAGATGAGCTGTAGCAGAACTCTCTTATCCCAGGAATGTAATTGACTTGCGGATTTCATGGGAGACTGGACGATGGAGTACATAATGTTCTGGGAATATGATTCCGCTGATCACAACACAGTGATGGACAAACTCAAGCAATTCAGGGAAGAAGTGAAGAATAATCCTGAAGAAAATGCCAAGTTCATCTCAAAGAACTACTCAATGGTTGACGGTCCTGAAGGTTTCCAGCTGGTGGAAACCGACAATCCTGAGCACCTCGTGAAAATAGTGCGCCATTACATGCCTGAGGTGCGATTCAGATTCGCTCCTATTGTAGAACTGAAAAAGGTTGACCAGAAGACAAAGTAGTCAGTGTGAAGCACTTCTCTAGTCTGCAGTTGCTAGACTGCAAACCCGAACGCGTGTCCGTCATGCCTGTTATAGAGAATGAGAATGACTACAAGCAACGCGAGAGCAATCGGAATCAGCGCAGACCTGATGGCACCAAACGATTCCGGAAGCATCTGATACATGACGAGAATTGCGACAACTGCAAAGAGAAGTACAACCACCGTCACACCAAGAAGGTTTGGACCATACCGAACACCATACGGTGTGCGAACACCGGACTTACACATTTCCACTCCTAGACGTCTAAGACGAATATTCCACTTAAAGCCTCACAAGACTGGAGAATCAATCTCAAGTACATTCCACAAGAAAGATAGCACTCAGAGGTCATCACTCTGACTATGTACGAGATTGACTTGAAGAAGGCTACAGGGTACATCGCCGAGATCTATCAAGATAGAGACAAGCCCAGTGCCAGAGAGTATGTTGAGAGAGCCGGACTGGAAGGGCCGATCATTGAGGACGAAATAGCCAGATTGTTCAAGCTTCTTCTCAAGATTACTAGGCCCAAGAAGATTCTAGAGATTGGTATGAACATAGGATTCTCCACCACATCAATGGCTTTGGCGGTGAAAGAATTCGGAGGGTTGGTTACAACTCTTGAGATGGACCCCGAGGTTGCTAAGGTTGCAAGAAGGGTCTTTGAAACAGAGGGTGTAGCTGACAATATTGAGATTGTAATTGGCGATGCATATGAGATACTGCCAAAAATCGAATCAGAGAGCTATGATGTGGTCTTCCAAGACTCGACAAAACGCGGATATCCTCTGATGTTGAAGGACTGCTTGAGGATTCTGAAGAAGGGCGGGCTTCTTCTTGTTGACGATACACTCTGGCCAGTCACGAGGGCGGAGGAAGAGTGGAATGAGTCCTTTGAGGGCATTGACAAGTTCAATAGGATGCTAGTTCAGGGCGAAGTAGAAAGCACAATACTCCCCTTGGGAGAAGGTTGTACGATAGCGGTTAAGGTTTGAATTCGCCCCTTTTTGGAGTGAACCATGCCAGAGTTTTAAGGTGGATTGTCCTTTTGATGGACTCTGAGGGATACGTCCGTGGACTCGGTCGCACTCGTAAAGCACAAGAAAGACATTGGAGAGTCGCTTGAGCAAGGCCTTGAGCTGATAGGCGGGTTCGGAGAGCTTAGGTCACCGGTACTTGTAAAACCCAACATATGCACAATATCAGACAACACAGGCTACTCTGTGACTAGAGTAGAAGTGGTTGAAGCACTACTGGACCTAGTCCTTAAGGAGAATGGTAATCTTTCGATTAGAATAATAGAATCAGACAGTCAGAGCAAGACAACTGGAGACGCATTCGAGAAGTTTGGCTATACACGCCTTGCAAGCAGGATGCAGCGTGCAGGATTCGATGTATCCTTGGTCAACTTGAGTGAATCCCGGCTTACATCAACATCCTTTGAGGGAGATTACTTCACTAATCCTGAACTGCCCGATTTGATAGCAGGATCCGGATACTTCATCTCAGTAGCTGCGGCCAAGACACATTACTTGACCTTCATCACTGGAGTTCTCAAGAACCTATTCGGCGTTCTTCCAAGAAAGGATCAGTCGTTCTATCATTCGCGGATCGATGATGTGATTGTCGACTTAGCTCGCCTGATTAGGCCAGACCTCTCAATAGTTGACGCAAGAGTTGGGATTGAAGGATGGAATGGCCCCACAACCAGGCGGCTTGATGCCTTAATACTAGGGTATGGACCAGCATCTGTCGACGCCACTATGACTAGGATAATGGGGTTTGAGCCCAGAGAGGTTCGTCATCTGGTTGAGTCTGCTAAGCATGATCTGGGCACATTGGATCCAAATGTGAGAGGTTCAAGTATAGAGTCAGTAGCTGTTAGGTTTGAGAAGCCGTAGTCTGAGAATGCGAGTGATGAGTGGCCTGTGACGTATTACTTATAGAGGTCTTCGTAGTTCGCAGTAGAAGGTGGTCAACACTGCAGGGTTTCGTTGGCACAATAGGATTACTATTGATAATCCTACTGTTCATTGTAGTTATCATGTCAGGCTGCTACTTCTGCAGGAGAATCTGTACGTAGCTCCCCGTGCCTTCAAACAGGCTGCTTTTCCGCGAGAAACTCTTTCGACAGATCCAGAGAGATTCTGACCACAGATACTGCATCTGATGGAAAAATGGAAGGCTTGAGTGACCAAAAACGCCACTCAAGTGTTGGAGTTCTACCATGGTCCACTTGGTAAGAACCCTGGGCCCCTGCAATGCGCACCAGAGGGTTTGGTTGCAGAGTTGCTTACTGCCCTTCTGAGGAACGGCGTGGCACTGGGGTTTCTTGGTTGGTAATTGCAATCAGTCATATGAGATCAGACGGATGTACAGCCCGGAAAAGTTGATGCACGTGTGACTAGGGCCGAACGCCAGACTTGTCCAATCTTGTAGTTTGTCTGCATTTTTCCGGGTGCAGGAAGGCTATACTTCTCTGAAGTTAAATAGTAACTCGCAATACATCTTCAGCTTGCCAGAGCGACTGACAGCCACAGAGCGCTTGCCTAAGTGCTAGTTATGAATAACTGAGATATCGGAGTCGCTGCTTGCCCCTAGACCTATGCTCACGGCGTGTTTGATTTGGGGAATCTCCCAAACAGGCATGTTGAGTCGATTCTTCGCCTCATAGCTCTGAAGAATTCTAACACCCTCAACGTCGACAGCGACCATGTCAGTCCCTGCCAGAATGTACCCCGGAGATTCAAGTTGCCCACTCGCCGGCCCTCCGGTAACGAAGACCTTTCTTGCATCCATCACGACTAGGTCAGGTTGGAAGTACGAGGCGAGGTCAGCAATCTTCTCTTCCAGTTTTCGTGAATGCATCTTGATTCGATCTGAACCCTTAATCACACCTACGAATAGCTTCATAGTGCCCGTGAATCGCGCAAATCGGTGTGTCTTCAGACATGGCGCAACTACCAACTTCTCACAGGAAGTCATCGCCTCTCCGATGTGGGCACGCTTCATGTGCTTCCCCTTCGGCAGGACCTGTTCAATCCACTGGGCCTCCTCAAGGAAGGAAACTTCTGCTCCAAGCTTCTCAGCGACTTCCAGAAGTCCGATCTTTTGAGCAACTTCCCTTGTCTTCAATCTGAACATCGAAGACTCGACAATCTTGATTCTGGATGCGCCTGCATCCAAGATTGCTTCTCCAAGCGCTTGAATGAACTCCGGATCGCTGGAGGCAGGGTATGGATCTGCAGTATTCAGGTTTGGTTTGATAGTCACTACGTCTCCTGACTGCACGTATCTGTCCATACCTCCCAAGAGGTTAAGGGCGGTGATTATTCCATCTTTCACCGATTGCTCGACTCGCACCTTTGCTACTTGGGTTTCTAGATTGCTGGTTTCTGTCAATTCGGGCCCCAGATGAGCGGATTAAACATGTGCTAAAGGTCTTGTTGTTGAAGGCAGCAGCACTGCTGCTAGAGTAGAACATGAATCTCAGTGTAATCGGCCAAGCTCTGCTTTCAGCCTTCAATTCAGAAAGAACCCTAGCTAGGTTCCTGTGAATGGACGGTGAAAGAACGGATGTTGAGTCCAACTTCAAAGATGAATACTCTGGACTGCCATGTGAGTCGCTCGTCGTGCATCAAAGTCTACCTAACTCGTATCATAGTCTTGGACACAACCTGGTATACCCCATTGGAAAGTCGCATATGGTATACCATGTACTTCTTCTACAGTTCCTAATATACTACTTCGGAACTGCGCAATAGAGATTCACAGAGATGCGAGCATGTGGAACAGCTCTGGCGCGACTCTGTTTCCAGCAAATCATTCAAGTGGGGGAGATGCTTCTCGTGGAAATCGAGGTAGATATTGTGCCCGAGCCATTCAGAGTGCTTCAAGTCGGTTTTGGTACGATTGGGAGGACCATAGCACAGGCAATCATTGAACGCGAGAACCTGGAGCTTGTTGGTCTTGTAGATGTAGACCCCAATCTTCAGGGCCAGTACGTAGAGGAAATTCTAGGATTGGATTCTAAGACACGAACTCCAATTCAAAGTAGTCTAGACGAAGCCATCGGATCATCTGACAGCCCCTCAATAGATGTCGCAGTGGTTGCAACAGTGTCAGACTTGGAGAGAGTTATGCCGACAGTAGCCGCATGCCTTCGTGGAGGAATGGATGTCGTTTCAATCTGCGAACAGCTCTCATATCCATTCAGTCGTCATCCGAAACTGGCAGAAGAGCTGGATGCCCTCGCAAGGGAAAGTGGAAAGACCGTGTTGGGCACAGGAATCAATCCCGGGTACTTGATGGATCTTCTACCCATTGTGCTGTCATCGCCGATGCAGAGAGTGGAGAGCATCGAGGTCACTCGTGTGATCAACTCAAGTCACCGGCGTGCTTCGTTCCAGAAGAAGATTGGAACAGGTATGTCACAGAATGAGTTCATAAAGTCCATTGATGAAGGTGTGATAACAGGACACGTAGGACTGGACGAATCAATTAGGATGGTTGGAGATGCTCTGAATCTTGGACTTGATCATGTTGAGGAACTCCCGGTAGAGCCGGTTGTTGCTGACAGAGAGGTCGTGACCCCCTATACTACTGTTGAGAAAGGCGGTGTCCTGGGGCTCAAGAGCAGGGGCGTTGGCAACAAATCAGGGAAGACACTTGTCACTCTAGACTTTTGCGCTTATGCAGAGGCGTCTCCTGAATATGATGAGATTAGACTCAAGGGGTATCCAGACCTAGTGCAGCGTGTCCAGGGAGGAGTGCACGGCGATTTGGGAACTGTGGCTATGGTTGTGAACATGATACCGATTGTTGCCCAATCTGAGCCGGGCCTAAAGACCATGAAAGACCTACCCGCCCCGCACAATACAGAAAGAGTATGGAGATAGGCAAGAATCAGATGTCTTCGTGAAGTGGTGATATAAGATGCTAGAAGCCTACAAGAAGTCGACTCCGGGCTCAGAGAAGTTGTTCGAACGCGCGTGTCGTGTGTTTCCAGGCGGAATCAATCACAATCTCAGAACTTTCGCCATGGATAGGTGCGGAGCCTACCCGCCGTACATGGTAAGAGGGGAAGGCAGTCACATCTGGGACGTGGATGGAAACCAGTACATAGACTGGTGGATGACACACTATGCTCAGATTCTCGGCCACAACAATTCCGATGTGAGGAAGGCAATCGAGCAGCAGCTTCCGAATGGATGTCATCTAGGCGCCCTGAATGAGCATCAGGTGGTTCTTGGAGAGATAATCCAGAAGGCAATCCCTACCCTTGCCAAGATGCGATTTTGTAGCACTGGTAGTGAAGCAACGATGTATGCTGTGAGACTAGCACGTCTATTCACAAAGAGAAAGAAAGTCGCCAAGGCATGGGGTGGATGGCATGGTGGTAACGATTCGCTGGGCTATCACATCAGTCACCCATTCTCAGACCATCCATTCTTTGATGGAGTGACCTTTGAATTCAACGATCGTAAAAGCGTGGACTCAGTAATCAAGAACCACGGGAAAGACCTAGCTGCGGTCGTCATCGAGCCAGTCTTGGGAGCAGGTGGAGGTCTCCCCCCAGAGCAGGACTTCCTGAGGTACTTGAGAGAGGAAACGGAGTCGAGAGGGGTTCTACTCATATTTGATGAGATCATCACCGGTTTTCGAATGTTATTTGGGTCTGCTGGGAAGGAGGTCTATGGAGTAGAACCGGACCTACTGACGCTTGGGAAAATAGCAGGAGGAGGAATGCACCTCGGCGTCTATGGAGGACGCGAGGACGTCATGACTCTGGCCGCACCTGGCACTCCGGGTGGGCGCTGGGTAGGTGGCGGCACATTCTCGAGCCATCCCTTGGCAATGGTGGCGGGGATTGCAACTCTAGGACAGCTTGCGAAGTTGAGTCGTAAGTACGAGTTTCTGAACACCCGTGGCGACGAGTTCCGCAAACGACTCAACAGACTCTTTGATGAGGAGGACTTTGATGCGATTGCGACAGGCGTAGGGTCAGTGATGTTCATCAATGTACTCAAGGGAAAACTCAAAGATGAAGTGCTCAGAGGCTCGGTTCTTGGCGAGGCAATTGACAACGAGAAGCTGGATCGCTTTCAGGGATTCCTAATGGAGAACGGCGTCTTTGGTTATCATGGACTAGGTGCATTGTCCTTCTCTCATTCAGATGAAGATTTGGAGAAGACATACGAAGCGACAGCTCGAGCTATCTCAGCGCTCAGGCGAACATGATGAAAATGGAGAGTAATTCATTGAAGAGAGCAATCATTGTATTTGAGAGCATCTATGGAAACACGAAGAAGGTTGCAGAGGCCATTGCTGAAGGCCTGACACAGACAGGCAACATAGAATGTGAAGTCATGAAGACGGGGGAAGTGCACCACACAGATGACCTTGCAGGATACGACGTGATTCTCTTTGGATGTCCGAATCACAATCAGGAGCCTGCTAGGAATATGCTCAAGTTCCTAGACCGCGTTGCCATTGTCGGTCTGGAGGGCAAGGTCGGAGCGGCCTTCGAAACGTATACAGGCGGCAACAAGGGCGTGGCACTGGAGAGGCTTGAAGCTGTAATCAGGAAGAAGGTGCCCGGATTGTCGTTGATTGTAGAGGGCTTCTCGGCCCTTGTTGATGACAGAAAGGGGCCACTAGCAGAGAATGAATCTTCGAATGCATTGGATTTCGGTAGCCGCCTAGGGTCGAAGCTATGAGAAGCGAACTAGATACTCAGGCGGTGAGATACCGGTGCAAACCTAGCTATGGCTCGGCTTCCAGTGCTTGTTCCGAATCATGCTGAGATCAGTGATTATCATAAGGGCAGAAAGGCTTGACTCCACGCAACCGTGCTGTTTCGGACTTTCCGGTATCTTCTCCTGGGATATGAAATCAGATCTCGAAAGTTGTGGGGGCGCTTGAGAGAATCTTGTGACCCTCTTCTGTGATGGCGTACGTGTCTTCAATGCCCAACAAGATCTCTCCTGGGATGATGATTTTGGGTTCAGACGCGAGTGTGTTTCCAGGAGAGAGATTGGGACCCTTTGAATAGAAGACAGGCAGTTCGTCCAACTCCAGACCGACCCCGTGACCAAGAAAGGCAACCTTGTCAGAGTTAGTACCCATGAAGTTCTCATGGATACTCAGCTCCTCGCTAAGATTCATCACTTCACGATATAGCTTACCCAAGCTTTTCCCAGGCTTCATCGAGTTGGTGATGAGCTGCTTGATCTGTGACAGAGCATCGAGTTGGTCACGAATCTCAGGAATGAACTGCCCGCAGACAAACGTCCGCGTGGTGTCTGAAAGATATCCCTGACAGTTGCCAACGGTGTCAACGATAAACGGGCGGTTCCTACCAAGTTTCTTCCGTGTGGACCCAAAGGTGTACTTGAGAGAGAGACCCTGACCCGATATCGGTGTGAAATACGTGTTCAGAGTAGAGCCCCCACTCGAAACCACGTAGGAGTACTGCACCATCGCCATGTTGAAAGACCTGGTGGTTATGAAGCCGGCGTGGCCTCTCTCGACCATCCATGAGTCGAGTCTGAGTGCTAGCTCTACTTCTGTCATATCCGGATTGGCGATTTCTGTACAGAACTCAAACGATTCGTCAACAAGAACAGCAGCTCTCTCCATCAGTTCGATCTCGTAGTCCGATTTCACTGATCGAATCTGTCTGAACAGGTTGCTTCCATCGACAAGGCGAGTTTCCTTGGCCTTGGACTGGAGGAATGTTACGAGGGAGAATGGCAAGACATCTCCTTCGACCACTATTTGTGCTTCTGATTCGACCTTAAGATTCTCAAAGAGCATTGACATTCTACCTAGGGGTCGGATGTCAGTGAGTGGAGAGTGGGTCTTGACAAGATCTAGATTGCGTTCTGAGAAGCGAACCGGGTCGCCTTCCGATGGGACATACACCGCGCCAGGACTTCCGATTCCCGAGTAGTAGTATAACTCAGCCACTGACATGAGTAGTGCTCCGTTAAGCCCCTTATCAGTAAGCAGGCTCTGCAGCCTTGATACCCTAGAATCAGTTTCGGACTTTGGAACCACTTCATATGTTTCGGACATGGGCGTAGTTGAATAGTATCTCAATAAGACTCCTCCGCAATGTGCTTCGGTCAATCGGTTCGATGTCTGAATGTCAGATTCCCAGAGGACATACAACCGGACTCTGTATTCTCGGAGTAACATGCGGGTTTATTGCCTTGAGAAGACAACTGTAGTATGCGCAGAAGTGCAGGAAAATGCCATCTGGGTTTGATTCAATGAGAATATTATGATATACGAGGATTTATAATAACTAAATATGTTATATTATAACCTGATGTAGAATGGACGTGGCACACTCCATGCAGATATCAAATAGCCTCAGAAGGACGGCATGCGGAAGAAGCGCATGCATAATCCTATACACTGGGAAAGCCTGTCTATTCTGCGATGTCGCAAAAGAGATTCTTGGTGAGGCCATCTCTCAATTCGGAGTGTCTGAAGGAGTGATCTGTAAGATTGACGTAGACAGGGGCGAGGACAAAGGCACCGGATGTAACGATGTGGTGACAAGCCTCCCCACGATACGAATCTGCAACGTGGTCCTAGAAGGCATCCCTGATGAGGGCCTTGTGAATGACGCCGTCATCCGGGCATTGATGATGGATTGTTTCTGCGACGCCCCTGCCGTGTAGTCTGAGCCTTGACTTCTTCTGTTATTTCGGCTTCAAGTCTGCTATAGGATTTCTCGCATGTTTGATGATAACCTCTTCCTGTCCGTCTGTTTCAATGGCACATGGACGAGATTCGCGGACTCGTTCAATCGCAGTCCGACCATCGATTGAGTCATACAGATAGACTTCAGCCAGGGCCAACATGGTTCCAGTCCTTCCGCACCCGGCCAGACAATGAACAAGGACAGGCTTGCCTTGGTCTAGCGAGTCTTTGACTACCTTTACAAACTCACGCACGTTGTCTGTGGTAGGTATGCCGAAGTCTGGAATGTCAATATTATGCTGCTCAAGCTCGAATCCGGTGAGGTCTGGGAATCCGAACCTTGATTCTAGGGATATCATCACTTTGATTCCCGCATCCACAATTGCCTCTAGGCTCTCCCTGGTTTCAGGCAGGGCAGAACCCCACAATTCTCCGGGTCTATGCTCAAACATGTCAAACATCGCGCTCGCAAACACCTCAGATACAACGATGCTCACACATCATTCTCGCAATGTAAGTCTGGCGGAACGTCATTTAACACTCAGCCTTAGAATGCAGCGAGAAAGACGTCGGAATCTTCAGAAGTCGAGTCGAATCGTCTCCCACTTGACCCTCCCAGCCTCAACAGCCTCCCTGATCCTTCGTTCCGTTCTGCTAAGACGAGCCTCACCCGTTTTCACATCAGCCAGAATGACAGTGATTGGAAGGTCCGAGTTGCCATCCTTGATGGCGGTGTAACCATCGAATATCAAGTAGTCAATGGGTGCGCCGATGAACCGCGCATCTGCAGGATTATAACTGAAGATATCGCTCAACAAGGGAACCATGTGCTCGGCAATCTTGCCCTTTAGCACATAGCGACTACGCTTACTGGCATCCCTTCTTATGTCACCCTCTTGTTCAGCCCACAGAGTCCTGAACTCTGCTTCTACCATAGCAATTCGATGCTTAATCCGCCAACTCATTGCTAGGTAGACAATGACGGCAACGAGTAGACCAATGGCTAGACCTAGAAGAATCTCTTCAAGAGCCATACTGTACTGTTACAACTCGCCAATATATGCACAGGTACTGCCCCGGTATTAGCGGAGGTCTGTTAGTTTTACACTACATGACCAATTGAATGACCCCAATCTCGAAGGCAGGGAGCGTGAAACCAAAGAATAATACCGAGGCCGCTTCCCCTTGTAGGACGTGCTCGATGTGTGTTGCGGAGGTCGAATCTGAGAATGGAGACTCTCACAGCATCCAAAGTAAGATGCACGCTATCCATCATTCTGCTCCTGACATCAGCACATCTGGTCATCACTGGACACGCGACATCGAGTCAGGAAGAGGGGGGGATTGTGGCGTTCTCGTCCAACTTTCTCTTGTCCACAGACGACTCACAATATGCCCACCATGTTGAGGTATCGGTAGCAATTAGTGACAATGGCACGATCTTCGCAGGATGGAAGAATTCAGACCTGCATAACGGCCCCGGGTTAAGGGTGAGTATCGTGAAGTCAGTAGATGGAGGAACAACATGGACAGAACCCCTCGATATGCCGATGTTTGGCGGAGAGTTCACTCAACAGTCAGATCCTTGGCTGTACTGGCACGACGGTACCATATACTACGCATACTTGGAGTTTGAGCCAGACTATTTTCTGAACACGAGCAACCCGGACTTCTTCACACAGATAACGGTCGCCAAGAGTGAAGACTACGGCAGCACATGGACTACTGCAAGGGCATCCAATGGGACATACTTTGCAGACAAGGAAACGATGATGGTCAGCGATGATGGCACGGTGTACGTAGTCTACGATGATGTCAACGTGGATGCTGAAGATGGAAACGCAACTGTGCGATTCACACGATCAACTGACGGGGGAACTACTTTCCAGGAGATGTCGGTCATTGATGAGGATCCAGGATATGTTGGGCCATTTGTTGCGCAGAATAGCACAGGTGGGCTCTTTGTCGCATGGACTTGGCTTGATAGTACGTACACACAAGGGGCGATATTCCTGTCAAGAAGTGCTGATGGCGGCATAACATGGGACGGCCCAAGAGCGATTGACACAGGCGGCAACCATTCTGCGGCCACAGCCCCCGGTGGAAGACCAGGAAAGACCACACTGCCTGTACTGAGATTCGATAATTCCGACCGACTCTATCTCCTATGGTCTGATTTGTATGAGCCTGACGACCACTCATGGGATGTCTATCTGTGCTATTCGGATGACTCCGGAGAAACTTGGAGTTCACGAACGCAGATCAATGAGGAAACCACTGGAAATCAATGGAATCCTGATGCAGTGATAGGGCCTACAGGACGATTGCATATCGCATACTATGATGAAAGGAACAACACGTATCTACCGTTATATCGAACGCTGGAATTCACAGGGGCAGGGAGAAACAATCCAGTCTTCTCACGCGAAATCCCCATTGCTGACGATCTAACAGCTAGCTCGTTCACGAGACCCGGAGAATACCTGGGAATTCAACTAGACGAGAATGAAGTTCCTCATGTGGCATGGAGCGATGCGCGCGATGGTGAGATGGACATCTATTATGCTCAAGGATTGAACTCAACGATACTCCCAATCCCTGTTGAAATGATTGTTGTAGTAGGGGTTGTCGTGGGGGTAGTAATTGTGATTGCCCTTGTAGTATACAGACGACGAAGATAGACCCTCACAATCAAAAGCCCCGAGGACAATTGGGGGGATTCCTTAAGTAGACCAAGCCCAGGAGTTCTCAGGAGCACAATGAAAGATAGAGTATTCCAGCTGTTGAAGGAACTAAGTGAAACTCCAGGACCTGTGGGCCGCGAAGAGTCTGTTCAGCGCAAGGTTCAGGAGTACTTTACGAGTATCGGTTTCACTGTTCAACAAGACAAGATCGGGAATCTGGTTGCTACTCTAGAAGGTACAAAACCACATTATGCGCTTATGTCGCACGCGGATGAAGTGGGTTTTCTAATCAGCAATATTGATCCATCAGGGTTCCTTCAAGTGAAATGGAACACAACAGGGTACATGCCTGATCTAAGACTTCTTCCGGGCCAGCGTGTTTCAATAATGACTGAGAAGGGTCTTGTTCCTGGCACGTTCTGTGTTAAGACAGCACACATTGCTGGTGCCGAGGGCAAGAAGAGGCTTCCAAGTTACGAAGAGGTGTTCTTGGACGCTGGGGCCACCTCAAAGGAAGAGATACATGAGATGGGCATACAAATAGGGACCCCAGCCATATACGATGCGAGTCTCACCAAGGTAGGCAAGAACTTGGTAGGTAAGTCCTTCGATGACCGTGTTGGTCTCACAATGATGATTCTGATTGCTGAGAATCTATCGAAGATTGAGAAAAGCCAACGGCCTACCGTAACGTTCGTGTCAACAGTAATGGAAGAACTCGGGGCAAAAGGTGCAGCGGCTGTGGCGAAGAACCTAGAGATCGATGGTGCAATCATCCTAGAGGTGGGCCTAGCCGATGATTACCCGGGCACATCTGGAGAGGCTGGTGTCGCGCTAGGAAAAGGACCAGTGATAGTGGTAAAGGACAGCCAGGTGCACTACTCGCACAAACTCAACATGCAACTCATAGAAACGGCCGAGAAGAACGGCATCTCCATACAAAGAGCAGTCTATCACAACTATGCGACTGATGGATCCCAGATGATATTGCAGGGGCAGCTTGCAGCCACAGTTGGGGTCCCATGCAGATACTCGCACAGCAGCTTTGAAACACTGACCATGGATGATGTTGAGTCCACGATTCGACTTGTGTCATCCTTCTTGATGGAATCAGCATGATGTAGGAGCATGGTGTCTAGTCATTCTGCGTCCTGATTGCTTCAACATGTACTGTCATGCTCTCCCTAGCGAGAATACGCACCATAGTACCAATTGGAATCTCACCGTCCTTGCAGCGCGCATCCCAAATCTCGGCTCCAACTTTGATTTTACCCGAGCTGCTTGTGACCGTACCGATGACCTTTCCTGTCATCCCCTCAAGATCATAAACCATGTAGGATCCCTCTAGCAGAGAGTCGTAGACGAGATAGTACTTTCCTGCGACGAATATGGCAGCTCCTATCACCATTATCAATGCGACGGGAATAGTCCATTCTGGAGCCAAGTAGTAGACTATGGCAATGACTAAGGGAACCAGGAGCAGCTCATCTATCGTGATTGCTATGAATTTGACCCGAGGAGAGACCATACCTGTTTACGACCACCCATTCTCATGCTCATGATAGAATCATAGTTAGAAAAGCCTTTGCTCGCAGCGATGCATCCACACAGCCTTGCGACCTGCAATACGATTAAAAGGAGGGCACTTGGGCTCGAAATTCAAGTGACCGCCTTTTGAAGACTGAAACAATCCAGATGATGTCGGGGGCAGCCATGCTCTCCGCATTCACATACATCCCCATTCTGGCAAGAGACACTCTGGGTGCTGACGAGCTCTTTGTAAGCCTTCTCGTGGGCGCCTATGCGGCAGCCTCCTTTTTTTCCAGCTACATCTTCGGGAGAGCAGGGGATATCTATGGTAGGCGGATTGTTGTCAGGACCGGCTTCTTGGTTTCTACGGCAAGCTTCGGATTTCTTCTACTGGCGAATACTCCAGAGGTCCTGTTCATAGTCAGGGTAGTTGGAGGTTTTTCAGTCGGTATCTATCCAGGTGCTCTTGCGGCCCACGCCTATGAATCCGAGATGAAGATGGGAAGATTCGCATCCTTTGGTGCTGTTGGATGGGGGGCAGGTACTCTACTTGCAGGCTTCGCGGCGGGATTCAACATATACTATGCGTTTCTCATGTCGTCAATCTTCTTGGCGGTCGCGTTTGGAACAGCCATGACACTACCACGCCTCGAGAGACCTGTGGTGTATGTTCCACGCTTCCCGCTAGCAACTCTCAAACGCAACTGGTCCGTTTACCTCGCGGTGTTAACACGTCACAGTAGTGCGTCAGCAATCTGGACTCTCTGGCCTCTCTTTCTCACGGACCTTGGAGGAAACCCCTTTATGGTCGCCGTGGTGCAGGCAAGCAACTCAATCGCACAGGTCGTCGTCATGGTTGCATTGACTGACCGGATCGACTATAGGCTTCTGATCAAGGTGGGCATGCTATCTTCGGCTGTCACCTTCTTCTGGTTCACCCTCGCTACCAACATAGTGGAGATAATCCCATCACAGTTTCTTCTGGGTTTTGCGTGGGCGTGTCTATATGTTGGTGCACTGAAGTATGTAACAGAACGCAATGAGGACAGATCAACCGCGTCAGGACTGCTCACTTCTACCATGTCCATCTCCATGGTCCTTGGCCCAGTCATGGCTGCCGTGCTCTATTCAATTTGGCCCGACTACGTGCCAATCATGCTCTACGCCGCTTTGATGTCAGTAGTCGGCTTCTTGATATTCCAAGTGAGCAACAGTGAGAATGACTTATACATTGCTCCTGAAACGGTCGAGTAGTACTTCATCGACCATATCATGACCAAGGAGAGACTTTTCAGGTCCCCTGTAGACCTGCTTGTGGAAATCTCAAAGGAGAAAGTGGTCCTTGGAAATCAGGGAGATGACAACAGCTGATCTGGGATTTGCAGTCAGCTTGACTGAGGCAGTGGGGTGGAGCAGCATCAAGAGAGACTTTGAAGAGTTGCTCCTTTTCGACCCCCATGGCAACTTTGTCGGAGAAGCGGATGGAGTCCCAATTGGCATGGTGTGCGCCCTTTCGTACGGACCGTTTGCATCCATAGGCAATCTCATTGTCGTCGACGAGTTTCGAGGACAAGGCAAGGGTGCTGAACTAATGGAACACGCAATGGACTACCTGAAGAACAAGGGAACTGATGTCATGATGCTTGACAGCGTTCCCGCTGCAGTTCCTCTGTATGAACGTCTTGGATTCAAGAAGGTCTGTAGGTCTCTGAGGCTTGCGGGTCGCGTTGAGCCCAAGCTTTCTCAGAGAGTCAGACCCATGGAAGGGAAAGACCTCATGCATATACTGGCAATTGATCGGAAGCACTTTGGTGCAAGCAGGTTCCTGTTTATCTCCAGCGGCCTCGCTGCTTGTCCGGAATTCTCTATTGTGCTTGAGGTAGAGGGTGATATTGCAGGGTATGCCATGGGCAGTGAACGACATGGTCATGTTCGATTGGCACCTTGGATAATGTCAGACCATACCGAATTCGCAAAGATTGTCCTGCAGGATTTCGCAGTACAGGCAGGAGGTCTTGAGATTAGGGCAGGTGTACTAGAAACCAGCCGAAGAGCAATTGGAGTCTACAAGGCCTGCGGCCTCAAGGAAACAGGTCACTCTTGGCGGATGGTCAGAGGAGCAAAGGAGAGCATTGAGTTCTCGGATGGAGTCTACGCCATAGGTTCACCCATGAGAGGGTGACCTCGTCGTCTTCTACGGAACTGTTCCAGCCGTTTCCCAAAGTCCACCTCGCTCAGTCGATCTGCAATTATAGGTGATATCAAGACCGACGCAACGGCAAACACCCCCACAATGGAGAGGTCGATTACCAACGTGCTGTATGTTCCTTGAATGAACATCTCAATGAGCGTACGATAGGCATTGGAGAAGGGAAGATACTCATTTGCCGTCACGAAACCAATGCCGGCCATTTCGAGAGGCGCGATTCCCCCTCCAGTGAGCCAATAGAAGAGAGCACCAAGGGCGGCCACCGGGACCACGTACACCGAGTTGCGGAAGATAGCTCCAAGAATCACGCCGATTCCGGAGCAGAAGGTTGACAGAAGAAGGGTCATAGCTATATAGACGAGAAGGTTTCCCATGGGCCACACTCGGTACGCTGCCAATCCTAAGAGGAATACTACCGGTATTGAGAGGTAGCTTAGAATGACCGCACTGAACATCTTGCCAGCATATACGGCATGCAACGACTGGTTCGACAGAGTGATCTCTTCCAAAGTCTCATGTTCGAACTCACTAGCGGTTGCCGAGCTTGCCAGATAGAGTCCAGCAAATGAGATCCCAAAGATTGTCACAGTCCAAGCCATGTAGGCGAGTCTTGGCGGTGTGTACGGGTTCAGTAACTCGACTTCAAATGTGCTGTTAGTCCGATCAGGTAGGTAAGTCTGATAGAAGATGTCTAACTTCCTTATCACAGGCATTCGCAGATTCTTCGTCATGTCCTCATGCGCGTTGTTGACTAGAAGCTGTATGCTGATAGACTCATTGTTGGTAAGTGCCGCTTCAAATCCATCTGGTATGGTTATCACCAGGTAAATGTCTCCGTTTTGAAAGCTGACGCTAGCGGATTCTGAGTCCATTCTAATGAGGTTCAAGCTTGGGGGAATCTCGTCTGGTTCTCCCAAGATCTCGATCAGGCCATTGGTGAATTCACCGGGACTGTCCTCTTGGACCACAAGAGCGGCATCAACTCCAGGTCCAGCATAGACTCCACCCATGAGAAGAAGAAACGCACTGTAGTACAGCAAGGGGAAAGCAACGATGAATACCAGCCTTGACTTGTTCCGAAACCAAGTCTTTGTTTCCTTGACTAATGAGGCCTTGAATACTCTCACGAAGTTGCTCAAGTATGCTCCACCTCCCTCTTCATGAGTGTTGAGACAACTGCAGTCAGAACAAGCCACGTCACCAAGAGAGCAACGATGCTAGGCAGGATGCCTGTGACAGTGTCAAGGAAGAACACTCGAGTCCAGAGACCTAAGACGTGAGTAGTGGGTAGCAATAGTGAAACTAGCCTTAGTTCAAGCGGCATCAGGCCAATTGGGGCCAATCCCCCACCAGCAAGGAAACCAATAACGCTGAAGAGAACGGATCCTAGTATTGCAAGTTCTCGGTTCTTTGTCCTTGTCCCGATGAGCTCACCAATTGGAGCGAGAGACAAGATTGTCAGGAGCATAATAAGAGATAAGAGCGTGGAATGGCAGATATGGTCCGCCCAATCACGATGGCTAGTCTACTAGTTGGCGAGTTTAGCAGGTCGTAGATGGCCTGCGTTTCATATTCGGTGGCTGTTGACAGTCCCTGGCCTGTCACAGAACAGACGATTAGCGAGAGGATTATGGCAACTGCATACATGTAGGCGGTATTCGAAGGTGTCATTGGCCGAGCGAGGGTCTCCTCAAGTGAAACGGGGGCATCAGACTGGTCAAAGTGGGGGTATACTGCGCCTTGGTTGTAGAGAAGCACACCAGCCTCAATGCGGTGCACGTAGTTCTTGACAACGTCATCATTGTAGTTGGCAACATAGATGACAACGGTGGCTTCATTCCCCGTACTAACATTCAATCCGAATCCGTCAGGTATCAAAATGTAAGCGATTAGCAGGTTGTCTTGAAACATCTGTGCTGCTGTTTCTGAGTCGTATCTTGTTGTCTTAAACCAGGTGTGATTGGTCGTCGAAACCATGTTCTCAAGAATATCAGCCATTTCTTCAGCCTGAGAAGACTGATCCTCAACTACAAGTCCGCACACGAATGACTCCCCACCGCCGACCTGGACCCATAGGATTGTGTACACAAGAGCAAGAACAAACGGAACTATCAGACTTGGGGCGATGAATCGTGGGTCACGTCTTGCCTGCTTGAAGTCCTTCTTGACTATGGCTTTCATCTCTCTAAGCAACTCTAGTCCCTCAGCTTTGAACCGGTGATGGCCAGGAAGACGTCACCCAGAGATGGTTCACGGAGTGCAACCTGAACCACTTTCAGATCCTTCTGTGATAGCCGTTCGATAACCACTGGTAGGTCTGAGTGGCCCGACTTGCTCTTTATCCAGGCCGTCCTTGGGCCGCCATTGAGCGGATCAGAAACTTTCTCAATCTCCATTCCAAGGCATTCATTGAGCCAAGAGGCCCCCTGTTCTGAGTCAAGCCCATCGATGAGCACTTCAATCAGATATTCACCAACATATCGGCGCCTCAGCTCGTCTGGTGTGCCCTCTGCAACCAATTGTCCCTGATCTAGCACAATCACCCTATCAGCAAGTGCCTCAGCCTCGTCCATGTAGTTCGTACAGAATAGTACTGTACGACCCTCTTGTTTCAATTTACGGACCTGATTCCAAATCAGGTTGCGACTCTGGACGTCGACTCCAAGTGACATCTCATCAAGAATTAGCAGCTCCGAATCGTGTAGGATAGACCTCACAAGTGCAAGCCTTCTTTTCATTCCCCCGGAATATGTCTTCACTAGATCATCCTTCCTATCAGTCAGCCCCGCTAGCTCTAGCATCTTGGCGACTCTCACGTCGACCTCATCATTGGGGACACCATACAAGTCAGCATGATACTCAAGAGCCTCTAGTGCGGTGAGGTCAGGATAGAGCGCAGTCTCCTGAGGCATGAATCCAATTCTCTTTCTCACCTCATCGAGATTCTCAGACACTTCAAAGCTGGCCACTTTCACATTGCCGTAGATTGGCCGAAGAATGCCCGTAATCAGCTTGACAGTTGTTGACTTGCCCGCACCGTTCGGGCCGAGGAGAGCGACAATCTCTCCTTTCTCGACAGCAAAGGAGAGGTCCTCCAGTGCTTTCAGATCCCCGCCGTACGTGTAAGTCAAGTTGGAGATTTCAATCATTGAGGGCAAGATAACACCCAAGTAGTACAATGCAGACGACCGATATGAAATTCGTGTCACCCTAGGAGTTACATCGACTGATTCATATCGGTTCGCCAATGTTCCAGTCCCGATGACGAAATGAGTTTGGATTTCATACTTCAGCCTAGCGTCTGGGGTATCCTGATGGAACTGAAGTGGGGAGATAGGTTCGAGAGGGACTTGATAGAGAAGATTCCCCAAGAAGGTATAGCCTTTGACGAGATTAGAGATAGGCTCTTGGAGCTGGGACTTGTGTATAGGTTTCGAGGCGGGCAGAATAGCCCATATCTCTGCTTGACCGACAAGGGGCAACTCCTGATGGACCGCTTGATTCAAGCTCAAGACATTCTTGATTCTGATGATTCTATCTAGACCATCTTGTCACCTCTAAAGTGACAAGGCATTGAAAAGACTTGAGTGATATTGGCTTCATAAGTGTGCGGAATGCCAGGCGATGAAATCATATCAGAACTAAGAAGCCTAGGACTCCACCTTAACGAAGCAAAGGCCTACAAGGCCCTTGTTACATTGGGGCAGAGTACGGCAAGAGCCGTAGCAGACCATTCTGGCGTGCCAAGAAGCAAGGTATACGATGTTCTCTACTCGCTTGAGGACAGAGGTCTTGTGAGACGAGTGCTTGGCAGCGATCCCACAGAGTTCAAGTCGTATCCACCTAAGGACGCCATTCCCTACCTTATTGAGAAGTTGCAACAGTCCGGGAGTGTTGTAATGAAGGCACTAGAGACCATTGAGCAGGAGAGGAATACTGAGAGCAGAGAGCTGGTATATACTGTAGAGGGGCAGGACCAAATCAAGATGGAAATGCGTGGAATCATTGGAGAGGCTCAGAAAGAAGTATTCATAGCCACACTCAACCCAGCAGTTCTAAGCGCTGCACGTCCGGCCCTAGCAGAGGCAAAGAGAAGAAACGTGAACATTCAGCTCTTCACAGCCGGAGCAAACATGGAAGAGTGGAAGGAGTTTACTCATTACCTAGAAATGACAAACGTTGAGGGCATTGGTCCGACTGGACTCATAGAGCAGATGAGCACGGTAATAGAAGATGTCGCCATTGTGGACGCGGGCTGGAATCCAACCCAGATGGGGATTGTCATAGCAGATAATTCAGAGAGCATTGGGATGTTTGGAACTCATTCTGCTCAGATGAAACCATGGGCACTAGTTGTTCGAGTACCTTTGATTGCAATTCTACAGCGACAAGTCATAACTGCGGTTCTTTCACAGGTGCAGAGATTCATTGCAGCCATGGAAGCAACGTCATAGGACAAGATATCCTAGAGTTGTGCTAATTGCTCTCTAGCTCCTTGATGGTCAGTCACAAGTTGCGCAGACATTGGTCTGAGTTTCACCCACTCCATCGATGCCCCTCAGCTTCTCCACAACATACGCACTCATGTCCTCATTGCTCTTGAAGAGGGCCTTCACTATGATATCAAACGCACCAAATATGATGTAGGCTTCCTCAGTTTCTTCAAGGGCGATAATCTGCTCTAGCACTTCTCGATTCGTCATGCCCTCAACTTTGACCAAAATAAACGCCGTTAGAGCCATTGGAGTCTGCCTCTGCCAGAAGTGGCTAGACAGTCCAAGATAGCCACTTATTCTTTGCGCATTAAAGGCATATCGGCTAAAGCCGGTGTATAAGTTGAACTGCTGTCTTGCTCAGGTCCAAGACTGTGAGTTCCGGAATGGAATCATGTGTCGCCCAAGCGACGACCCAGATGCTGCCCTCAACCAGCGCCATAAGGAGGTGCCCTTGATTGTTGTCGGCAGTGGCGATGAGGGTTTCAGGACTAGAAGCCACTCTCTTGTATGCCACACTGTTGATCTCAATCTTCTCTCTCATAGACGTAGTGGCCTCAGCCAGATCAGAAGCTGAATCGACCAAACCATGGAAGTTCTCAGTTACCCAGATTACCTCTCCATCTTTGAGAACTGCGAATGCCTGAATCTTCGGATTGTTGGCGTAGAGCATTCTCCACTCGTTGTCTATGGTCGCATCCATCTCTTCAACACCATGGTACCAGTGAAAGGAGACCCGCGATTTTAAGGGGTAGAACTGTTGATGACACGTCTACCCGCTGATCTTCTAGTTCCATTGTGCTAGATTTTGCCCTTGAGCGACTTCGCTGCCCTGTCGACATCAACATAGGTTCCGTCAGGCTGTGCCTCTGCAGCAGCCCAAGCAACGACAAACTTGTCGCCCTCAATCTTAGCAAGCACGAGAAGCCCATTGCCCTGCACATTCCGAGCAACCAGGCTGTCAGGAGTGGTCCGCAGTGTGGAGTACTTAACCTGATTCTGTACGACTGAGCTGGCTCCAGTACTGACCGCCCTGCCAAGCTGAGGGGCATCTTCCACCAGGTTCCAGTTCTGAGATTGCCATAGAACCTGCCCGCTAGCAGTAATTACTCCGAATGCTTGTACCATCTGTCCGCTTGCGTTGTAGCATTGTGTGTAGGCATCCATAACAGGATCGCTCATGTTTGATTCACTCCGTTATTCAGCACGGTCTCTGGAAGACTAGGAACAGTGTATCCATAAAAAGGAATTCTTGACAGCCTTCGAAAACAGGTGAAACAGACTCATATGGAAGGATGGATGTTCAGTCTCATGTTTCGGCATGCTGTTTGGGAGAATAAAGAGGGAACATTCATCAGAATCACAGCCCGGCCGAAGTCAAAGAGTAGAGAGCTCGTATTGAGCTTGGAGGATGAGAGTCTTGTCGTCAACCTTACCTCTCCTGCACGCGAAGGAAAGGCGAACACGGAACTACTGAAAAGACTCTCAAGACTCCTGGGCGTTTCTGGGGGGAGAGTAAGTCTAGTATCGGGGCATAAGTCCAAGGGGAAGACCGTCTTCATAGAGGGATTGACTGCCGAGCAGGTATTGAGAATCCTACAAGAAGTCACAAACGATAAATAACCCGACTCGTCTAGGTCGGCTCTGCATGTGTTCAGAGTCGCCCATGTGCGAACCTGAGTGGGATTGGCACATCACATGTCGGAGGACATTTTTTGAGAAGGTTCCGTAGATCGACAAGGGCCCTGATGGCTGGGCTGTTCGGTACGGGACTCTTCTATGCTCTTCTCGTGGCATTTCAGGGCCGCTGGAGCAACCTTGATGTCTTGTCGGCCATTGCCATAGAGGCGGCTTTGCTGGTCATTTCTCTTGTAAGAGGCCCTATCGACAAGAAGGGACTGCTCTACATCCTTCTAGCAGCGATAGGCTACTTTCTCGTGTCAGCAATCTTCGGGTTCTTCTCCGAGATAACTGTAATGGCTGCGGGAGGATTGGGGACCTACACATTCATCGCTAGCAAGCCGAAGTTCCCGCTCACCAAGAGGGCCATGGTAACCGGCATATCTGTAGGAGTCATAATGACCTTCTTGGGAATCTATCTTGCTCTAAAGATTGGAGTTGTATACTTCATCGGAGCTGAGCTTCTTGGAGCTATCATACTTGGCATATGGGGAGGATACACTCCTGAAGAGAACACGATTGTAGTGGCTATTGCGAATAGCTCAGGATTCATCTCAGTAGGAGTGCTCGTGGTCTTTCCTGCGGTGGCTATCTTTGTAGAAGACGTAGCCCTTGTTAACCAGTTGATTACCATCCCATTCATTGCTGTCGTCACTGCAATGAGTGCGTTCTTTGGGATCATCCTGCTTGTGCCCTTTCGAGAGAGTTTTGAAGACGACCCCTGGCCGCAGATCAGGCCACAGGCAGAGTGTATCATCGCTCTAGGTTCGGATCCTACATCGAAGGCCAATGTGGCGATTGGGATCGGTGCGTCAGCTACGTGGGTAGCAACCACAAAAGTCGTGGAACAGGTATCCGGGTCGAGTCTTGCATCAATCCCAAACGCACTGGAACCAGTCATTCCTGCTGCTGGTTCAATACCCGATTGGATTGGTGTGGCCAACTCTCCATTGTTAGCGGGAATCGGCTATTTTGTGGGATGGAAACGAACCTTGGTCTTGCTGTGTGGCACTCTCACTACTATGATGTTTTGGGTCATCTTGGAAGGAGCTGCACCTATCCCATATTCAGACCATCTACATCGCCCCGAGATCATCTATCTTGTACTCGGGGTCTTCGCATCTGTCATCTTCAAGGACATCATCTCCAGCAGAGAACGTGAGATGAGTCCCGCGGAATTTCAGAGACTCGCTGAGACCCTCATGAATACCAATTCACACGATGACACTGAAGCTCAGCTGGTAGAGAGACCTCACAAGGCAGAGGACATACCCAAGCTACTACGCGTGAAGGAGGAACTCTTCTCTATTGAGACTCTTCGAGAAGAAATCCTCGAGATGGTAAGAAGTCCTAGGGAGTACATGAGGAGTAGAAGAGGGAAGATGCCCCCTTGGGTCGCCTTCACCTCAATGGTCCTCTTCACGATAACGGGAATCATAGTATTCTCAATTCTCACGCCATTCGCTGGTGTTAGGCTACCTTGGCTTCTCTTCGTCTTTGGAACCCCATTAGCCATGGTCTCTGCGTATTTTACGGCCAGATCAATAAGCGAAACCGGCATGTTGGCTGGTTACATATCTGACATCATATCAATCCCCGCAATTCTGTTCTTCAGAGTGAGTTTTCAAGCCATAACAACGTTCATGGCCATGCTTGGAGGCCTTCAAGATGCGGCTCTTGCTCTGCTGGTACATCTGAAGCTTGGACGGCTCACGGGAGTCAGGGGCAGAGAGATTCTGAAGGCTGTCTTCATCGGCATGGTTCTCGGGACAATTGCGGGCTCAGTAATAACCTACATGCTATACAGAACATATGGTTTTGGTGGGCCTGAGTTCCCCGCGCCGGTGGCGCAGCTCTTTGGGTTCTTGGTAACGAGCATAGCGGTTATAGGTGAGTTCCAACTTCCCGGAATATCTGACCTCCCATGGCTTCATCCCCTGGTTGCTTTGGTCTACCTACTCTCCTTTGGCATCGTCGGAGCGATTGTTGGATTACAGCTCGGCAAGAGAGGACTGAGCGCCATCAGTCTGGCCGTTGGGCTGTTGATACCTCCTGCGACGGCTGTGGCAATGCTCTTCGGGGCATTCATAGACTTCAGAATGGAGAGAATTCGAAATCACGACCTTGCTAATGATGAGCATATTTCGATGTGTGAACAGAGGAGGGAGAAGCAGAGTCAAGTTCTAAGCGGCATTGTTGCAGGTGAGGCAATAGTCACCGTTGTCTGGGTGATGTGGAACGCGTTAGCGCTATTTGCCTAGGAAGACCTGTTGACATACTCTGCTACGCGATTAAGGAAACTTGGAAAATCGTTCTTGTACATGGTTGCCCCGGCAGCTGCTGGATGACCCCCACCTTGAGCACCATCAATCTTGGAGAGGATCTTGTTCAACATCCGGTTGAGATCGACAGTTGAGTGCCTTCGCCTAATGCTCATGTCAACCTCATCATCTGTTGATCGGGCACTGATCCCAATATTGCTGTCTGTAGCATAAGCTGCGAACTTCGCACTCTTCCCTCGATATCCGTTGATCGGCATGTCAAGAACATATCCCACGGGTCCCAGCTTTCTGGCCTTCTGCTGGACGTATCTGAAGACCTCGTGCTCAATTCTTGTCGCCTTCAATGCAAGTGTGACTATGTCGTTCATTGAACTCGGATCAACACCAAGCGTTAGCTGCCTCACTAGGTCCTTGGATTCTTTTCGATAGTCTATCTCCTGGAGTGCCTGTACAAGCAGACCTGCTTCCAAATACAGTGTGCGCTTGTCATAGTTCTCAAAATGACTCTTGGAAAACTCCGTACCATCGCAATAGTCCCCGATAGCGCCATACAGGGCAAGACGAAGTGCATACTCGGGCAACTTCTCTGCAAACCTTCGGTAGACAAGTTCTGCTGCTGACGGCCCGACTTCGTGGAAAAGCTGCACCCGCCTAGAGAGTTCCTTGCGCTGTCTGGCAGTCATAGGATGATGATCAATCCAATGAATCTCTGTGGATTCGGGGAAACGGTCAATGGCTCTGAGAATATCTTCAAACCTCTTTGTGTTGATGGCAATGTCGCTGATGCTCACCGACTCTGGATTGTCCTTTGCTGCACGGAAGAGGTCTTGATGGACCTGAGAGGGTTTTGTGAAGTAGAAGCTAGCTCCTGGAAAGGCAAGCAATGCGATGGCTCCCGATGTTATTCCATCAAGGTCTCCGTGGCTGAGAACGATAGAGGTCAATGTCTAGCCCCTCTTTGGATGTCTTAAGTACCGTAAGTTTCCTCAAGAGCTTTGTCCCATTCATCCTTCTCTTCTGGCTTATCCTTGGCCTTCTTGCGCGCCTTCTCGCGCTCCTTGCGCATCTTGGCCGCTTCGTTCCTCTTACGCTTTAGCTCCTGCTTCCTTCGCTTGATCTCTGCTTTCTCAGCGTCGGTGAGTTCTTCCTCCTCGATGACCTCACGTTTCGAGAACCAGCTTATGACCATGGCGGCAAATGGAAACAGAAACACAACTGGAACTAGGAATAGCAAGACTATCTCCGGTTGTTCGATCTCGACACTGTGCACAATACCTTCTGGAAGACTGAGAATCCCTATGATCGATGGACTCATCATGATGAAGGAGATCGCCACTACACTCAGAAAGCGAATGGCCGAGCCCATTACAGTGGAACCTATAACGTAGCTTGAAGAGGGAGATGCAGCCTTTGCGGTGAGTTCGTCTCTTGCTCTTGAGTCGGTCTGGAGTAGCTCGTCGACATATATCTGAAGGCGGCGAACATCTGACACTGCATCGAGATTCTCAAGAGCGTCTTGACTGCCAACCACCTTCCGTTCCATCGCCTCACGAAGGAAGGAGAATGCAGTAGCTCCAGTTGTTCTGCTCATGGCAGTGGTACTTACCTTATCACCTTTCTCAATAGCATCTTGCTTTCTCGTCGCCTGACGTAGCGCAAGTAACTGCTTCTTCAACGTCTCCTCTCGATCCTCCACCGGCTTCCCCACTGAATAGCTGTATATCATCTGGTAGCTCAGCTCGAGATACGCAAATGATGCAAGGGCGATTAGTTGTACTTGCGTCAGAAGAAACTCAAAGAAGTCAGATGGGAATACATCATAGTCAGGCACTACTGCGGATCCGAGGAACATACTGAACGCATTCTTGAATGTGGCTAGAATCAGAATCATCTGAATCGCTATGAATGCCCCTCCAACGTACTTGTGCTCCATTTTGCCGAGAGCCAGCAAGAACAGAGCAACTCCAATACCTGCACAGAGGAAGTAGAAGAATGGGAAGGCATTATCAACGAGTGAGTTAAGGACGTTGAAGATGTCTTGCTGAAACCTGATGAAGACCTGATTTGGATCCGTTATTGGACCTGTAATCCCATAGGGTTGCATGTACCAGAGCCTTAGAACTATTGTGTTGTAGAGACCAACTATGAGATTGGGCGGAACAGTACCTAGAAGCGCTCCAGAAATGCCCGTTACCAGTATGAATGAAACGTAGAAGAACACCAGAGACAGCATTCGAAACACTGTCACGACAAAGTTGTATGGGGCATCCCAATGCCACACATCGTTGGCGTTCATAGCATCCCATATCAGGTATGCCATCGCCACAAATGCCGCGGCAGAAGCAATGCGAAGAACCCAAGTTACGGGCTTCAAAATAGCGCCACCCCCTTCTGCTTAGCTTGTTCATAGGTCTTGATGATTGTCGGCAGGAAGTCTTCCGGACCGACATTCATGACACCAATCCCGAATCTCGCAAGAGCTCGAGCTATCTTGCGTCGTCGCTCCCAGAGCTCCTCGGAAACTGCCTCAGACAGGACCTTCTCAACGGGGCCAAACTGACCAACTGGTGCCTCAAACCAAGGACCAAAGGGGCTGATTACCAGCGCCTTATGACCATTCGCGACCAGTGTCTTCATTGCATTAAGCAGAGGTCCTGGGCTCTCCTCCAAGTCGGTCATCCATACGATAAGAGAACGCTTCCTTGTGTGTTTTGTGACGTGGGCGATAGCAGTCTCATAGTCACTCCATCCGCCGGGCTCCGCCATCGCCAAAGCCTCAAGCACGCCAAACATGTGTTGAGGATGTGTTGAGGGTTCGACATACGCATGGACTACGTCACTAAATACACAGGTACCGACAAGGTCCTTTCTCTCAAGGCCCATGTGTGTAAGAAGAACAGCGGCACGCACTGCGTACTCTAGTTTCGTGTTCTCGGGATAACCGTTCCCCATGCTGCCGCTGGTGTCAACCATGCAGATGATCTGGACATTCTTCTCCTGCTCAAACTGCTTTACGACCATATCACCACGTTTGGCGCTGGTCTTCCAGTCGATGAGTCTGAATGAGTCCCCGGGCATATACTCCCTGAAGCCTGCGAAGTCGGTTCCCATGCCCACAATCTTGGTTCTATGAGAGCCAAACATCAGCCCTAACTGTCTTTGCTTGCCGAGAGACTCGAGGCGCCTTACGTCCTTCCAAGTGGGCATGACAAGAACTTCGGTTTCAGCCTTGAGGGTTCTCTTGTAGTAATGGAGACCAAGGCGATCACGCATCACGACTTCAGTGGGCCCTAGGTAATAGCGACCTCGCATACGGCACTGTAAGATGTAGCTGAAGGTGATGCTACTGCCCGGTTCAATTCGAGTGGCAATGAAGTTCTCACCAACGGCAAGAATCCATGTTTCGGGATATTGATCATGTACCTCAATGAAGTCAAAGTGTCTTCGAGAAGTGTTGCGAATTGTCACTCTGACGCGCAGAAAGTCGCCGGAGAACACCTTTACCTTGTCGATTTGTCTGTCCACTTCAATGCCGGCGATGTTTGCAGTAAGGGCAAAGAGGGGTAGTGTGACAACTAACCCTATGAGGAGATATACTCCGATTAGAGTGAGGTAGAAGTTCCCGCCAGAGGCGAACCCGCTTGTAAGAAGCAGGATGCTGGCGAAGACCACTACGAAACCTCTTTGCGTAATCACTTCACATCTTCTCCGGTTCTGAATAGTAGACAGTCATGTTACTTCGGTACGTCAACTTCACCTAGAATCTTGGAAACCACTCGCTCTACTGTCAGACCCTCTAACTCTGCTTCGGGTTTGAGAATGAGCCTATGATTGAGAGCTTGGACTACTAGTTTCCTCACGTCTTCAGGAATCACATAGTCGCGGCCTTCCATAGCAGCCTTGGTCTTTGACGCATTCATGAGCACCAATGACGCACGGGGAGAGCCGCCTAGTAGAATCTGAGGATCGTTTCGAGTGCGGATAACAATGTCCCTGATGTAGTTGATCACATCTTCCTCAATATAGACAGTCTTGCAGGCGGCCTGCATACGAACCATGGCGGCAGGGTCTGCAAGGATGCTAAGATCTGTTACCTCACCAATGTGTTTTCTTCGAATGACCTCGGCCTCTTCTGAGTCAGTCGGATAGTCCAGAATCAGTCTAAACATGAACCTGTCTAACTGAGCCTCAGGGAGAGGATATGTTCCCTCTTGTTCCACCGGATTCTGAGTGGCTATGATTAGGAATGGTTTTGGCAGCTTCCTTGTGACACCTTCGATTGAGACCTGCCTCTCCTCCATCACTTCGAGTAGAGCACTCTGTGACTTCGGTGGGCAACGGTTTATCTCGTCCGCTAGAACCAGATTTGCAAAGACTGGACCCTTTCGGAACCAGAACTCTCCAGTACGCTGGTTGAACACGTTGCTACCAAGCAAGTCTGCAGGTAGGGTGTCCACAGTCAGCTGGATTCGCTTGAACGCGCACCCAAGTATGGATGCAAAAGTCCTCGCCATGTATGTTTTCGCCAGGCCAGGTACTCCTTCTAGCACGACGTGACCATCCGAGAGAAATGCTGTAAGCACGTCTCGCAGTATATGGGTCTGGCCCACAACACGCCGTGCACACTCATTGAGAATCGCTGAGGTATTCACCTTCACCTCATCGATGCTCATTGGCTGGAGTGCATCGCCCGGGTCCATCTCGGTTGTTTCTTCAGTTGTCATTTCCTTCTACCTCATATTTCACTTCATATCGATTGAATGCGACTGGATGTTTCTCATCCAGAAGAATAGGTTCATCATTTCATCCTCTTTGATCTTGATATCAGGACTTGAGGAAATCTCCTCGATGCGTGCTATGGTCTTGAAGAAGTCGCCTTCTTTCAGGCTGGGATCCTTGTAGCGAATAAGATCCCATAGTTTGTGTGGGTCATATTCCGTCCATTGGTGCTTCTTCCGCAGGTCTCTTCTGAGCCTTCGGTACAGCATCTTCACCACGCGGCCATAGTTGCCCTCCGTCCGATAGTACATCATTCGCTCACTGAAATACGTCTGACCACGACGTAGGAATACTTCAGACACACTCTTCACTTCGGGTTTCTTGGCATCGGGCAGATACTTGCGGATGCCGAGAATAGTGACCAGTGGGAACAAGGGCGCTAGGTATGGAAGGCTTGAGAGCCAAAGAGCCCTTCCCAAATAGAGTCCAAAGAAGAACTCTGGGGAGTTCCATGGCACTTCTAGAAGGTTCTCGCAGTACAAGACAGTGCTGTGGTTTCCGCCAGATAGCCAGTTCATTACATTGAGTGCGAATCTCTGGTTACTCCCCTTGCCAATCATATCATTGTTGAACATGCTTGGGTCGCTCAAGGCCACCAGGCGACCGCTGAAATCTAGGGCCCCAGCCACCGGCAGTCGACCAGCCCATTCAGTGGCATTGGGCCATGGATTCGTGCTTTCTATATCGTACTCACACCAAGCACGCGTTGTGGTCCAGGCTACACCCTGCAATCCGATTGCACACGTCGGGACTATGACGGAAGCATAGTTCAGGTGTAGCTCACTTACACCCTGAGTGAGAGCGTGAGATGAGAAGTATCGTATCACGGGTAGGCGCGGGTTCTTGTCGTACGAGTCAAGATCATATAGTACTCCACGTGCGAAGTGTAGGAATCCCGTTATATTGATTGGACTCTGCCCTTGAAGTAGAGGTGCAAGAAACGTGTTCAATAGATGGAAAGAACTGTTTGCGCTGCCGAAATCATCGGCAATCAGCACGCCTCCGCCGGCCAACAAGTGTTGGAATATCACCAGTATAGAGTCTGCAGTGAAGTCCACAACTGGACCCATAATGACAAGCGTTGCGTTGCCACCGTACCGGCCCAACGTGCTCATTGAAGACTGGATTGCCTTCACTTCATAACCTGCACCCTCAATCGTCATTCGAAAATCGCTGGTGCCATTCTCGCCCGTGTTGTATAGGCTGAAGTCTTGAGCGTAGACCTCCTCCACTCCGAGTACAGACATGCCTGCCAACATACCCACAGGTACCCATGCGAGTAGGAATAGCAGCACTTGTACGTACTCTTTCCAGCCCATGTTTCACACCTTTCTACTCTGGCATAGCTCTTCCTTCGATTCTTGGGTACAGATCACTGAAAGTCTTGATGGCAAGCTCGTATCGTTCGCGCGTTATGACATGATTGGAGAATCTGGCCTCCTCGTAGGCGGACACGAACTCCTCGATTGTAGCACTATCGAGCGGCATCACTTGGAGTACACGCTCCAGAAACTCTCGTGCGGTTTCAGAGTGCGAACGTTCAGAGCCGGTCTTCATGCCGCACATCTGTTCGAAAGTACGATACGCAAGCGTGATTGCTGCGTCGTACTTCCCGGCATCTGCTAGCTTCTTGATGTTTCTCAGCTTGCCTGGGACGTCAATCCCAGTCTTCGTTGGTCTGCTGCTGCCGAAGCGCCTTGAAATCGCCTCTCTTAAGCCCATTTTGTATCACCTTTATTCCGTTATGGTCGCTGCTTCGATTCGCGGGTAGATATCAGTAAACACACGCATCGCGTCTTCGTAACGGTCACGGGTTAGCTCGTGATCCGAAAAGCGTGCTTCTTCATAAGCCTGCAATAGCTGGTTGACTGCGGCGTCGTC
>LRSK01000147.1 GCA_001563325.1 Candidatus Thorarchaeota archaeon SMTZ1-83
ACAATCACAACGGGGACTGCATCATCAGCTTGCCCCATCAACGGCTCTGCAGCAGCTGCAAGCTCATCAATCTGACAAACAGTTGAGCGTTTCAATATTCTACCATAAAGGTCTCTCTTTCCTCGATTATGCTTGAAAGCCCCGATGCCAGCACAACCAATGGCAATGTTGACAGACCCAATCCTCCAAGGGCGGCCTTGTGTGTCGGAGATGATTACTGCTAGTTTCAGTCCAGTTTCTACCTGGAGAGCGTCTAGTATCCTTAAAGCGCTGGCGTCAGGGTCTTCTGGGAGGAGCAAGAAACAGTCCACAGGTGCATTCGACCGATCTACACCACTGAAATTGCACACGAGCCCATTATGGGTTTCAGTTACCAAGACACCCTTGCTTCTCAGCACTCGCCTGCTCTCCTGAAGCGCAAGTTCCACGTGTGCAGGGTCGAATCCATTTGCAGTTGCGATTGTACGTGCCTTGTCGGAGACTCTTATCGTATCCTGATGAACCACTCGACCCTCGGCCTTTGAAACAACTGAGTGTGCGATGATGATTATGTCCCCTTCCATTATCTCCATCCGCGATTCACGAACTGCTTCGAGAATAATCTTTGAGAGGTCATCCCCTTGCTCAATGACTGGAATCCCTGCAACACCAAGCAACT
The DNA here is from genome assembly GCA_001563325.1 of Candidatus Thorarchaeota archaeon SMTZ1-83. The sequence continues at coordinate 659 of LRSK01000147.1, forward strand.
GCAACGGTCGCACACTCAAGTGGTCAAGCCTCATCCGATTCAATTAGCTTAAAGCGGAAAAGTCTACCTCCAATGATGGTCTTTGAGTCTACATCGGGTCCATCCTATCTGTGAGCGCATTATTGGCATCCAAAACGCTCCCGAGGGGGTGTTTTAACAGGAAAACAATAAATGCGATAATAAGGAAATCCTGAGAAGCGAGAAGTGCAGTTCTAGACCATGTCAGGGGTCTTCCACGAAATGAATGCGAAGCCCGAGAGCTTGAGCACAGAGCGACAAACGGAGTGATTGATTTGAGCTCGAAGAAGAAAAAGAAGTCTGCAAAACGCAAGAAGACTCCGTCCACTAGTAAGGGCGGGGCTCCAGAAGCTGAACTCTCGAAGGTAGGAGACATTCGGGAAGGTACGATTGCCAAGTTCATGCGTAAGAGAACCCAGCTCGTGGGCTTCGAAACAGGACTCAACAAGCATACTCAATTTGCCATTGAGTTTCTTGATAACGCGATAGATGCCCTTGAGAGTTGGTGGTGGAAGACAGATAGAAGACCACGACTGGACGACAGGCTGGATCCAAAGTATATGGAAGAGATACGTGAGAAGCTGGAAGGGACCCTCGAGGACTCCATTGCCATTAGCAAGAGGCTCGAGAAGGACGTTAGGGAGGGAAAGGAAGTCGAGATTCCTCCACGAAGAAAAGAAACCTTGGAAGAACGACTTACGACATTCAGGAAGTTCTTGGTGCCATTTCGAGGAATGATTAATCGACGTGAGCCTCTTTGCGTCATTCAGCTCACCGAGGTCTTCATGCCAGATCTGGTGGCGCTAGACGACGAAGAAGGCTTCAAAGTCTACGAGTTCACCTGCTTCGACAATGGCGTCGGAATGGTCCCATCGGATCTTGAGAAATTCGGGATCTATCTGGCATCGAGTAAATCTGAGAAACTCCGGCAGACAAGAGGAAGCCAAGGTTTCGGCGCGCCATCTGCCTTCAGTGATGCTCAGAACACTACTGGGAAACCTATCTTCACGGTCACAAGGAGATTCAACTCCGGAGAGGCCACTGTATCAGACTTCTATACTACCACCGCCAATACAAAGGACTATGTAGGAGGGCCTATGGACATGGAGCTTCCATTTGAGCACGGCACCTATATTCGATTGAACTACCTCAACATTCAGTACAGACGTGGCTACGCCGACACCTACTGCGAGATGGCGTCTTTGCTCAACTCGCATGTCACAATCGTCTTCATAGATCCCTATGGTGCAGTCCACATCCATCCGCGGCGAGTCAAGGAGTTTCCAGAAGAGCCTAAGTATGCTCAACCACACCCTGCAAGTATCCGTATTGGTGAATTCCAAGACCTGCTTCGGGAAACATCCGAGACAGACCTGCGTGGCTTTCTCACCAAGGCGTTCTGCAGGCTTAGCGCCAACAAGGCACGCAAGATCATCACCAATGCCAACAAGGACTTGAAAAGACGTCATCTTGACGTTCTTGGCCCAGGAACACCCGCTGACTCATTGTCGAAGACAGAGATTGAGCTCCTCTACAAGTCATTCTCAAGCGAAGACTATATCGCCCCTCCGACTGACACGGTTGTCCCGGTGGAAGAAGAAGTCTTCGAGCAGACAATCCAGATGGCATATAATCCCGATTTCGTGACCGCTGTGACCAGAAAGCCTACTTCTGGCAAGGGGCTGGCATTCTCTGTTGAAGCCTGCATTGCCTACGGCGGCGAGATCAAGCCGGCAACTTCTGCTCCGATGGTCCTGTGGAGATTTGTGAATCGGGTTCCCAAATTGAGGGACAATAGCGACTGCGCGACGTGGAAGGCCAGTTCATCAGTGAACTGGAAGAACTACAAGGTTCAGACATTTGACAACGGCATCCCTCGAGGTCCCATTATGGTATTCATTCACGTGGCAGGAGCCTACGTGCACGTGATGTTCAAGGGTCAGAGCAAACAGGCGCTTGCTGAAGATGAAGTTCTTCTCAGAGAGATCAAGCTGGCCCTAGAAGACGCGGGCAGGAGATTCAGACGCTACATCACAAGAAGGGAAACTGCCCGCCGAAAGGCAAAGAGAGCCGGTATCTTGGCGATGTACGCAGATCAGTTCGCTCAAAGTCTCGCAGCCATTGCGAATGATGGAAGGACGAGACGTGCATTTGACCCAGAGGTCGTAGCAAGGAAGATACGGGACTCTATCACCGGCCTAGAAACTACTGACGACCAAGAAGAAACAGAAACTGATGGTATCGGGACCGATCTAGTAGCGGATCTGCCCCTCGGTGATGGTGACGAGGAGTCAGCTGAGATCCCTATGGAGGGCGGTGAATAATGTCGAGGAAGAAGAAGGCAGAAACGGTTCAGGCAACTCTGAATCTGCTGGAAGAACCAAAAAAGAAGACCGCGGGCACAAAGACCAAGAAAGCATCAAAGAAAACCACCAAGAAGAAAGAACCGAAGAAGAAGGCTGCAGAGGCAAAACCAACCGCAGCAAAGAAGTTGACCAAGAAGAAAGTATCCAAGCCGAAGAAGCAGGTACGGGAACCAGAGAAGAAAGCACCAGAACCAAAGAAAGTGGAAGTTGACCCTAGTCTATTGTCATTGCCAGGAGTAGGGAATAGGCTAGCCGAGAGACTGGTCAAGGCCGGCTACGGCACAGTCGACAAGATATCCAGAGCAAGGTCGAAGAGCCTTGCCAAGAAGGTGGACGGACTCAGCGTTGCTGGAGCTAAGAAACTGGTTTCAGCCGCAAAAGAAACAATCAGACCGTCTGCGACTCCAGAACCTGCTTTGCCCAAAGTCGAACTCCGAGTGGAGGAGGACACTGAGATCGAGGTGACCCCCTTGTCGCGACTGAGTCTTACTGACTTGCCGGGCGTCGGCGCGAAGCTCGCAAAGGAGCTGGAGCGATCTGGATACAATACAGTCGCTCGAATATCCCGTTCTAGACCGAGTTCAGTAGCCAAGGTTGTAGACGGGTTGAGCTTGAGGCGCGCGACCGTTCTCGTAGATGCTGCGATTGAACTAGTTCGTGATGCTGAGATGAAATCAGTTGTTGCGATGACAAAGCCGAAGCCCAAGCCAGAGGAAGAACCCGCAACTAAGGCCGAGGAGCCGGCTTCGCCTGAACCAGAAGCGGAGGCTGAACCGGAGCCACTCCCGACAGCTATCGAAGAACCTCCCGAGGAAGAGCCTGTCAAGAAAACCCCAAGGAAGGCTAAGAAGAAGAAGGAAGTCATTCCAATCGAAGAAACCCGAACAAGACCAAAGCCGAAGAGGAAGAAGTCTGGACTTCCAGTTCCAGATTCCGTCAAGAAACTGACAAAGGCCATGAAGAGGAAGTGGGCAGAGGCAGATGCACGTGAAGCAGCCCTGCGAGCAGGTGAGCTTCCTGAGGAGGAAGTGGCACCTCTAAAGGAAACGGTGAAAGTCGTAGGCATGACATCTGATGAAACAAAGGCCAGTCTGTTGGAAGTAGCCCAGGAAGTGCTCAACGAGGCGATGACCACAGGTAGACCTGCCTTTGAGATACCTAGTCGGTCAGGGGACAACATTGTCTGGGATGAGGTGCGTGACCTGCTTCTTCTCGGGATGAGAACGGTTTCCAGACCCTATCACTCTCTGGCCTCAGTTGTTGACGCCACTCGGACGGCCAGGGTCATGGAGATTGTATATGACCTCCTCAAGTCTAATCTCCACGCAACGAAACGAGAAGTGTTCTACAGCGATGTGAATCTGTTCCGTGAACAGAAGAGAAGCGACAAGATAATCGAGGATGTTGCTTCCATGCTTCACACAACACGTGATAGTGTACATGTCGTCGCGTCAGCCAGAGGTTCGGCGATGGGCCGTGTTGTCATACGCGATGGTGGGGACACAATCGACCTGACAAAGATGGGAACAGGAGGATGGGCCATTACTCCATTCCTTGATCAGGTCGAGATACTGGAGAGCGACGCGGAATTCATTATCATGTCCGAGAAGGATGCCGCCGTGATGCGCCTTGCGGAAGCCAAGTACTGGAATCGCCAGCCTTGTATAGTGATAACAGGCAAAGGATCAGGGGACATAGCAACAAGGGCGTTCCTTAGAGCACTTGTCAAGGAGCTAGAGATTCCTGCTTTTGCCCTAGTAGATTCGGACCCATACGGACACTACATCTATTCCGTGTTCCTCCGAGGTAGTAAGCGACTCAGTTATGAATCACCCTTCATCGCGACACCTGAGCTGAAGCTATTGGGCGTTCTCAGTAGAGACCTCGACGAATACAACATCCCTAAGTCGGTCAGAATTGCAATGGAACCGGCAGACATCAAGCGAATCAAGGACATGCTCAAAGAGCCGTTTGTGAAGGCCAACAGAGACTGGGTCAAGGACCTTCAGCTGATGCTCAAGCTAAAGGAGAAGGCCGAGATACAGGCATTTGCAAGCCACTCCTTCGAGTATCTCACAGATGACTACCTGCCGAGGAAGCTTGAAACTGGCGATTGGATCTAGGCCAGAGAGACCAAGTTCGTGTGATCCAACCTCCATTGCCATTTGAAAAAGAGATAAGTGACACTTGATGGCCCAGTCTACTATCCTGATTGGCTGGAGGACTCTTGGTGGTCATTTCAAAGCTAAGTATCGAAGTCATTGATGCGCATGCGCACTTCATCACTTACAGCACTGTCAAGGAGTGGTTCTCAGACCCCGAACGATTGAAGCAAGCTCAGCAACGCGTGGCCTACAGAACCGATATGACAGAGCTCAAGATTCCTGACGAACCCTGGGACACCGGAGAGTTGTGGATACAGGAACTGGACAAATACGGAATCTCCGCTATCGGGATGATGGTCGGACCTGAGAGCTGGGATGAATTCGTCGAGGCTCGAAGACGGCACCCCAAGAGATTCATGGGTTATGCGAATATCAACCCTGCAAATGACGATGCAGTCGAGGTTGTCAAGCGAGCGGGTCGTGAGAAGTTCCAAGGAATCAAGCTCTATCCAAGTTCCTGGGACTTTCCAGTCTACGACAACAGGGTCTACCCCATCTACGAAGAGGTACTGAAGCAGAAACTGCTTGTCATCCTACATTTCGGGATAACAATAGGTACTCAAGCGAATCTCCGCTTTGGTAACCCCCTAGACATTCAGAAGCCTGCGCAGGATTTTCCAGAATTGAACTTCATGATCGCGCACTTTGGTGCGGGCTTCTTCAGAGAGATACTGATGCTATTCTATCAGACCAACAACGTGGTGGTTGATTCGAGTGGTAGCAACAGTTGGATGCAATACCTTCCATATGATCTCACGGTGACCAAGGTCTTCGAGAAGGCACTGAAAGCAGGAGGCTCTTGCAGAATAGTCTTCGGCACCGACTCCTCCTTCTTCCCGCGGGGTTTCAGATACAATATACTTGAAGAGCAGTACAATGCAGTGAAGTCACTCTGTCCTCAACTCTGCTACTCGGAAGAAGATGTCGACTTAATCTTCAGGGGTAACATCCTCCGACTTACTGGATTCGAGCTATAGGCAGACTGGTTGTTCTACGCTTTTCGGATCTTCTTGTCAAGACTACCGAGCTTCTTCTTGTCATCAGCCTGACGGTACTTCTCCGCCGCTTCCTGATACTTGGCAAGTGCCTCTCGGGTCTGGCCCTTCTTGGCCAGTTGGTCACCATCAGACTCAAGCTCCTTGCCCCAATCAACGTAGCATTCACGCACCTTTGAGGCACACCGTACACGTTTCTTGGCGTCTGTTGAGAACATATACAATTCGCGGGCTTTTCTGAACTGAACAATCGCCCATTCGTATTGATTGGATTTGCGATGGTTCTCAGCCTGTTCGAAGTGGTCGTTCGCCATGGAGTCGTATCCAAGGTCTGTCCTTTTGATGCACTCATCCACCATCTTCTGGTTGCCGGCTCTCTCATAAAGGGTCTTGGCCTTCTCAAAGGACTCAATGGCTGCTTCGAATTCTTTCTCACTAAGTTTGCTCTCGCCGTCTTCGAGTCTTGCCTGACCCATCGCTTCGTAGACATATCCCGGATATTCGAAATCATCACCGCTGAGAGTGACCCCGCAGCTAGGGCATGACGGAGTTTCAAGCTCAACCATCGGCGTGGAGATGGCGACCTTCTTGGGAGTCCCGACGACAACGTCAATGAAGTCTTTCGAGGTGACACCTCTACCTTCTGGAAACAGATGCGACACAGCCTCTCTAGTGACGTCGTCTCTGCCTTCAGGGAAGAGATGATCTATGACCACCTCGGTCGTAAAGTCAACTTCCTCGGCAACCACGCGAGGGGGTTCCACCTCTTTGAAGGGCATGCCTTCCTTGATCTCGGCCTCCTTGGCGACAGCCATATTGTCCCATGAGAGATCCTTTGTGTGATTCTCTAGGACCACTGCATCTGCGACTGGAGCAGGTTCATGCACCTCCAGCGCAACGGGATGATCGACTGCCTCCGCACCAGAGTTTCCTTCTTCTGCTGGTTCTACAAGCTTCTCGTCGACTTCCCAAGAGAGGTCTTCATCTGGGGGTGTTGCAGGTGTTTCTTCAACGACGGCGGGCTCTTCTACAAGTACCGGCTCTTCCACAACTGAAGGCGCTTCGTCGACGGCAGCTGCTTCGAGGTCTGGTAGATCTGTTTCAGGAAGTGTGTCGGGGAAATCTTCCAACTCTGACTCCGGCAGACTGTCGTCTGCAGATTCCGTTGCTGACGGAGCTTCTACTGGAGAGGAGTTGGCTTTGGAAGATTCCAGTCCATCCGAGATCTTTGCTCCACATCCCATGCAAAACGTGGAGCCTCTTCTGACTTTCTTACCGCACTCTGGACATTCCATACTTCCAGCCATGGTATGACCCACTGAATCATTCTAGTGCCAGGTAGACCTACCTAGGTCTCCTTGGGCAGTGTTGAGGTGTTCTTGAGTCCATATGAACAATTTTCGTACAGGTCCTATGGTGCAAAGCAAAAAGCGCGACTCACCAACTGGAATGCTTTGGAGGGAGAATCAGACTTGATACACGAGAGCATAAGTAGGCAACGTAATCAATATCCCCAGCAAGACACCTACTGTGGCTTGAGCTAGGCTATGTTGTTGCAGTTTGGTTCGTGACCAGATTACTAGTAACCACAGTAGCATCACTGGAGTTGCAGGCCATCCGTATATTATCAGAAGCGCTGTCCCCGGGCCTCCTACACCTGCTCCGTGAACGGAAACTTTCGTCCAGAAGCTGGCGACCAACACGCCAAGGGTGACTGTGAAGTACGCAGCTGAGAGAGCCTGAAGAATCAGACAACTAGCGTAACCAAAGAACGCGAAAGCCACCGCATAGCATAGAAGTGAGAACGCGAAGAATCTTGGCCTACTCTGTCTTGAAGATACGTCTAGGTCTGTCCTTCCCCTCGAGGCTTCGACAAGAATTGGAACTATGGGCATGACTACCATGATGACTATCACAATCAACAATGAGGTTCCGGGATTGAGTAGGGGCCCAAGGCCAATTGGCGAAGAGAATGTCATTATGATTCCCACGTAGAGATTAATCAGAGGAGCCGGAGTCAATCGCGATACTACTCGTGCAACTGTCACGTCTCGTCCAGTCAGCTTTAGGCCTTCATCGTTGAATCTCAAGATATTCAGCTACCGAACCCACGGCAAAGAGAGCTGTTCTTCAATGTTTTCTTGGTTCTGTTTGGGGGATATGGAGCCAGTTAGTCACATCACGAGAAACCTTATTTTACCCTAACTTAACGATTCTGTGATAAGGGATGCAAAGAAAGGCCCTTGGATGTGCGATATCATGACAGCGGTGCCAAAACGCGAGGTCTTTGAACGGATTATTCAGAACATCACAAGCAAGTTCCCTGATGTGTACGCTGCTCTGTTCATAAGTCCTGAGGGTTTTCCAATAAACTCGTGGGGAGTTTCGTTGGAACGGGCGGAGGAGATCTCAGCGTTGCTAAGCGCGCTCATCGGAAAGACAAAGGAAGTCATCTTCCAGGTCAAACAGGGAGGAGACCTTCAGTTCATCCAAATCCAGTCTAGTCTTGGGGGAATTCGCATTGCGCCCCAGGATGAGTTCATTCTGGTTACCATGACCAAAGGATAAGAGGTCAATCTTACTTCAATAGAGAAACTAATTAGCGGCATTTCTGACGTCCAAGTGTGCATGCCATGGCTTCAGAAGCGTTTACTACCACCAACCTCACAAAGCTCTATGGGTCAACTCTTGCTCTAGACAAGATCACGGTCAAAGCCCCCAACAGGGCGGTCGGATTGCTTGGTCCCAATGGGGCGGGGAAGACCACGCTTATTCGTATTCTCATGGGGATAATCCGACACTCAGATGGTTCAGGCAGTGTTCTTGGTCTAGACTTCAAGGATTCAGTTCAGGAAATCAGGGACCGTGTGGGCTACTCTCCTGAGTTCACGCCAATCATCCCAGATGTCAGTGCAATGAAGTACGTTACATTCATGGGCCAGCTGTCAGGACTGCCTTCAGTTGAAGCGGCGCAACGGGCCCACGACACCCTACACTATGTAGGCCTTGCTGAGGAAAGATATCGTCATCTTAGGGAGTTCAGCGCCGGAATGATGCAGAAGTGCAAACTTGCTGCTGCGCTCGTGCACGACCCGGATCTTGTGATTCTCGATGAGCCGACCGATGGTCTTGACCCCACTGGTCGCCAACAGATGCTTGACTTGATTCAGAAGCTATACAAGGAGGAGGGAAAGAGTGTGATAGTTTCGTCTCATCTCCTCTTTGATGTTGAAGAGGTATGTGATTGGGTCGTCGTCTTAGGTAGAGGCCGAATAGTCACAACCGGAAGCATGGAAGAGCTACTAGCAGACAAATCTGGAATGCTCAGGCTGAGGGTGACTGGAGATTCTGCCGCGTTTGCCAAGAAGCTGACAGCGCGCGGTCTGGAAGTCCAAGAAGAAGGCGCATTCATAGACGTAAGAAAGTCGGATGACATAGAGTCTATTGTACTTGAAGAAGTCAACAGTGACTCATCTGTGAGTCTTCGGTACCTGGGACGAAAGACCCAGACACTTGAAGACGTATTCATATCAATGGTTGAAGGGAGGAGTGATATGGAATGAGTGAGCAGCAGACTGAAGACAGCTACGTTCGGAAGTTTGGGTTCAGGCGTTTCACAGGTATTAGACAAGCCCGTTGGGTCAGAATAATCGCTGTCGCTTGGTTCAACCTATTCGAATCGATTCGACGTTCTGGTTTCACGAAGGTGCTCTTGGTCTTCATGTTCTTCAGCATCTTGGCACAGGACCTGGTCATCATCGTCATATCGATGTTCTCACCATTCATAAATCCCGGGCTCGATATTGGTGCTCTTTTCCGCCACTCATATGCGGACTCAGTTATCGGCATGGTCGCAGTCGTAAATCGTGTGAGCGTAATTCCGGAAGACATCTTTGGGCCGATTGGTCTGTTCCTACCCCTTTCACTTACCTCTGGAGGGATTAGCTTCATGTGGCTACTCCTAATGGCGATGGTGGGCGGAGGTCTAATCGCAGATGATAAGCTCCACAGGACTACCGAGGTCTACTTCGCTCGTATCTCCAGGTTTGAGTACGTCATTGGAAAACTGGCTAGTCTTGTCCTCTTTTCAGGAATTGTCGTCATGTTGCCAGCAGTCATTCAATACTTCTTGCTGAACTATGGTCTGGGAACCGACATCTTCGCTAGCCTGGACTTGCTGCTTTGGGCCATAGGTTTCACACTATTATCTGCAGTGATTGTAAGTCTGCTCACAATAGCCCTATCAAGTCTAACAAAGAGAAGAGCAGTTGCAACTCTCTCTCTCTTCATAGCAGCGGTAGTCATGTCAAGCTTCTACACAGCAGTCGCGCTGTCTTGGAATCAATCGCAATCCCCTCTCCTTCTGCTAGACTTCATCGGGGTGCTGTCGCTGTTGGGAGCGGTTTCTCTCGGATATGCAGACGTAACAGTAAATGGCTATGCATTGAATTTCTTTGACGGAATCGGAGTTGAAGCCATAATGGTAGTGGGAGCCGTCGGAGTCGTACTTCTCCTCGGAGTCTTGGCACTCATGATGACCATCTTCAGGAGGGATACCTAATGGCGGTTATTCAAATCGAGGAAGCTTCCAAAAGGTATGGCGAGGTTGTCGCAGTCAGCAGGTTCGACATGTCAGTAAAGAAGGGATCCATCACCGGTTTTGTTGGTCCGAACGGAGCAGGAAAAACCACCACTATCAGAATCATCACAGGACTTGCAAGACCTGATAGCGGAAGTGCGCTCGTTTTCGGTGAGAACCCGTATGACAATGTTCGCGTGAAGGAGAGAATAGGCTACGTCTCCGAACATGATGACCTGTACTCATGGGCAACAGTCAAAGACTCTGTGAGGATGCTCACCAAAATCAACAGACCAAGAGACAAGAGAATCAACGAGCTTGTTGATAGAGCGATTTCCGATGTCGGGATGGCCAAGTTCGTTGACAGAAAGGTTTCGGCTCTCTCAAAGGGTATGAAACAGAGAACCAAGATAGCTGCGGCTCTGGCACATCAACCCGAACTATTGGTTCTCGACGAACCCTTAGGAGGTCTGGACCCCTTAGGCCGTCGTACAATCATGGATTTGTTACAGAAGATCAACACGGACAGAGAGGTCACGATTCTCATTTCCAGTCATGTGCTTGAAGAACTGGAACACTTGGCCAATAGAATCACCTTGATACATCGAGGTCAGACAGTAGCAGAAGGGAACCCCCAGAAGATACGAAGCCTACTCTTCCAGTATCCGCATGAGATTCAGTTCACATCCACCCAAGATGATATGAAGAAGATTGCCAGCGGGCTTGTGGAGCTAGAAGGTATAGTGAGATCCCTCACGTTGACAGACGCTAAGGACGGTCTGGTTGAATGCAGAGTGGTTACTCCCCAACCAGAAATCTTCTACGACGAACTTGTACGCGTTGCAGTAGAGAGGAAGGCCACGTTTCTTCAAATGGACACGCTCTCAGAGAGCGTTGAACGGCTGTTTGAATTCTTGATAGAGTGAGGTGAGAAGGATGGGAACAGAAACAGTAGAAATCTCAGCGACACAACCCAGGTTTGCGAGCTCTGTCCAGAATCTGCTAGCAAGAGGCATCAGCATATTCTGGATCTTCATCAAGGCCTTTGTCAAGGATAGGAAGAGCCATGTCCTAACACTTCTTGGTCTTCTTCCTGTGCCTGTGTTGATTCTCTCAGGCCAGGTCCCAACCGAACCGTATCCTGCTCAAACCTTCTTCATTGACCTTACTCAATCGATGTACATCTCTCTGCTCATCCCGCTATTCGGCCTACTACTGGGCACCGCGGCTCTGACAGATGAGATTGAATCTCACACAATCGTACAACTCGTAAGTCGTCCGGTTAGGCGAGTCGAAATACTGATCTGGAGATATCTTGCGACTGTGATAGCGGGCACATTAGTAGCTATCATAGTCACAAGTGGGTTCTACGTAACACTCAGTCTATATGCACCGGTTCCACTAGAACTGCTGACTGGCTTCTGGGGAGTATGTGCCATTTGCTGCGCAGTCTACTGTGCCCTATTCATTCTCCTGGGCGTGGCACTGAAGCGACCTCTAATCTGGGGGGTCGTGATAACTCTCTATGAACAGCTTCTTGGCGTTCTTGCAGTGTTTTTCGGAGGGGCAGCCTTCTCGATTTCAGGGCATATACTTCATGTAGGAACACAGTTTGTTGACTACACATATTCAATACCTGAGTGGACCCCGACCAGCTCTGGAATACTACTGGTAGTGATAGCTCTGATGAGCATTCTCATATCAACCCTACTCTTTCGGCGAAGAGACTTGTCCTAGAGAACCTAGGTTCATTGGACGTTCAACGACCAGTCAAAGTCCGTATGTTGATGGCAAGAGCGGCTGAGTCTCCTTGATATGCCTCCTATCACTATCAGGTAAGTATCCTGCCACACGGCTCAGTTAATCAAAGTTAAGAGCGAATGGAAACTGATGCTTGGATATAGCCAAGGAGGTTTGAGGCCTAGACATCGCTTATGGACATTCTTTTGGCCTCATTGCCATAAGATTGCGTCAGTCGGAAGCTCCACTAGTGCCATTTTTATACCCAGAAGAGGGACTACAGCATGTTCACGTGTCTGGCAATCTACGCGCGATGGACGTCAGACATTTGAGGGAGGTCTTCAAGATGGCACCCCGGAAACAGGCGGACGACTCAGAGGAAGCAGATGATATAGACTACGAAGAGTTTGAAGATAACACACTTGATGAGGATAGAATTGACCTGGGTGACGAAGGAGTTTCAGGTTTGGATGTCACTGACCTCCCGGGCGTAGGTCCCGCGATTGCGAAGCGACTTTCAGAAGCGGGATACAAGAGTGTTGAATCTATAGCAGTCGCCTCGCCTGCCGAACTGGCGGCGGCAGGTTCCATAGGTGAAACTACGGCAACGAAGATCATCAAGGCCGGACGCGAAATGCTCGACATTGGCTTCGAAACTGCTGACCTGCTTCTTGAGCGAAGAAGGACGGCAGGGAGAATAACGACCGGGTCCAAGGCTCTGGATGAACTATTCGGTGGCGGCTTGGAAACTCAGGCCATAACCGAGATGTATGGATCATTCAGGTCTGGGAAGACACAGATGGCGCATCAACTGGCTGTGAATGTACAGAGGTCATCTGAGGAAGGCGGCTTGTCGGCGACAGCAATCTATGTTGACACCGAGGGCACATTCAGACCAGAACGTCTGGAGGACATGGCTGAGGCTTACGGCATGGACAAGAAGAAAGTGCTGAAGAACGTTGTCTGGGCTCGAGCATACAACTCGGACCACCAGATTCTGTTGTGTGATCAAGCCATGGAGATGGCCCCCGAGAGAAATGCAAAACTGCTCATAGTCGACTCAGTAACAAGTCACTTCAGAGCTGAATATACAGGACGTGGAACGCTCGCAGCAAGACAGCAGAAGCTCAACAAGCACCTGCACCATTTACAGAGAGGTGCAGAAATCAACAACATGGCAGTATACATTACCAACCAAGTCATGTCCAGACCGGATGCGTTCTTCGGAGATCCAACTGCACCCGTGGGAGGTCATGTACTGGCTCACGTTCCCCAGACACGGTGCTACCTTAGAAAGTCGAAGGGCGAAAGAAGAATCTGCAGACTTGTTGACTCACCGAATCTCCCTGAGGGTGAGGCCGTCTTCACAGTCGTGAAAGACGGAATTCGAGACGTCTAGAGAGAATCGGACGGAGTGACCAGGAATCAGCCCAAGTGGCTGGATTCTAGTCGAAGTGAGCAGAGTTGATTATGTCTTCCACTGAGTGGGTCCACTGTTCGATTCCCGCCGGAGTTGAAGGGTACGAATCGTAGAGATTTGAGATGCGTTTCATCAACCCTGCAGCCTTCTGAAGGTCCCTAAGGAGGCCTATCTTCCCGATGCCTCTCCTTAGCCTTCGCAACTTGTCAAAGGTCCCAAGGGATAGGCCGTTACCTCGATTCGCGGCCATGAGATCTCCCGCTTCAAGAATCCTCTTTTCGAATCCGAAGTCCATGTCCTCGTCAGAAACAGATTGCAGGAGTCTTCGGAAGATGTCAAGTGAAGCAAGGCGCTTACCAAAACCCCGCATGAATCGTACGTTATAGCTCCAGAGCCCAGATGCGCTAAGCTGGTTTCTCGCAATTGCCTCCTTGGCCACTTCTCCCAATATTATGCCCGCGCGCATTCCTGCGCCGATGCCACCTCCGTGTATTGGATTCACCTGGGAAGCCGCATCACCTACAAAGGCAACACCGCCGGCTACGAGTGAAGAGAGGGGCCTTCGCACTGGAACTGCTCCCCCACCGCTGTCGATCAGAGAACTCCGATGTAGAAGGGGGTATCTCTTCTTGAACCTCTGGAAGTGAGACTTTGGTGAACCTCTGCCACCACCACCCGCCACGCCAATTCCTGCGTTCACTTCTTGAACGCCCTTGGGGAAGATCCAAGCATAGCCGCTGGGAGCTACTCCTCTGCCCAGAAAGACTCGGGCAACCTCGGGTTCTGCTAACGGCATTCTCAGCTTGAGAATCTCACGGTGACAGAGTGCAATGTCCTCCTTGTTTATCTTCCTCTCAACAAGCGGGTCATCCAGCTTGTTCCTTATTGTGCCTGCATAGCCGCTTGCATCTATGACTAGCTTGCAGTAGGTGTTTCGTTCAGCACCACCTTCTGACTTGTCTTTATAGCTGACTCCCACAACTCTATCTTGGCGAAACAAGGGCCCAGTAACGTGACACTCGGGCCTGAAAGCAACTCCCGCGCCTAGGGCTTCGCCGAGAAGCCGCTGACCAAAATCAATCCGATTGACCGTCCAGCCATCAAACTCAGTCCATCCTCTGACCTTCAGTTCATTGGTCATGCTGGGCGGATATACGTCTGCCCCGGCAATCTCACATGAAATCTCAGACCCTGAGGGAAACTCAATCCCTGTTGCCTCGAAATGGGATTTACTGATCTCATCACCACAGACCTTCCTGCCTACTTCTTTCTGAGGTTTTCTGTCAAGCAGTAGTGTCCTAAGGCCCATTTCTGCGCATCTTCGAGACGCAACACAACCGGCTGAGCCAGCGCCTACTACAATCACACTAGGTCGCATCAAAGTTTCTCGAGCATTGAGGCTTGCTGAGAGTTATAAATCCGTTCGTCGGAACTCGGCTCCCGGGGGGTGAAATGGGCTCTAGAGATGTCGGAATTCTATAATCACGATAGAAACAATCAGGATTCCCACTATCAGGACAAGTAGCGGAGGCATCCAGTTCAGAAACATCACGAAGTAGTGAACGAGAGTAGGCAGATCGAAGGGAATGACGACCAAGATAGCATACACAAAGAGAAGACCAGAGGCGGCAAAGATAGGATAGAAGATTGGACCTCCACTGATGACAAGAAGCAAGACTACTACGCCTAGGCGACTCTTGACTGGGTCAAGCAATGGAATGGGAAGCGTTTCATCATCACTGAACTGGAAATAGTAACTGATGAGCAGTGTGGGCATTCGAATCCTAATCAGCTCGAGTACTTGAATTCCGAGTTGGACAGATAGCAGAATCACTGAATGGACTAGCATATAGCCAAGAATCAATGCGTTGATGAAGGGTAGACCGTTTGCGAGAATCTGAAAGCTCTCTACAATTCCCACAAAGACTAGGAAGTTCAGGACAAAGAGTGCAAAATGACCGAGTGCGCCTTTTACAACTTGGCCTCGCTTCACCATACCTAATCAGTCCGAGAAACGCCACTAGACTCCCAGTTTAAAGGGTTTGCTTGGGTCTGGGCCTTGCACCTGGGTCGGCCCTAGCTCACGCTGTTTCTCGATTGCTCTAGTCACCAACTCAGTGAACAGCTCGTTGATGTTCTCTCCTGTTTTGGCACTCGTTTCATAGTGGAGCACATCAAGCCACTTTCTAATCATCATTCCAGCAGCTGACGGTACAAGGCGATCGGACCTGTCTATCTTGTTGGCCACAACAGAAACGACAGCATTAGGGCAGACAGTGATGAATCTGGTAAACCAGTCGCCAATATCCAGGAAGGTCTGAGGCCGCGTCACATCATAGACGATGATGGCCATCGTCGCTCCAGCCATGTATCTCCTACGCAGCTCGTTGTATGTGGGCTGGCCGGCGAGGTCCCAAAGAACAACCCTTGCGGTTACCCTGTTGCCATCAGGCATTGTCACATCCACCGTCTTCAACGCAAAAGTAGTGCCGATGGTGGCGATATACCTCTCACTGAAGCTGTCTTCGGTGTATCGTTTGATACAACTGGTCTTCCCGACAGCGCCATCACCTAGAGCGACCAGCTTGAACATGTGAGAGATCTGTTCGGTGGACACGGTTATGCCATCCTAATAATGACTGCCCTGCTAATTTGCCTAGAATTGGTATTTAATAGTTCTCGGAATATCCTCTCACTAAGGGTCAAGATGTAAGGCCCACAAATGAACATCAGAAGAACCCTTTTGTGGGCCTCTTTCACATAGCAACCGACAAAGACTAGGAGAACGTAAGATGGCAGAGCAGTTTCTTAACCGCCTGAAGGATATCGAGAAGAGCATTGGTGCCCTTGATGAGACTCTGAAGAGGATGATCACTATTCTCGGTGCCATGACGGAGATACGGTCAGACATTCGCATGGCAAAGGATGAGATCCTAGATGCGATCAAGAGCGCCCCCAAAGGCGGAACTGGCTCTTCACCAGACATGGATGAGATTGCAGTCCTCATAAAAGGTCAGTTTGACACGATTGGCAAGTTCATCAATGATGCCATGGAGAGCACCAGAACTGACATACTCGCTGCAATGAAACAGGTTCCTGCAGCCGCTGCCCCCGCACCTGCAGCTAGACCTCCGCCAAAGACGACGCCTGCTCCCAAACCGGAACCACCTGCCCCTGAGATTGTCGTCACTCCGGCAGCTCCCACCCCTGCAACGGTTGCAATCCCGGCAGACAAAGCAATGAGGATTGCCGACGAGCTCGACAATATCATCGTTAGTCTGAAGATGGGCTGCAAGGCGGGTGAGGTACTGGATCAGATGGAGGATTCAAGAGCGGAGATTCTGAAGGTTGTAGAGACCGATCCCGTCCTCGTACAGCTCGATAAGTGGCAAGGTGTAGTAGCTGGATACGAGAAAAGAAAGGAACTGCAGGCAAGGGACATCCTCAAGTTGAAGAAAGAGATTAGGAAAGAGGTTCCCAAGTACAGGCCTGCTTAGTCAGAGAGGACGTGTGTTGTACACGCGGAATGCATATTCGAGTACCCAGTATGCTGCATCAT
>LRSK01000148.1 GCA_001563325.1 Candidatus Thorarchaeota archaeon SMTZ1-83
TTTCAAATAGGTGACCTCATATATTACAGGGATAACGTCCCATCCGGGAGACGCAGATGAAGTGCAGGCGGCTTTACACGCGGGCATACCTTACAAGGATGAAGTCAAGAGAATTTGTTGACAGATTCCATGATCTCTCTCAGATAGAGGTTGTTCTCCCAGATCGAATCAAGAGATAGTCTTTGCTCATTTTTCGAATAGTCATGGTCTGGTCACTTCAGTGCTTTGTCCAGATGGCGGTTTTGCTTAACTATAGTGTTCTATGGGGTCTAACTTGCAGGACTCATCTTCCATCTCATGCCACACTGGAATCAGATGCAGCAGCTCCGCTGTTTCCAATCCCGGCAAGCAATTTCACGGATGGGAACAGAATGGTCTTCAACTGGGAAACGATGGTTCTACTTCCTGGGCAGGAACAAGCCTTTATCGTGAAATGTCAGCTACCTACTGGACTTCTGCAAACTGAATCCCAGTCCGCAAATCTACTACTCTATGGAATCGCAGGTGCTGCAATAGGGGTATTTGCGGTATTGGTCATAGAAAGGTTGCCAGCAGCTGTGAGGCGTTTCATGACGAGGAAAGAAAGCACAATCAGTGTGGTTTCCAGTCAAGAACAGCAAGTCCTGTCATTGCTGGACAAGAAAGGCGGTTCATGCCTACAGAGAGAGATCTATGAAGAGCTCAGCATGTCACAATCGATGGCCAGCATGCTACTGAACTCACTTGAAGAGAGAGGTCTGATAAAGCGATTCAGAGACGGCCGCGAGAACGTTGTCCATAAAATGGATGTCTAAAGATTCACGCTACCTCTCGAGTCATTCTGAGGCTACCACATCCTCAGGTTTATGGACCTCTATGCCAAGTCTCTCCCAATTCGGCTGATTCTTTCGTTGCATGTACTGTAAATGAGTGGCAAGACCAAACTCCTCAGGTTCGTGCCCAAAGGCAAGAGCTAACAGCTCAGTCACATGCATTACATCAAAATGAAATTCCTTCTCAAAATACTTCTGTATCTCTACTTGTCCCAGGTCTAATTGAAGTTCACAGAACGGACAAGGAGTGACGATTATATCTGCGCCTCCGGCATCTATGATACTCTCAAACTTCTGCATTGTGAAATCGAGAGATACCTTTACATCTGCAGTTCTTACCGCTCCTCCAGCTCCGCAGCAAATGAGCTCATCCTTGTACGGAACATATTCTGCTCCAGAAGCTTCACATACTTCCTTGAAGATATGTGGCCGTTCTGAATCGTCTTTCTTTTTGATTAGCTTAGGCCTCATCCAGTGACAGCCAGGATGTAACGCCATTCGAACTCCCTCGAATGGACGGGTGACTCGTTTCTTGATTGCCTCGACTCCTGCGTAGTCGTAAAGGGCATCCACATAATGTGTCACTTCTATAGTACCCTTGAACTCGCGACCAATCTCTGCTAGATTATTATTCACAGCCTTTCGAAGTTCTTCGTCATGCTTCAGCTCATGATTGGAGTCCCAGAGACTTGCAAAACATCCATTGCATCCTGTTGTGATTGGATGGCCGCCAGCTTCAGCTAGGGTGAGATTTCTCGCAGCCACCGTAGCCCATGTCACTCTCTCAAATGATCCAAAGACGCCTGGTGCGGGGCAACATGTAGCACCCACCAGATCAAGGAGTTCCATTCCTAAATCCTCGAAGACAAGATTTGTAGCTTTTTCAACACTCGGATAACGATGTGGAATGACGCAACCAAGGAAATGATAGAATTTGGGATTCTTCGCCATAAATTTCACCCCTTCTTCTCCTGCTCCTTCTTCTTCTCCTCTTCAGCTCGCATGAACTCCTCGTAGCCGATGAGCTTGTCAAACCCACTTTTACTAGTGATTTTTCGAATCTCTTCAATTGCCCATGGGTTTCCACTGGCGTTAGGAGGAACGGGCTCTAGGCCAACCTTTTCACGAAGCTTCTGCCAGGACTCTTTATCTAGAGGGACTGCATGGCCAGCCTCTATGACTTTTGCAGCTACCTTCTGGTGCGGCTCAAGCATATAGCCTTCTGCAACTGCAACATTTCGAATGGCTTTAATGACCTCGGTGGGTTGAACGTCTTGCGGACATCTGTCAGTGCAAGTGTAGCATGTGGTGCAATACCATAATTCTTGACTAGAAATCACATCTTCCTTTAAGCCCAATAATGCCTTTCTGATTATGCCTCGCACTAAGTAGTTTGTACGAGCTCCTGCTGGACAGCTGCCGCTGCATGTTCCACACTGATAGCAGCTTTGAATATTGGGACCACCTATTCTCTTGATCATGTCAACAAATTCTGTGTCGACTTCATCAATCACATGTACATCTGGCTGGTCTGCGCTAGTCATGGTGATACACCGACTACCCGCGATGCTTAGATTCCGGCCTTAAATCCATTGCCAAAAGGTCGTTTCGCTAGAAGCAAAGACTCATTCCCTTGTGCGTCCATCATGACTTATGCTCTGTCCAAATCATGCGTATGAAAGAAGAATTGCATCAAAGGTTATTGGGCGGTGTTCAGTCTGTCTCGATGACGATGAGATTGCTCTTCATGCGGCTAAGGACAGGCACCAGCAGCTCAGGATTGAACAAAGTCTAGTACCTTCTATTCCCGATGCAGGGACGATTGTTTGTCCAGACTGCGGGAACCACTGTAGACTCAATGAAGGCGAGGTAGGTTTCTGCAACCTTCGCATTGCTGATCGGGGAATGGTCACTAATCTATATCCGGGAAGAGCGATAGTTTCTTGGTACTTCGATCCCCTTCCAACGAACTGTGTTGCTGATTGGGTCTGTCCTATCACAAAGGGCGACCCAACTTTCACTTATGCCAGACGACTCAATAATCTTGCTGTTTTCTACGGTTCATGCAACTCAGATTGTCTGTTCTGTCAGAACAGTAGTTTCAGGGAGATGATGGCTAGCGGAAGACCCCTGATGACTCCAAAAGAGCTTGCCTCCGTGGCAAATGACCGGACTGCTTGCGTGTGCTATTTCGGGGGCGACCCGGCATGCAATGCAGATCACTCCCTAGAATCTTCGAAGTTGCTCAACAAAGACAGACAAGTGAGAGTGTGTTATGAAACTAATGGAAACATGTCACGAAAGTGGCTCACACAGATTGCAGACACAATCATCAGCACTGGAGGAACATTCAAGTTCGACCTTAAGGCGGTGTCACCCCGATTGTATACTGCACTCACAGGCGTGTCAAACGTAGCAGTTCTCAACAACTTCCGGTTTCTCTCGGAGAAGGGATTGAAGCGTGATAGAGAGTTCTTGGTGGCAAGCATTCTGCTTGTACCAGGATATGTAGGGATTGATGAAGTGAGAAGATTGTGCGAGTTCATAATGGATTGTGACCCGACAATACCAACTGCACTCCTTGGATTCCACCCTCATCATGCCATGTCCGATTTGCCTTGTACAAGCAGGGCTCACGCAAATGCCGCAAAGGATGTCGCCAAAGACATAGGTCTAACAAATGTGAGAATTGGAAACACGGGCTTGCTCTCGGCTAGTGACTACCCATATGAATAGAATATCTCCTGAAATCTAGACCCTAAAACCAATCCTTATATCTCCAAAGATTCGGCGTTCAATCAGCATCCCTGGCGTTGGAGGAAATCTCATGGCAAACCCTATCTCGGGCGAAAAAATTGGATCCGAAGACATCGACCCGCAATTTACAGAAAGAATCATTGAGGCAGGTGCTGATAGAATTCGGACATGCATTCAGTGCGGAACATGTTCCAGCGTATGCCCGAGCGGTCGCCGGACTGCTTTCAGGACGCGTGAGCTGATGAGAAAAGCCATTCTGGGCCTCAAGGATGAGGTGCTAGCAAGTCCTGACCTATGGCTATGCGCAACCTGCTATACGTGCCTTGAGAGGTGCCCCAGAGAGATTAAGGTAACAGACGCCATAATCATCATGAGGAATATGGCTGTTGATGAGGGATTTATGCTTCCACAACATAGAAAGGCTTCACAGAAGCTCATCTCAACTGGACACGCCGTTCCAATAGATGAATACAATCGTGAGATACGAAAGAGCCTTGGTCTAGACGAATTGCCCCCTACTACGCACTCGAAGAAGAAAGCGTTGAAGGATGTTCAAAAAATCATGAAGAAGACCGGGTTCAAGACCTTGATTGAAGGCCAGTCAGAGGGGGGAGTCTGACTTGACGGAGGCGAAGAAGTACTCGCTCTTCCTTGGTTGTGTCATGCCCAATCGGTTTCCCAATCTTGAGAAAAGCATCAGGGTGGTGATGCCCATGCTAGGTGTGGAGCTTGAAGACATCGAAGGTGCTAGTTGCTGTCCGGCACCAGGTGTGGTCAGGTCTTTTGACGAGCCCACTTGGCTTGCCCTCGCAGTACGAAATTTAGCCCTTGCTGAGATGTCTGGAAATGATGTTATCACAGGATGCAATGGATGCTATGGCACATTCAAGGAGGCACTATCGGAGATTCATGATCATCCAGAGAAACTGAAGGAAGTGCGAAAGGTCTTCGATGGAATGGACATCACGTTCAATGCGGAAGTTGATGCAAAACACATCATAGAGGTGATTTCCAATCTCGGTGCGGACCGTATCAAGGAAATGGTGACACATCCGCTTGAAGGCATTAGGGTCGCAGTTCATTACGGTTGCCATCTCTTGAAGCCAAGTAAGAACAGACCCTGGAAGAAAACACAGAATCACACATTCCTTGATGAACTTGTTGAAGCCACTGGTGCGGAGAGTATCAGATACAAGGACAAGTCACTATGCTGCGGGGCTGGAGGAGGAGTCAGAGGCGGCAACGTGGCGATTAGTGTGGATATTGCAAAAGAGAAGCTCGACAATATGTTGGCAGCCGAAGCTGACTGCGTCCTCAATGTGTGCTCATTTTGCCACCTGCAGTATGAGCTTTCCCAGCCTGAATTGAATAAGGAGATTGGAGAGGAGAAATACCAAATTCCAGTGATATATTACACACAGCTACTCGGGCTTGCTCTTGGCCTTGATCCAGGCGAGCTAGGACTGGACAAGCATGTGGTTAATACTCAATCATTATTGAACAAGATATTCGGATGATATTCTGGAACATCTCAATCTCAGAACCACTTCTTTGCAGCATAGTAGACGACGAGTGCCATTATTCCGCTAGTTAACACAAATAGCAGTAGAAAAATGGCAACACGTGAATCAATTGGAGGTGGTAGAGTTGTGGTCGTTGTCGTATTTGTAGTAATAGTTGGTGTTGTCGTTTCGCCAGCTGCAAAGGTGGCATCAGATCTATCTGATTCATAATAGATTCCATCAGTGACTATTATCTCAATCAAGTATGTGTTTAAAATAGGATATGCACTGCAATCCCACA
>LRSK01000149.1 GCA_001563325.1 Candidatus Thorarchaeota archaeon SMTZ1-83
AGTAGACCTGTAATCGCCTTGATAGCGTCGCGATCTTTACTAACATCCATGCCGCATACTTCGGCATATCCGCTAGTCTGTTTTAGGAGACCAGAGAGAATACGGACTGTGGTCGTCTTTCCAGCCCCGTTAGGACCGAGAAAGCCGAACCTGCTACCCGCCTTCACCTCCAAGTCCAGATTACATACGGCTCGAACAGCATCGAATGACTTGTTCAGCCGTTCTGTGCGAATTGTTATTCCGTTTCTAGCCAACTTGCTCACCTAATATCTTGCAGTAAATGTTTACCGCAATCTGTGTAAACAATCACCAAGTTTATATATAAACTTTCCCAAGTACGTAGTGAAGAATTACCCGAAAGCTTTATAGCTGGGTAATGACGAAAACAGTGAGGATAAGAAGATGCTACTCTCAGTTCACGAAGCAACGGTCTGGTGGGAATTCCAGCAAGGAAAGACCACTGGAGAGATTGCCAGTGAATACGAGGGGGATCGAATAGCGCCTGCCTATGTATACGCCCTCTTTCAGAAATCGGACAAGGGATCTGAGAGAGATGGAATCAAGAAAGTCAATCTCACAGATACTCAGTACGTATCAAGAGTTCTCAATAGAGCCAGGTCCAAGATTGAGAAGGCTCTCAGAAATCAGGCCAAGAGCCATCGTCTTGATATCGAAACCGTTCAGGACTACAAGGGGCTACTTCGTGGATTTGATTATCAGGCAAACACAGAGGTATACATCATTTACACAATGAAGCTTGGCGTGATAGTTTGGTACAAGCACGACTCATACGCAGGCAAGCTCTGCCATGAGTGTCCGAAGGAAGAGGAGTGTCGAGACACCCTTGACACCATAATGGCAGAGTACAACATAACCTTGAGACCAGATGAGGAACAGCTATACATGACCCAGCAGTCCATTGCTATCTTCAATAAACTCGCTGCCAAAGAAGTACCGAGGTATAAGAGAGCATAATGGAGTTGAGGATAATGGGTAGAGAGTACGAAGGTAAAGTAATCAGGCCTCCGATGGAAACAGTAGCATATGGAAAAGTGTTCAGGCCAGCTACGGCACTGAGGAATAAGTATTGGTTCATTGCCGTTGTCACAATGCTGATCATGTATGCAATAACAGCAGGCACATTCTTTGGCCTCTTCTATCTCATCTACGTGTTCACTGATGGCCTCTGGCAGTTCTCCGCCTGGATCGATGCCATGTGGACGCCTGTAAACTTCTGGTTCTGGACTCTGGGGCTTATTGTGCTTGTGCCTGTGCTCATTCTGATTCCAGTCTATCTCAATAGATTCGAGTACTCAGTACGAGGTGAGTCAGGAAAATCACTGCCGGAGATATATGTCAAGAAGGGCCTCATTGATGTCACCGAGAAGCATGTACCACTGCGTGCCATCACAAACATTGCCAGCAAGACCGGCCCCTTTGACCGTCTGTTCGGGATAGGCAATGTTGAGATTCACACCGCGGGATACTCTGGAGGGCCCTATGAAGGCGGAAAGCCAGAAGAAAAGATTGAGGGTATAACATTCTACCTAGAACTCCGAGACTTCATCCTTAGTGAGATGCGTAGTCTCAAGGGCATTTATGCAACAACAACCGAAGTACTTTCAGAGCAAGATGGTACAATTCGCGTTGGCTCTATAGAAGAGGCAACACTTGCTACATTGCAAGACCTCCGAAATGTCCTACGCAGAATAGAGAACAAGCTAGACAGGAGTGATGTATAGAATGAGTGGCTATTACGAAGAGAGAGTGATCAAACCTCCGATGGAGAGGATAGCGAGTGGCAAGATCTTCAAGCCAGCTAGGAGTCTGATTTTCAAGGGCTGGTTGCAGGGATTCTTGTTCTTTGTAATCTGGTGGGTCATTATTATCGTGGGGTGGATAGGACTAACATTCTTAATCTACGTGATTTCGAGGGAGTCTTGGACATCAATTCAGCATGCTCAATACGTGAACACTTGGTGGGTATTTGTAAGCGGATGGTATTGGGAAATTGCATTAATCATTCTGGGCATCGGCTTCACAATATGGGCATTATATGTCATGAGAATTGAGTACTCGATTCTTGCTGAAACCCGAGAGCCCATGCCTGAGATTTATGTGAGAAAAGGAATATTCACAGTGACTGAGAAACATGTTCCGTTCAGGACCGTGACAAACATATCCTCTAAGAAGGGAATCTTTGATCGGGTTTTTGGGATAGGGAGTGTCGAAATTCAGACTGCAGGAATATCAGGAGGAATGCAGCCGGGAGGATTCCAAGCAAAACCAGAAGAGAAGCTGGAAGGCATTCCATACTTCAACGAACTGCGTGACTTCATTCTCAGGGAGCTTCGTCGTTTCACGGGTCAATATGTCACTGGGACAGAAGTCGTAGCACCTCTACAAGATGATTTTCTTTGGAGTTCTATAGGAGGAGAGATCTTGCACACACTACAGGAAATGCGTGATATTCTCAGTAGGATGGATGAAAAGCTCGATAGGAGGGACTTGTGAGATGAGTGAGAGTAAGGTAATCAGGCCGCCGATAGAGAAAATAAAGAGCGGAAAGGTATTCAAGCCGACGAGGGCATTCATATTCAAAGGCTGGCTGGGAGGCTTCTTTGCTCTTGCCGTGCTATGGTTACTGCTCATTGGAGGATGGCTTGGTTTTGGGTACATTATCAGTGTCCTCGATGAGGGTTTGTCAGTTGCACAGTTCTTGGGAATCATAGACTTCTGGTGGTGGCCTGTAAATTTCTGGTTCATCGTTATCAACATGTTCTGGCTTGTACCAGCCTTCATTCTGTGGCCATTTTACGTTGGAAGAATTGAATACTCAGTGATATCTGAAGCTGGCGAGGTCATGCCTGAGGTTTATGTCAAGAAGGGAATCATAACAGTCACAGAGAAACATGTACCCTTTAGAACGATTACGAACATTTCATCAAAGGCAGGACCACTGGACAGAATTTTTGGTATAGGAAGTGTGGAAATAGAGACTGCTGGATTCTCGGGCGGAGCACAAGCCGGAGCCAAGCCAGAAGAGAAACTTGAAGGTTTGCAAATCTTTGAGTCTGTGAGGGACTTTGTTCTGCGAGAGCTTCGCAGGTTCACAGGTCAGTACGTCACAGGAACAGAGGTCATCTTTCCAACTGAACAACCAGTGCCTCGAATGGATGACACTCTCGAAGACGAAATACTAATCACCTTGAGACAAATTAGAGACAGGCTAGCACCTTTAGATGAGATTCTTGAGCATCTGAAGCGTAAGTGATAGGTGAACTGAAGCATGAGTAGTGAAGGGAAAGTAATCAAGCCGCCAATTGAGGATGTTGAGAGTGGAAAGATCTTCAAGCCATCGAAGGCGTTTCGAAACAAGAATTGGTTTCTAATGACTTTCGCTGCAGTGGGAATCTGGCTGATATTCTTAGCTCTCATACTGGGACTGGGATACCTTGTGCTTGGATTGATTGGACAACCTGGCTTCGAGAGCTGGACCAGTGTCTTCTGGGAAATTATCAATCCCTGGTACTGGGTACTAACTGCAATCTGGTATATTCCAGCAATGATACTTTATCCAATCTACATCAATGCGTTTGAATACTCTGTGATAGCAAAGTCTGGTGGAACTATGCCTGAAATCTATGTCAAGAAGGGACTCGTCAATATCACTCGAAAGCATGTCCCCTTCAGAACTATCACAAACATCTCATCCAGAGCAGGGCCATTTGATCGAATATTTGGGATAGGAACTGTTGAGGTTGAAACTGCTGGAGCATCAGGAGCACAGGTTGGAGGTTCAGCTGAGGAACGGTTGGAAGGATTAGTCTTCTACGAGGAACTCCGCGACTTCATCCTACGCGAGCTGCGCAGATTCAAGGACCCATACGTGACTGGAACAGAAGCGGTCATTCCTGAGGATGAGAAGGTCATCAGAGTTGGCAGTTCAATAGAAGAAGAAGTCCTCAGTGTACTTGAGGACATCCGCGACCTACTTAGAGATCGTAGTTGAGAGTGAAGGCCATGACGGAAGGAGCGGCTAGGGTCATCAAACCCCCGAGCGATGAGTTTGAGAGTGGAAGAATATTCAGGCCGCTTCCATCCCTTCGTCATAAGAAATGGCTGAAATTCATTCTAGCAGCTTTTGCATTCTACGGGGTCTTTCTCTTTGCCTTCTTTGGACCTCCACTCGTTACAATATTCATTATCGAATTCATTCCTTTGAATCTCTACTTTGTTCAGGAAGGCTGGATTGTGGGGAGTATTGTGTATTGGATTATTGTTCCGTTTTGGCTCATACCAGCATTGGTATGGGTCCACCTGTATGTGAAGAGTATAGAGTATTCTGTCGTTGGCTGGCAAGGGGAGGCGATGCCTGAGATCTATCAGAAAAAGGGCATAATCACGATAACAAAGAAACATGTGCCATTCAAGAACATCACATATGTGAAAAACAGAGTTGGCATTTTTGACCGGCTGTACGGAATTGGTTGTGTAAAGATAGAAACAGCTGGTGAGAGTGGAGGAATGCAAGCGACAGGCGTCCTTACACTTATCATTTCAAGACTGGTCAATCAAAGCTCTGAAGAGAACATAGAGGGCATTAGATTCCATGAAGAACTGAAACAATTCATCCTGAAGGAGATGCGAGGATTTGGAAGCTCCCATCCTCAAGATTCAAGACAGCGAAGAGGCATGTCTCAAGGGCTATTCACGGAACGCACTTTGAGAGCCTTTCAGGATGTCAGAGATGTGTTAAGAAAAGAAACGAACAGGTGAAGATAATGAGACCATGGAAATTTGTAGTTGTCTTTATTCTGGGACTGTTAATGTTCTTCTTCTTCCTGGCCCTTTATCTAATTGGACTTCTTTGATAATCGGTGAGTGAAGTCAAGAGAAACTGGCGCGGTAGTGACGAGTGCTTCACCATTGTCCCATACGACGTGTACCCTTGCATATAGCTCAATGCCTTCATTCAAATCTGGTGAGAATATGGTTTCTCGATTATTGGTGAACTCGAAAATCTCTGAGCTACTTGGGGAAACTGAGAACTCATCAAAGCAGCAGGACAGGCCAGGTTCAATCTTGAACGTGTGAAGCACATTGAAACTGTCACCAAAGTAGACTGTGACAACGCGGACATTCAGTCCAAAAACGGTTGTATTGCCCCAGTTTGTAGCGTTCACACGGAGTACGAGATTGAAGGGTGGGCCTTCAGGGGGCACTGCAGGCATGAAGTCCTGCCAGAAGTAGGCAGTGGCACTGAGTTCTAGATTATCTACTATCACAGACTCCACATCTCCTGAGGGCGCCTCATCCGGGGGTTCTACTGGAGGTGTGAAATCTGAAAGCAAGATTAGACTGCC
>LRSK01000150.1 GCA_001563325.1 Candidatus Thorarchaeota archaeon SMTZ1-83
CCCGTGGATTGAGGCACCCAAGATTCATCCAGGATATAGAGTGTGTAAGCAAACCACGCATTCCCGTTCCAATCCGGGTCTGGTGTATACCGGACCACAATCGAGCCATCCAAGTCCACCAGCTCAGCTACTCCATTGGCGGATCCATAGTCAATAGCCAGAACTACAAGGGAATCCCCTTCCACATCATAATCATTGGCTAACACATCAATATCAAATGGCACATCCTCATTCGTTTCGGTGATGTCATCAATGGCCACCGGCAAATCATTCACGGGCAAGACTCTGATAGTCACCGTCGCTGTGTCCGTCAATAACCCATCTGACACCTCGTAGTCAAACGAGTCTAACCCATTGAAGTTCTCACCCGGAGTATACATGAATAGCCCATCTTCAATAGCCGTTAGAGTGCCATGAGAGGGGGCTGAAACGAGGGTCACAACTAGTGAATCCCCATCGACATCTGTGTCATTCGCCAATATGTCGGAAACAGCGATGGTCAAAGGAGAGTCCTCATCCGTCGTATAGCTGTCATCCTCTGCCACTGGTGCATCATTGACAGCAATGACATCTATGGTCACTGTCGCAATGTTACTTCCGCTTTCTCCATCACGTGCTATGTAAGTGAAAGAGTCAATTCCAAAGAAGTCAGGGTCTGGGATGAAGTCGAATGAGCCATCCGAGTTCAGAACAAGGGCACCATGGGAGGGTCCTGTTTCAAGGATGGTTGCTAGAGGGTCGTTTTCCACATCGGTGTCACCGTTGAGAACACCTGGAGCTGGAACACTCAGAGGGGTATCCTCGTTGGTAGTGTAGTGATCGTCATCTGCCATTGGTGCATCATTCACTGGAAAGACGGTTATAGTCACAGTAGCCACATTGCTAGTGCCACCAGCACCGTCAGCCACTTGGTAATCAAACGAATCAATCCCTGACCAATCCTGGTTGGGAGTGTATACAAAAGACCCGTCTGCATATAGCACAATTACACCATCATAGGGCATTCTCACAGGCTCGACATGGAAAACATCACCATCAATATCAGAATCGTTCGCCAGTATTCCCGGGGCGGGAATGGACAGCGGCGTATCCTCATAAGCTTCATAGGAATCATTCACCGCAACCGGCGCTACATTCGCTACAACAGTATCTTTCGGAAACTGCAATGCATCATCCACATCTGCAACAGAGGTGGTAGCTGGTGCCGCCCCAATTAAGAATAATATGAAACCCAGTGATAATACAATATAGCAAATGCGACTCCTTTTCGGCATGGACACGCTCTCCTCTGTTGCGATGACCGCGGTCTAGGTAGACTCATGTGAAACCAACATTAGATCTGAATGCCTAGCGGTTGCCGACCTCCCTCGCAACACCTCAGAGCCACCGAGTCAAATGCTTATTAACTTCCTGATATTTTTCTTTTATATGTGATAATGGTTATTTTTCGACTATCCTTTTTATTATTCAACCAATAGGGAGAAATTACGAAAAGCTACAATCCCGGATCAAGCTTCCTGCAAAAAGCGGTTTAGATCCTCTATACGGTCAGTGATCATCTTTCGGAGAGTTCGTACGCCCAATGATTCAGAGATAGCTAATGCATCCGTGGGAATTTCCGGAGCGCCTATGTGCTGGCCCTGCTCTTTTTGAAAGTCCGCCTTCACGATGGAACCTTGCATAACTGATTCGATCAGATTACGAGCCTCTTCGTCAAGAAAGGGATAGTGCTATTTGATAGTACTCATGGGCATCATAACTCAGATTCCATTCCAAAACTACCCAAATATTCCAATGAAACTGACCGCTCCATGAATCGTTCGAACTGGTAATGTATTACTGAACTCTCATCTCCTCTCAACACGACTTATGTTAGATCGAAAATAGAGACAACATATATAAATGGGTATGGCTTTTACTTTATACGTGATACGCAATACATAAAACGCGTGTCGTGAATAGGTGATTGTCATGGAAAGTATGGAGTCTAAAAGAACCAGAATTGGTTTAGGTGAATCTGAGGAGCCTGATTCAAGAGCAACTTCAGCAGCAGCCCAGCATATTAGAACCACATCGGGGTTCCTTGATGCTGCAAGGATTAAAGCCAAACTTCTAGGTGGAATATTAGCAATGCTGGCCCTTCTGGCATTGCCTGCACTTACTCTGCCAGGGTTTGCAATATTCACCCTAATCGGAGAGCTCTATCTTATGGATTGGACTTACTCTAGGTATTCTAGCGCTAAATCTGATCATGCAAAGTTAGCAAGCACCAAAGCTCTGGAGAAGGATGCCCGCCTCGAAGACGAGATAGACAAGATTGCAGCACGGACCGGACCAAAGGAACAGTTCATAAGGTAGATTTCAACCAGAAAGCAATCAAACGTAAGCAAGATACGCGATACGGAAGTTTATATAGCTCGTATCAGTATCAATATGTGGGTTGAGAAAGATGTCAAAGAAGAAAGACGAAGAAACCCCGACCATAGCACGCCCCGGCTTACGTGAGAAGCTGTTGAGCAAGCTAGCTGCTGAAAGCTTCGGAGAGGAAGAGAGAGACGTGCCGGTGGTTGCACGGATGAACAAGAAAGTTGTTCATACACTTGACTCCCTTGTTGCACTTGGCATATTCAAGAGCCGATCTGAGGCGGCAGCCGCGCTGGTGGAGGCGGCGATCTCATCCAGAGAAGAGCTCTTCACTGAGATTAGAGAACAGGCAGCAAGTCTTAATCGCACCCAGGATGAGGCGATGAAAGAGGCCCAGGATGCAGTCCTTGAGAGGCTCAGCTAGTCCCAATCCAATCTGAGCAGATTCAAGATCCATCTCAAGATAGCAACCTATCCTGCGGCGTCGTAAGCCTGTTTAAGCCAATCGATTAATTCCTCATCTACATCCTTATTGTCAGTCAGTCTGATGCGATGACTGCACATTGAATTCCAACTACCAGCCTCTTCAGGACACTCAGTGGTCTCCTTTCCCTTCAAGATTAGTCCTAAATCAATCCGGGACTTTGTCGATGGCTGGACTATTGCAAACTGCTTCTTTCTTCTGAAACTCACATAGCTCTTCTTCGTGGCAATCTCAATGTCGCTACCAAATCTCAGGACATGCTTCACAATGTTGTCGTAGATTCGTTTTAGGTCGGTCTTGGCACCATCATACTGTGCATTAAGGAGCTCATCATCGTTCAGCTTGCCTTCAGTGATGTCCCGTATCACATGAGCTAGGGTGTTTGCATATCCATAAGTGAGCCCATGCTCATCCTTCAAGAAGTTGAGGATTTGCTTGTGCTTGACTAGTTTCCTAGATTAAACGACTTTAACCCATTGATCAACTGTCTTTCCAGTTTCTTCCACTATTTTCTCCATCATCTTTGCGGTCATTTCATCCCGATTCATTGTCATAGGCTATTCCTCTGAGATATTGCGTTTACTATAGTTAATATTATGAGTCTTCCGAAATATGACTGATGCAAATGAATGGGCTCTGCATGAGAGAGGTGCCTTCTATTCGGCGAGGGGCAACGTGATTCGGAATAAAGCCCCCTTATCTCCCACGGTGCTTTCTAGGACTATAGTGCCCCCACATGCTGTGATTATCTGCTTTGTAAGATATAGTCCAAGGCCACCCTCACCATCGGGATCGCCTCTCATAAACAATGACTTGATCTTCTCTTTAGGAATGCCCGGACCATTATCAGATACAAGGATTACAAGGTTCTCATCTTCTACTAGAGCACGGATGTCCACCTCCGCGTTGCTGCCGGCATGTTCCGCCGCATTGCGAAGTAGGTTATCCATTGCAAGAGGCAATAGCGATCCCCCTGGACTCCTGAGCCGCACCGCGTTCGATTCTACATGTACCTGAACTTGCATCCCCATACTGACACGTTCTGCGCGACTGGCGACTTCCTTGAGCATCGGCACTATTTCAACGCTAGAGGGAGCAATGTCGCTCTTGAAGGTCTTGATTAGATTTGTCATCCGAAGTGCAGCAGCCTGTGCAGATTCCAGCATTTCTGCAGCTTTTGCTTTGTCAGTCTTGAGCAGCATAAGAGAGCTTTCAACATATCCTAGAACAGCCTGAAGGTCATTACCTATATCATGGCTCATTAAAGATGCATACAGATCTATGACTCGTCTCTGTTGCTCCCTTTCTTCTGCAGTCCTTCGGCGCATCGTCACATCCGAAACTACAGCAATGTGGCCGCTGATACGACCATCTTTCTCTCGATGACTCACGAACGAAATTGCGAGGTATACCTTTCCCCCATCATCTTGCTCCAGGGTGACATCAATCTCTATCGGAGCGTCCGATTTTGTGCTTTCCCTCTTCAGGATTGATTGAAGGTCCGTCAAGAGGAGATCTGATAGGTTCATGTTTTGTATCTGACTATCTTCAAGGTTTAATATCTGGGACAGGCCATGATTAAAGGTAGTCACTCTCCCCTCAGCATCCAACATTGCCACTCCGACAGGCATAGCTGCAACTAAAGAATGGAACTTCCTCTCTCCCGCAGCAATGTCCACCACCCAATTATATATCCCAATTACCGAGATGACCACCCCAGCTCCCAAGAAAAGGGAGAGATTGTCTTGATAGAACTGAATCAACATGCTGAGAGCATTCTGATTGTATGGATAGACTAAATCGACTAGATTAATGAGAGCAGAATGAACTCCGGCATAGAAGAAAACCGCCCATCCGAGTTGGAGAGGGATTCTAGCAGTTCGCTGTGCTATGGACCTTTGAAACATCAGTATCAGGAAGAAGATGATTCCGGAAATCGTGGACATGATCACTACATCATCATAGTCAGGAATTGACCGCGGCTGATAGACGAAATAATAGACTACGGTCTGTATTAAAGCCATGATTAGAAGAAGCAATGAAACAATAGCCTGCTTAGACATGCTTTTCCAGCTTACTCTATCACCAAGGCCCATTGAGTTCCACAATCCATTAAGGCAGCATAGATGCAACAGCTCCCCAATAATTATCTTTGTCTTTTATGGCTCAGACGGTGAGACCCATATATGGGAGATTTGTAATAGAATGGTGTGCCGCTCACAGTAGCCTATGAACAAGGAGTTGCTGAATATATCCGAAGAAACTTCGATACTGAATCGGGAATATATTGGGAAGATGTATAATAGCGGCCCTCATATAGTGGATGAAGAGAGTATTCGTCACTATGCGCTTGCCACAAATGACCAGAATCCTCTATACTTGGACGAGGAACGTTCAGGGGAATTGATAGCTCCACCAATTTATCCAGTCGTGTTTATTCCTATGCTGCTTGAACAACTCGTAGAGGATGGCGAAGCAATGGGTCTTGACATTCTGAGGGTGGTTCATGCTGA
>LRSK01000151.1 GCA_001563325.1 Candidatus Thorarchaeota archaeon SMTZ1-83
CTCTTGACCAAATCCGTGTTGGTCCCTCCTCTGGACCCCCATTGGCCATTCACCTTGAGAATCACCACATCTTCACTCCCAATCAGTCCGGAGGGAGTTGATGCTGTTTTGTAGAAATCTAGGTCTTCTGACTCCATCATTTCAAACAATGCACTTATAGCTGAATCCATATTTCCCTGCAGTCCTGTAGCATTCTGAACTATATACAGGTCAGACACACCCTCATTAGATGTATAGGTCGTTAACTCTAGAGGGACTCTGGTGTAGTCATCACCCTGAGCAAGAGTGAAGTCAAATCCAAAGTCTGTAGAATCGCCTGTGAGAAAGACTGTTCCGACAATCATGATCGCTAGAATAGCGACAGGCTTCATATGTCCCATTAACGACCGGACTCTTCCAATACTAGGAATGAGTGCAAGAACTGCTAGTTTGAACATCTGAATGTTTGACAGCGCAATCTGCTGGCACGGGTATACGATTCTTGAGGGCTTACTTCCTGCCCTCAATGCAATCCAGAAAGCACTCAAGGCAGCGATGATTCCTAATGTCCAAAGCACATTTCTTCTCTTCTTTTGTGGATTCTGGGACGGGCAGGAACTCATAGTTTCGTCGTCAAGCACCATCTTTCTATCCCCTATGCCAAAGAAACATCATATTCCACCTATATTATGGTTAGTGGACTAAGCATTGGCGAGTCTCTATAGCAAATCATGGTGACCAGCTGGTTCCGAATATCAGTAGATTAGATGAAAGGGAATATCGTGTTCATGATTCTCTTGATAATTCTGCGGTTAAGCTTCGCTACCCCCTCTTCATCATCTCTCTCCTCTTGGTCTTCAAGTTCGGGGCAAGGCTTGTCTTGGAGGCCCTCCAATGTAGCCCTGATGCATGGCCCAAGCGTCAATGGGTTGTAGCCTCCTTCCAGGACCCAAAATGATCCATTCATCTTGCAAGTGCCAATTAGCCTTTCTATCATCGATGCAATGTACCAATAGGTTTTCGAATCTACCGCCATTTCTCCTATGGGATCTGTAAAATGCGCATCATAGCCAGCAGAGATTGCAATTATATCAGGATTGAATCTCTCGATGGCTGGAACCACAATCTTGTCCATTGCTAGCTTGTATGATGAATCAGGAGATTCCGGGTGAAGAGGAATATTGATGTTTGTACCTAGTCCCCTACCGTGCCCCATCTCTCTATAATGCCCGATTCCATAGTTTATGTAGTCATATTCATGAATACTGATGAACTGGACATTTGGATCCTCATAGAATATCTCCGAAGTCCCATTTCCAAAGTGGTCATCAATGTCTAGAATTGACACCTTCTTGATTCCATTCTGCGCCTGTATTTTTCTGACTGTGATTGCCACATTGTTGAAGAAACATAGGCCCATGGAAGAAGAGGTCGTGGCATGATGTCCTGGAGGACGAACCAGAGCAAATGAATGTCTACAAGTATCTGAAGCCGCTAGCTCACCAGCCAGCAGCGCTCCTCCCAGAGCATGCATAGCTGAGGACCATAGGTTCTCACTTGCCCATGCAGATTCGCCTAGTACGCCCCCCCCGAGCTCGGACATTAGTTCAACAGACTGGACGAGATACGGCTTATGCACAAGTAGAGCTTCTTCTTTTGTGGCTTGAGTGGTCTTGAAAGTCCTGATGCCCTCTAGAGATTTTGTTTCTTCAAGATACTGCAATGTCATCTCTATACGTTCCGGATTCTCAAAAGCCTCCAGGTTTGGCTTGAGAAATGGAGCAACATGCTTGTCACATCCGGACTGGTCGATGAGAGTAATGGTACCTTGGGGCAATGTAGAATCAAACTTTTTTGGTATGCCTGCTTCCTTATACTCTTTCAGTGGACGAATGTACATAGAAGACGACTTAAGAAGGACACAACATTGGTTCCATTGTTTTAAAATGAGAACTTTGTTGAATGCCCCCAGAAGAATGATTTCCGTGATATTTGGTATGGCGCTATTCACGATATGGTTGCTTGTCGATTTCTTCTTTCTCCCTGTATTGCTTGCAGACTTTGGTTATGGTCTATATGAGCCAGTGGCTTTCGGTTCATGGTTTGTTGTCATCCTGATAACACTCGGAGTATGTGTCTGGGGTTCTTTGACTTCTTCGACTGAACTATAGAACTTGCCTCTATGGTTCAATCAGACAGTCATTCAGATTGAATGCTCTCAGAGCTGCAAGGCAGTGAACAGTAATCTTGCCAGCCCAATCCCTCTCAGCAATAGGCCAGACCTCCTCATACTGACCCCATTTCCACGTTGGCCACCACCCACCATCTCCAGCTTGTTTCTGAATCTCATCCCTGAGTAGTTGGTATAGATTATCGCGATACATGATAAACAGCGATTCCGGAGAGGGAGCAAGCCAGAATATCCTGATTTCTCCCAATATTTCTGATGTTAGTGGTGCAATGGTTCGAATTGTACGAGTCAGTTTCTTTTCTGCTTCGGATTTGAGGGGTTCATGGAGATGTCGATATGCTCTATCCCAACACATCACATTGTAGAGGCCGTCGATGGTCTCTGAGCTGTTCAAGTTAGCTAGTGCACGTTTGTCTATCTGTTTCATCAAGTCCTTTGGTACATGAACTGAGTGCCTATGGAAGTACCCTAGTATCTCCGCACTTGGATTTGGCCACCCTCGCTCATTTGGAGGGGACATCTCGTCAACATGCCACCATGGTGCATGAGGCTCATCGTTGACATCGAGAAATGTGGATGGCCAATAATCGCGTCCAGTGTCAAATGTAGACACCAAGTATTTGATTGCAGCCCCAATTATTGGATGACTAGAATCAATTCCCAATTCTGTACAATATTGCAGTCCTACTGATGTTGCCATTGGTGAGGACGCTTTGAGTCGGAAGTCAGGCTCGATAGCATTCCCGAACCCGCCATCATCATTCTGGTATTTCATCAGCTCTTCAAGGGCCGCATTGGCAGAACCTTCCTCAAAGTGATACTCGAACATTGCACGATCAACAGGTCTTGCATTGGCTTGCACAAATTTGCTGGCTTTCAAGAAATTCTCCCTTGAGAGCCTCAACTTCAGACCTCGACCTAATCAGAAACAACCGACATCATAAACGTGGTGTCTAAATCCCTAGCATCATAGCTGGAGCTTCTAAACATAGCTTGGTGAATTCGACTGACGTCTTCACATCCTCGGGGATATCCTCTCTCTCTACTGTACGGAAGCCAAAGCGTCTGAAGAAGTCCTCTGCTGTTTCCGTGAGAAGAAAGAGTGTTCTTATTCCTTTCTTCCTTGCATCTTCAATAATCGCTTCAGTTAGTAAGGTACCAAGTCCTTTCCCTTGATATTCTGGTGATATTGCCATGGACCTTAGAAGAGCAGAGTCGCCATAGATCTCCAAACCCGCACATCCCCAAGGCTCCAGATTCGAGTCTCCATTGCCCTTTAGTGTCAAGAAATTTGAGAGGTGATCTTTCACTCCCTCGTTTGGAAGGTCTGCTTCATTGAGAAGATTGAGAATTGAGCTGAGTTCCGAGGGAACTGCAGGCTCAATCCTGTAACCAGATGTCAACATGTTCAGTCCCATTCAAGATGTCATCTATTGATAAAGGAATATCTTTGCCTGGTATCTAGAAGAAGATTGATGCTATGCACAAAGCTCTCAGATTGCTTTCGAAAAGAGCCAAGAACCGAATGAATGATGTTCCTTTTCTTTAATCCTACGGACAGTTTTTCGGAAGGCTTTTTACAAGCAGACCTATAGCATATCTATTATTCGCTAAGGTGAACCGGGGATGGTATCTGTAGTCATTCTCATTCGTGCCGAAGCAGGCGCCATCTGGGAGGCCTGCAAAGCAATCACGGAAATCGAAGGAATCGAACGGGCTGACGTGGTCACTGGACCATATGATATGATTGCCTATGCTGAGATTCCCTCGGTCGAAGATCTCAGGAAGCTCATGCAAACCCTACACGCTGTTGAGGGAATCAGCCGCACCGAAACCTGTGTTTCTATCTAGAGACCTTACAGTCAACCTTTCTTCCTGAACTAGAGAGGAAGAATTATTACTGTGCGTCATTAACAATTGTTAAAGAGTTGATTGTGATGACTGATTCACTTGGCGTTGAGATTAAACAGGCAACACTCATTCGTGCTAGTCCAGAGAGGGTTTACGATGCAATAGCAACTGCAGAGGGTCTAGATAGCTGGTTCACATCTGGATCTGTGGTGGATGCTAGACCCGGCGGAAGAATCCAATTTGTCTGGAAAGACTGGGGACCTGACAAGTATACAACGGAGTCAGATGGCCCAGTCTTGGAGGCTGAGCGAGGAAAGCGGTTTGTATTCCAGTGGAACCCTGACAGCGGAAATCGAGAGCTGGCGACAACGATTGAGATTAATCTGGAGGCTGTTAAAGAGGGGACTATACTGCGTCTTCGTGAGTACGGTCATGAGAACACGTCAACCAGTATAGCTGCTCTAGCTGAGTGTGCAGCAGGATGGGGAGAAGCTATAACACTGATGAAGTTCTACGTGGAGCACGGTATCACATATTAGCCAAAACTAGAGCCGATATAATTGATTCTTTGATACTCACTCCGGGAGGCTGAAACGAATGATGGGAAAAGTCTGCATCGTGACAGGAAGCAACTCTGGTATTGGAAAGGAAACTGCTCTTGCACTGACTGGCATGGGCGCTACAGTAGTCATGGCAGTAAGAGATCTTCAACGGGGAGAAGACGCACGTGCCGAGATAATCAAACGTACCGGAAAAGACACAATCGACCTCATGATATGCGACCTCTCATCGATAAAGTCTATTCAGCAATTTGTGGGAGAATTTTCAGCGAAGCATGAGCGACTGGATGTTCTAATCAATAATGCGGGGGCTGCATGCCACGAACGCCAAGTCACAGAGAACGGCCTTGAGAGGTCGTTGGCAGTCAACTATCTTGGGCCCTTTCTTCTCACACGAGAGCTACTTCCACTTTTAGAAAGGAGCGCACCATCTCGGATAATCAACCTCTCGTCTGGTCTCCATACAAGAGCAAAGATTGACTTTGATGATATTCAGAGCGAACGCAATTACAAGGGAATGCGTGCATATGAAACCACAAAGCTGATGTTTCTCATGTACACCTATGAACTTGCAAGACGTCTAGAAGGTACCGGAGTAACAGCGAACGTAGTCCTACCCGGTTTTGTCGCTACTAATCTTGGCGCCAATATGGGTGGTCTGCGCAACAAGATCATGTTCAAGCTGGTACGTCCCTTTCAAATCAGTCCACAAAAAGGTGCTGAAACCTCAGTCTACGTGGCCTCATCTCCCGAGCTGGAAGGAGTAACAGGCAGATGCTTTGCAGAGAGTCAAGAAAGACTATCTTCTGAAGAGTCCTATGATGAGTCCGTTCAAAAAAGACTCTGGGATATTGCTGAGAGTCTTTTGGGGCTTTAATGCCATGGAAGTCTGTATGAAATCACCTCATATACCCCGTATGCTCAGAACTCTCCTGAGAACCCAGTTCAAAAACATCCTCGGGTGAAATCATGACCGAGAAGAGCAGACTACGCATTGAGGCTGAACAAATCATTGAGGACCTAGACATAATGGGTCTTCTCAATGCCTATGGCCATGCTCGAATAGTAGGGAGTGTAGCACTCGATCTTATCGTTAAGAGGGACATTGACATCCATGTCCTAGTTTTGCTCCGTGATACAATGGAAATGGCGCAACACCTCATGTCTGTGCTGCTGAAAGCTGAAGGTGTCAACGAGGTGAGCGTGAAAGACTATCGTGAAAGAGCGTCGTTAAAGGTGGGAATAGACGAATACCATGGTGCTTCTGGGCCTTGGAGTATAGACATCTGGCTCACAACAGACGTGAGCACAACCGGGTTCGCCATAGTCGATGAGTTGGAGAAATCGCTAGATGAGAATATGCGTGAGGTCATCCTCAATATCAAGCGCCATTACCACATACGCGACCTCCTTCAGAATGGCCTAAGCAGTCTTATCCATAGAGCCGTGACAGAGGGCGGAGTTCGAAACGCCAACGAGTTCGAGCAATGGCTTGCACGCACTCAGCTCAGAAGGCAGGATAGGGAGAGTATATTATCATCACTCACCCGTCGACCGAAGAAGGCCCCCAGAGAATCTGATCTCTAAGTCATGAATCGCATAGCGACATCCCTCATAAATCTCAAGTACTGGACTTGGAGGTCAGACGTTTTCTCTTCAGAACAACGGTGGGCGGCTGCTCTGGTCTAGTTTCGAATGTTTCTACATAAGTGAAACTGGGTGCAAAGGTTGTCATTTGGACTTGATGAGTTATCCTCGTACCCGAAAGCTGCCAATGCTGCTATCCTGAAGAGGCTCTTCACTCATAATCTGAAAGAATCTCTGAAGATAGTCAATCTTTCACCTGAATGATTACATGGAAACACCCTCAAAAGGCAATTGGGAGCATTGATGCCATGACCCAACTGAAGAGCACAGCATTTACAATAGGGCCAAGCCAGTGTTGACCTGTCAAATGATGGCTCCACATAATTACTACCGATGAAATCACAAACCATGGAGCAAAGGCATAGAAGAACAGGAATGAAAAGCCCAACATACTTGGCAGGAGTGCAAATCCAGTAATCATCCCATAACCATAATGTAGTGTCAGGAGGATGAAATAAGGGCTACATTTGATGAGAATCGCTTTCAGAGTCCAATGAAATTGTGTTCCTCTCCATGTTTCTCTAGCCTTGGTTCGCATTGCCCCTACCAGCCACTCACTCTCAACAAAGAAGTAGACTAGAAACGGGATGACATAGATTGGGACCATGATTGCACGTGATGCAGTCAAATCATTGAATCCAGGAAGGAAACAACGGAAATCGAGGGCTAGTCCTAAATCAACAAGAAGTGTCCACGCATACATCCAAGCTGTAATGACTGCTGCCAGGAGAAGGGCCACAGCGACATGTCTAGGAGTATCGTTTGGCTCCGTCCTTACTTCAGAAGTCATCTGGGGGCGCTTACGTCTGATTAGTTTCAGAATCAAGAAAGACAACAACCCACTGCCTAGGAACCATAGGGCTATAGAGAGTCCATATGACTGCGGGAATGGCAGAAACAGACCTATCGCCAGCAAAGGATAGAATGCTCCGAGGCCTATTGCTGCGTATGCGATTCCCAATCCAAAGAAGGTGCGATTCCCAATCGTGCGTTCAGTTGAGGAAGTTCCTCTGAGCTTACGAAACGGAGAAACACCAATCAGAATCACAAACAGCGGGAATTGAGTGAGGACTACTCCTAGCAGACCAACGAACCCACCAGCAAGCCAGAGCGGGTAGATTTGGTCTCCAGATGGAATCCAGTAAGAGTCTTCCACTCCATTTTTGAGCCCCTCCTTCATCCATTCCACACTCTCAGCTACGATAATGGGGTCTATTGTCTCAAACAGATGGTTTGTTCTTGGAAGGACAATTCTGCGGGCGGTATTGTCACCAAAACTGCCGTAAGTGACTCCCGCTTGAATTCCTGTGACTCCAAAGAATCCTTCCAGCAATGCTAGATTATGTGTGTACGAGGAGAGAGCATCAAACTCTCCTATGGCTAGGAGCGTGCTTGGGATATATGGTACCTCACTCCGGTTCAGCCCGCTTCCTACTAACACTAGTGCATCGACATTGACAGACGACTCTTCAATAGCACTCCAGGCAATTCCACCCCCCATGCTATGCCCAATTAGGCCTATTGCGGAACTATCGACGTAGTCAAGACTCGCAAGGTAGTCTAATGCTGCAGCTCCACTTCCTGTGCCTGGTTCTGAGTTGCCATGCGAATTGGCATCTATCGTCAATACTACAAACCCTCGTCTTGAGAGCTCTATTCCAAACGCCATGAGCCATTCTTTGCATTGAATAACGCCATGTATCACTACCACACCAGGCAATGGATTTGTGTCTGTGGCGTAATTTGGTTGTTGCACAGTGCTGTGAATCCAAGAACCATCCGCAGCCTGGAAGTCAACCTCAGTCACAAATACAGTCCCAAATCCACTTTGAACACTAGCTGTCAAGGTCACGCCTGACAGCATAATCAAAATGCTCACAATCAAAACGAAATGCCTAGGTCTGAGTCTTGCCATAATCAAGATTCCTCTGCATGTTTCTATTGACACAGGCTTCCCTGAGATTTATTTCATATGATTTCCTCAAAATCAATTATGCCAGAGTGGGAAGACATCTTTGAAGAACAGGGTAGAGTGTTCACTGAGCCGCATCAGGACATGGAGTGGGTTGTTCAGGTCTTTCAGGAGTATCAGGTGCGGAGGGTCCTAGATGTCGGATGCGGGTCCGGTCGTCACTTAGTATATCTCTCCAAAAGAGGCTTTGAAACCTATGGGTTTGATATATCCCAGAGGGCCCTATCTCTCGCTCAGGAATGGCTCCAAGAAGAAGGACTTCACTCTGCAATCATTGAGCACCGAATGGAGGAGAGATTCCCCTATGATGACGCATTTTTCGATGCTGTGGTATCAACACAAGTGATTCATCATAATCGAATGAGTGAGATTCTCTTCACGGTGAGCGAGATAGAACGCGTTCTTAGATCTGGTGGCATACTCTTTGTTTCCTTTCCAAGACTCTCTGGAGTGCCTAGTGAGGGTGATAAGGACTGGGAGCTAGAACAAATAGAGCCCGGAACATACATCCCTCGAAGTGGTCCTGAGGCTGGAATCGCTCATCATTACTTCACTGAAGATGAAACCTACAAGGTCTTTGCCAATTTTGACATTCAAAGCATCCACATGGATGAAACAAACCATAGATGCGTTCTTGGTATCAAAAGGTAGCCAGCTCACTTCTCAAGCCCAAAAGTCGGAAATATGAGTTCCTTCACCTTTTCGATAGTTTCATCGACCGCTCTCTTGACTTTTGATTCATGCTCCGCGTACATCCTCTGTGGACGGTCAGTCCAGCCACCTCGTTTTACTTCAAAACCATATTTGTGACACATTTCTATCCATTTTGCAGGTATTAATGGTGGTAATGCAATGTCCGCAAGATCTGCAAGTAGAACAGTCCATACTCTAGCGGCCGTCACCGGATGATATCCTCCCCCACCTACTATGACCAGTTTCTTGTTTCCTAAATGGGCCAATTGGCGTACGGTCTTCGATAGACGATGATATGTGTCAAGATTGAGAAGGAGGTCAGCGAGAGGGTCATCCATGTGTGCATCCGCACCGGCATTCCAAAAGACCAGGTCAGGTTTGTATGCTAGCCATATAGGCACAATAATCTCTTCAAAGGCCTTCCAATACTCAAAGTCGTCAGTAAGGGGAGGTAGAGGAATATTCACGGAGTAGCCTTTTCCTTCACCAATCCCAACCTCCTCGGGTTGCCCAGTACCCGGAAAAAAGCCCATGCTCAGTTCATGCGTTGAAATAGTTAATACCGAGGGGTCATGATAGAACGCCTCTTGAGTGGCATCTCCATGATGGACGTCTGTGTCTAAGTACAGCACTTTCTTGTTGGGATACTTCTCCTTGAACTTCTTGATTGCGACCACTGTGTCGTTGAGGTAGCAGAAACCACCCGCATTAGAGCTGTAGGCGTGATGAAAACCACCAATGATAGACATAGCATCCTCGAACTTGCCATCTGCAACACCCATTACTGCATCAATGGTCGCACCTACTGGATAGCTTGCATACTTATCCACCTGATGGAACACTGGACACTCATCAGTATCCAAACCAAAACGTGAGGAGAATGCAGATCCCATGTTTCCAAACAGCTCTAAGGTTTCAATGTATGAGGGATCATGATAGAGTCCTAGCTCCTCGCGTGTGGCTAGTCGCATTTGATGCAAGGATATTCTATCACTCTGCAGCAGTCCTGACATGACCGGAAGTCCCCAGGTTATATCAAGACGTGGTCTATTCCAGAACGGATTCGGTTGCATCCTCATGGTGTCCAGCTCATCTATTCCGTCCATCTTGAGCAGTTCTTCAGGGCTGAACACAGCTGTTAAGTGGGACAAACCTTCTCCTCCATCAGTTGAGCAGATTGACTGGACTGGGTTTTGAATTGATATTACTTATGGTGTGTCATTATTTGGTTTCAATCATTCTGAGCATGTCTTCCTTCCATGACCAACTAATGGCCTTTCCGAGCCGCTTCACGGCGACAGGCACCACTTCGAAACGCTCATTATCTCATATTCAATGACGTCGTAACCATGTCCAAGTTCGAGCTTCTCAAACAAACCTTCCTAGGAAACCTTGGAGAGAGTATTCCTGTTTCCATATGGAAACATCATCCGGAGAAAGACCGCACACCTGAGGGACTTGCAGCAGAAGAGATTGCATTCCACAAACGGTTCGACCATGACCTCATGAAGGTATCATTTCATGGACGGTATCCAGTGGTGGACTGGGGCTGTGAAGTTGTTTACGATGGTGCAATCTCCGGATCTACAACTTGTGATAAGTGTGTGATCCAGGAGGCAAGTGATTGGGAGGTCTTAGAACCGCTTGATGTCAACAGTGGTGAGTTCGGACTGCAGGTTCGAGCCATTGAACTGATACAGAAATATGCACATGACAAGGTTCCCACAATGGCAACTGTATTTGACCCCTCAATGGTTGCAGACAAGCTGAGCGAGAAACCAGTGACTGATTATATGGATGAAAGCCCTGAGGTTCTTGAAAGCGTCTTAGATATGATAACAAGCGTGATGGTTGACTTTGCAAGAGCGACCCTTGAGGCAGGAGCTGATGGGATATTCATAGCCACACAGCATTCCACACACACATCAGTGACAGACGACCAATACAAGAGGTTTGTTTATCCGTTCGATTCCAAACTGATATCTAAGCTTCGAGCGAAGACTAAGTTCATGGTGATGCACCTTCATGCCAAAGAAGAGGATGAGAAGATCCGATTTGATAAGATTGCGAATACTCCCGGCCTAGATGCACTCAATTGGGAGGATCAGAGCGCCGACCTCACACTCTCTGAAGGAAAGAAACTGTCGCGAAAGACTGTAATGGGAGGTATTGACCATAATGGCATCTTTAGAACAGGCACCCCTGACGAGGCTGAAGAACAGGTCTTGCAGGCTGTTCGAGAGGCTGGGCTCAAACAATTAGTGATTGCCCCAGGATGTGTAATCACAGTTGACACACCAATGGAGAACATTCAAGCCGTGGTGGACTCTATTAAATCAATCACTCCTTGGGCAAGGGAGTGGGAGGCATATTCTTGACAAAGAACCGTGAAGTTGCACTTGCGCTTAATGAGATATCCCTACTGCTTCAGATTGAGGGGACGGACAAGTTCAAACACCTTTCCTATGCCAGAGCAGCCCGGTCTGTAACCGGACTTGGAGAAGACATCGAGGTCATACGTGCGCGTGGAGAACTAGAAAAGATTCCAGGTGTAGGGACGGGAATCTCAAAGAAGATTGAGAGCTTTCTTGATACTGGTTCAATAAAGCTGCTCGACGAGCTTAGAGAGCAAGTCCCTGTGAAGGTCTGGGAGCTTGATGCTATCCCGGATGTAGGTCCGAAGACAATCAAAATGCTATATCAGGAATTGGGCATCATTGACCTTGACTCCCTAGAAAAGGCCTTGAATGAGGGGAAACTCGATGATCTCAAGGGCATGGGGGAGAAGACACTGGAGAAGATGCGAGAAGGCATAGCAATTGCACGACTAGGATCATCAAGAA
The DNA here is from genome assembly GCA_001563325.1 of Candidatus Thorarchaeota archaeon SMTZ1-83. The sequence continues at coordinate 11,737 of LRSK01000151.1, forward strand.
CCTTGATGTCTGACGCTTTGACTGCTGCTGAGCCTGTTGTGACCGAATTACGAAGACTTGCAGATGTAAGACAGGTTGAAATAGCTGGGTCCCTACGAAGACGAAGAGAAACTATCGGTGACATTGACATCCTTGTGGATGCCGTTGAGGAATCCAAGGTGATGGATTACTTTGTTAGCGCAAGCTATGTCGAAGAGGTTCTTGCCCATGGTTCTACGAAGTCTGCAATTCGGACAAAGGACGGCCTGCAGATTGACCTTCGGATAGTCCCCGCTGAGAGCTATGGAGCTGGGCTACAGTATTTCACTGGAAGTGTGGACCACAATGTCAAGCTCAGAAGCATTGGAGTGAAGAAAGGGCTGCGTCTGAACGAGTATGGTCTATTTAGGGGGGAGGAAAAGATAGCAGGTTCTGATGAAGAGGGCATATACAAAGCCCTTGGTCTTGCGTACATCCCTCCTGAACTCAGAGAGGATAGGGGTGAGATAGAGGCTGCCCAGGAGGGCAAGCTACCCAATCTGATTACAATCAACGATATCCGCGGAGACCTACACATTCATACCGATCAATCAGATGGGAAGAACACAATTGATGAGATGCTTACCGCAGCAGCAAAGAAGAAGTATGAATACTACTGTTTGTCTGACCATACACAAAGCCTGACTATTGCAAATGGTATGGATGAATCACGTCTTCTCAAGCGAATTGACGAGATTGATGACCTGAATGTTTCTGGAAATTGGAGGATGAAGATTCTAAAGGGCGCCGAGGTTGATATCCTGGCGGATGGCAGTCTTGACATTGAGGACAGTGTCCTCAGCCAGCTTGATGTTGTCACCGTTTCAGTTCACAGTCGAATGAAAGATGATAAGAAGAAGATGACGGAACGAGTCTGTCACGCCCTTGAGAATAAGCATGTCCATGTACTGGGACATCCCACTGGCAGGCTCCTTCTGAAGCGACCTGAGTTTGAGATAAACCTAGAGGATGTTTTTGAAACAGCAAAGAAGCACAATGTGGTGATGGAGCTTAACGCACATCCACAGCGCTTAGACCTCAATGCAGGCAACTTGCGTGCTGCAACAAGGATTGGTCTCAAAATTGCCATCAATACGGATGCACATTATACATCCGAACTTGACTTCATGCAATTCGGAGTGTTCCAAGCTCGTAGAGGATGGGTCACAAAGAACGATGTGGTGAATAGCTACAGCCTTTCTAATTTAATGAAAGCAATCAAGAAGTGAACTCATTGTTTCCTACTAAGAGTATCTGGCATCATATCCCTGTTTTTATCCTATGTCTTTCTGAATTGTGTCTTGAAGAACAGAGGGAGGCATGCTATCTAACGTTCCGCTGCACTACGAATAGACTCACAAGGTGGAAGACTGGCAGCGGAAGGACTGATTCGCGTAAACCATCAAATGCGAACCATAATGCACCGGCCAAGAATGCTTGGATGACCAGAGCAATCACTACAACACACAAGGCCGTTTCTTTTTCAGTAGTTCCTTTTACGGATTGGAATACTACATATGATATGCACAATTGAAGAGGAATGAATATAGCAGTCCATAGGAGTGCTGCGTCATTGGGGAATGGAAAGAGAGTATAGCTATATGGACCTGCAATCGTGCTCCCAGATTCATGGATGACTGTCCACAGTGCCGCAACCAGAGTGAACCGAATGTGTGAGCTTTGACGCCTAATTCCTAGAGTATGAGGTATGATCAATGACACCAAGATGAGAAGAATGAAGATTGTTTCTGGCTTGGGTGACTTGATACTATTATGCGTCACAGTTTCGTCCAACGAAGACTACCAGTTCGTACGACTGCTAATCACTGAATTATCTTTCGTCTGAACAGTCATAATGTAGGACACGAACCCCCCTTGCCAATTGATGCACCGCTGAAATCTAGAGGCTGTTGACAGCCACAATAAGCTCGCTTTCTACGTGGACAAGACAGCAAAATAGGTTGACCCCATGTCTCCTACCAAGAGCATCTGGCACCATATCCTTGTCTTCATACCATATCTCTCTGAATCGTGCCTTGAACTCTTCTGACATGCTATTGCCTCGCTTTACACCATACTTGTTGGTCAGGTGATTCTCGGTCAGCATGAAGAAGTACTGCATTAGTTGCTCAAGCTGGTTATCATCACTCATAGTGCCAGCCAAGAATCATCAAAATCCTTATGTACATTTTCATATCTATAGATACAATCTTGTATCACTCTGTGAGATGAGCCGATTGAGTTCAAGAAGAACCCTCCTTCAACGAGCCAAGGCAATCTTCGAGCTTTTAGAAGAGCACAAAGATCCTATTCCAAAGTCCAAGCTAAAAGACATAGGCCTCAATCCAAACACAGCTGAGAAGTGGCTGGACCTGATTATGTATATCCAACAGCAACCTTTGATTCGCCTGGTCAAGACAGACAGCAACACCATCATTGTGAAAGTGGAAGGAAGATATCACGCGATGAGCCGCAGAGCATTTCAAGACAGTGAGCTGACCTACGAACAGCGGCTCAGGTCCATTGAGTCCTACCTCCGTGCTCTAGTCGCACGGGAATTGACTCTGGATGACGCTCCCCCTCATACTCTGCCCTCTGAATAGTGGTCAGATTAATTGATTTCGTAGTAACAATTTGTGACTCTATTCTGTGACCCTTTGATGTGGGTCCGCTATATATACCAATTCTGAGTGGTAATTCTTGTGAAATATCATGGCTCTAGCTAAGAACTACCGAAAGAACAAGGTGCGAAGAAAGTGGACTCAGGCTGATATGGACCATGAACTGGTCAAGCTCTATGCTCTAACTTACTTGAGGAGATAGTTGCTTTGGCTCATCGTGATTCGGAAAACTTGGTTTCAACTTCTCCTTCGCCCAATAGCAGTCATCGACGAAATGACTCTCCTCTCTCCCTTAAAGAAGTACTCGCGTTGGAAGCAACGTGAGTGCTCCTCTCTTCTTTTGAATAACACTACATGGGGCATTTCAGAAAGATGTGGTGCCGAGGACGAGATTCGAACTCGCGATTCGGGCGCTGATTGGCAAGCAATCAACGAACCCCTACAGGAGTGGATATCCCATGGGCGTCAAAGCCTTAGATCTTGAGTCCACCGTCTTTGGCCTCTTGACTACCTCGGCTCGAATTACAGGACCTCGAATCAGTATATAGTCATTTTGGCATTCATCATTTCGGTAGGCTTATCGGTTGGATTTGGCATTCGCCTACATATGGAGAGGATGTAGTGCCCCGTTTTGACTATGATGATATCTCGATGTTCTACAAGGTTGCTGGTGAAGGTAGTCCTGTTCTGTTGATTCATGGTCTTGGTGGAGACCATCGTGGATGGGAGTTTCAGGAGAAGGACTTGGCAGCGCGATTTCACATCATCATGCCTGATTTAAGAGGGCATGGGCAAACTACAGTAGATGAGCTTGGGATGATGATTCCGCCGGACTTGATTGCCGATGATCTGTACGCGCTACTAAAACATCTTGGACATGAAAAGGTGCATGTTGTTGGCATTTCATTGGGTGGTATGATTGCTCAAAAGTTTGTACTCAAGTATCCGGAGCGAGTGGATAAGCTAGTTTTAGTGGACACTACTCCAAAGATAACAGAGGATTTGATTGATGTCGTCTACAGCTGGAGAGAAGCACAGGTTGAGGGTGGCAACGAGGCTTACTTCTGGACTTCCCTGCGTAGTGGATATAGTGATGAGTGGATTGAGAGCAATCCCGATATGGTTCAATATCTAAAGGAGAAATCAGCAGACACGAATGATGAAGGAGTCCTAGCAGCTGGGCTTGGGTTCTCAACGATAGATTTCACGAATCAGCTGTCCGAAATCAAGGCAGAAACCCTTGTTATCCACGGGGATGAGGATAGAATCATGAATTTGGAGCTGGGGAAGGCTCTCAACAAGGGGATTAGGGATTCGAAACTCAAGATACTGAGAGGATGTGGGCACTCACCAGATGTACAGATGACTGAGGAGTTCAATAGAATTCTTATTGAGTTCCTGAGTGCATAATAGAATGTGACTTGGTCATGTCTTCTCAGGTGGTATCTCTTCTAGAAGAGGCTTTATCTGGTCATAAAAATCTGCGAGGATTTTGCTCTTTGTTTCTTCTGTTTCAAGGATGAAGAGCCGAATCTGCTGTCCGACCTTGATCTCCTTCACAAGACCCATATCCACCAAAGGTTGCATAACACGATGAATGGTCGAGTGTGCCAAACCTGTTTCCTTAGCAATCCTACTTAGATTGAAGAATTCCTTGGGACGTTCTAGGAAGTGCTGAACTACTCGCGTCTGGGCTCGTGATGCAAATACTTTCTCGAGCAATTTCCTCAACTCTTGGTTCTCCTTACAGACATCCTTTGTTCGGCTAATGTACTATCCTGCTACCAATCCTTGCCCCCTTCATGACTTGGCGAAGGTTTTCGGGGTCGTTTCCATTGAAGATGACGGTTGGAATCTTTGACCTTCCTACTACGCGTATCGCAACAGGGTCAAAGAGCTTGTACTCGCCAGCTCGTGTGCCGGAACCCGAGAGTATCTCACTCAGTTGATCCACAGTCACCACATCCAGCTTTTTTGCCCCTGATATCTTGGGATTCTGCTCGTAGACCCCGTCTACGTTAGTTGCATTGAGAAGTATATTGGCCCGTACGGTTTCAGCAGCAAGGGCTGCAACAGCATTGGTGGATTGGCCTGGGTTCAAACCGCCCATGAGAACGACCTTTCCGAACTGGATGGCGGTCTCAAGCTCATCTAACGTTTCCACGATTCTTGGATATGCAATATCTCCAAGGGCTGCACAGAGTAGCTCGGCATTGTTACGCGCAACTTTGATTCCCAACCAGTCACACTGAGCCTCGCTTGCTCCAAGCTCTCTGGCGGCAGAAATGAACACTCGTGCTGGTCTTCCGCCACCAACTACGATAACCATGCTGTGCCCGTCCTTGATGATAGAAGCCACTACTTTAGCATAGTTTCTCACCATGTCAGTGAGTATCTGGCCTTTGTCATCATACAGGAGAGAACCTCCTAGTTTCAGAACAGCTCGCATATTGTATCCCCGAGTGCAATCTCCGAACAACTACATCTTCCTGGAGGCATTAAAGAAGCTTTCTTGAATGGACAGGATTGCCGATATTTCGAAAGGGCGATTGAGCTTACTAGATTGTCTGAAACACACTTTTTTCTATTGTGGGTTTATCGCTATGCCCTCAATCTCATGTATTAGCGTCAGGATTGAAGATGGAAGAGCTGATATTGAACCGCATCACTATTTCTTTAATTGTTCCAACAAGCAAACTGCGTGTCGTGAATATGGAGGGAACGAGAATATGGATTCTATAGATATTACGAATGAATCTTATGTTATTCTGCAAGTTCTCTCGCCTTTCTTGGCGCCGCTCTTGCTAGTCAATCTGCTTCTTCTCTTCATTCTCATAATTGGGTTTCTTGGTGCGACATGGGGATCAGAAGATGACAGAGAAAAGACTCTTAGGATCAGGCATTTCGTATTGGTCCTCTACATTCTGGTTCTAGTCAGTTCTGGAATAATCTATGCACTCGGTATCTTCGTTGGGAGATTGACCTTTAGCTACATCTGTCCGGACATAGTGACAAACCCAACGATGTTCATGACATTTCTATGCCCCCCATTGTATTCATGTATCT
>LRSK01000152.1 GCA_001563325.1 Candidatus Thorarchaeota archaeon SMTZ1-83
AATCAGACAACCTTTCTGCGCCTTTCAAGAGCGTTCGCAATCTTTTCGTCACGGCCTTCGAGCTGTCACGATCCGGGAAGTATGCTGCTTGAACAGCAGCCTCGGCGACTAAATCGTGCCAAGCATAGAAGACGTCATCTATCCCATGTGAATCCTCTCTGGAGGACTGCAATATGGTCAACACATCACACAGGCTTCCGTACATCTGGCCGTCGAAGGACTCAGGAATGGGAATTGAGCCGAGATTATTGGGCAATAGATTGACGGTAAGCCTGGCATTGTTGGTAATGACCGTCCTGAAGAAAGAAGATACAAGATTCGAGTTGACAAAAACGCAAATCGACTTCAGCACGTCTTCAGGCGCTTCTGATATATAGGTGGCAGAGTTTAGCACTAGATATTGTCCTTCATCGTAGCAGGCAACTGGGTTTCTAGCATTCTGCTGGACTAGTATTTTGGGCTTAGAGAGAAGCCCTATTCTTCCTGGCTTGGCGAGCCGGTCGCGGTCATAGTCGAGAAAGACCTTTGATGTGGTTCCATATACTGTGATATCCCTACCTCTGATAGCAGGTTGCCAGTTCCCGTCAGACTTTGGAGCTCCACATACAAATCTGCTATTGCATCCAGTTTCAATCCCTCGACGGATAGAGGCGATATCGGCCAGACGCGGAAGACTGCTGAGAGTTCTGAGTAGCTCCGCATCCTCTTTGCCAATCCCAGTCAGGAATCTATGGCTCCATGGGCTAACCAGAGCGATGTACTTCTCTTGCGGAATCGATGTGGTTGATGCATAGTTTCCCCGCTGGAAGTCATACTTGGAAAGAGAAACGGAAGATTGCTGCCCGCCACTCCCCTTCCTAAGAACGACGATGCTGGTTTCAGCAGTGACTCCTCTGAACACTCCGGGACCACAATCAGAGATTTGCTTGATCCTATGATTAGTCAGTAGTCGTCGCCGTAGGTCAGCATAGGAGCGTAGCGTTAGGAGATTCTTGTGCAGCAAGTAGCCGAGGACACCTTCAGGAGCAAGCTGTTCTACTGCAGACTCGATGAAAAGAGCATGTATGTTGTACTCCCGCGCTGTTTCGTATCTAGCCTTGATATCTGAGCGGTATGAAGGATCAAGACTGGAAAAGCGAACGTAGGGAGGATTTCCCACGATGAGATCGAATGAAAGTCCTTTGGGCCAGAGTTTGAAGAGAGAGTCCCCCGCCTTCAGATTCACTCGAAAGTCGTCATTTGTCAGGCTGCGATTGAGAGCTGCCAGTGCCAACCAGAGTTGCGCCTCCGTGATGTTCACAGCCCCTTGATCTAGGTCAGCTCCGAATAGGCTATGCCTAATGAAATGTGCTGCAACTGAAGCAGTACTTCCACAATCAACACCATGACGTCGAAACACAGTGTTTGGGAAATCAAGGTCTCGTACAGACAACTGAACCAGCTCCACTAGTCGTTGAAGCATCGCCAGCAAGAACACCCCTCCTCCACAAGAGTTGTCCAAAACACGTAGTGAGAGAATTTGCTCAGTGAGTTCAAAAGGAGCTACCGACATCCACTTCTCGAGGTATACGTCAAGACTGCGGCTGCAGATCAACTTGGCGATTTCAGTGGGCGTGTAGAAGGCTCCGGCTCTTTTCTTCCGTCCTCGACTCTTCATAGACTCGTACAGAAGTCCTAGGAGCAGAACACGTTCATCCGGAAAAGCCTTTGTTTCATGACCGTCAAGCTCCAAGTCATCTAGGGCACCAGCATAGCCCTGCAGTATACTGTAGTCTATCTCATGGTGTGTAGATTGCTGATTGCATTTCCAGCGAAACAGACCGAGAGATGAAACGGCCTTTGCTGCCTCTACGTGATTATGACCTGTGAGGCTCTTGTCCAGATGTCCCTGCACAACGATTGTCGCCATTGGACCTGGCCTAGTACGAGAGAGTTCGTTTGACATGAGGTTTGACGGAATGAGGCCAAGAGCCGAGAGTAGTCTGAAGAAGAGCAAACGTTGAAGAATGATATCATAGTGGGCTATTGCTTTGTCGTCATTTCCAAGGCTAGAAACAAGGCCATTCCTCAATTTGGCGAGTGTGCGAATAAATCGGGCTGCGCCTCCTTGCAGTCCCATCATCCCTGAATCAACCCTCGTTCCGCCTTAAACTAGCATCTGCCTTTCTTAAATCGCAACTAAGTCTGCACAGTGTGCACGAATTAGAAACACAACCGGCAAGATGTATCTTTCGACCGAATATCTTGAGAGTCTTGTAGGATGCCTTTTGGTGAAGCTTTCATCAGTGAAACAATGATTCAGAGTTGCTATTGTCTTGGTAATCCTCCACGAATTTCCTTCCGATATGTACATCTGAACAGAACGATAATGGCAGGATTAAAATGGCGGTTTCAGAAGTACCAACGTTACTTTAACATCGGAAATCAGGACGCTGAGAATCATGGCCAAACTGTTGCTTGTTGACATGGAAAAGTGTACAGGCTGTAAGCAGTGTTCTCTGGCCTGCTCCTTGACAAAGGAAGATATCTTTGATCCTCAAAGGGGAAGAATCAAAGTCTACAAGAAGGAGGACATTGCCCTAGGAATACAGCTGTTGTGCGAACAGTGTGACAACTATCCCTGTGTTGAGGCATGCCCGGAAGGAGCTCTCACTAGGGATGAGAAAACTGGAATCATCACTGTGGATTTTGACACCTGTAACGAGTGCGGCACTTGCGTGGATGCATGTCCATATCACGCAATAGGGCTGCATCCTGAAACAGGTAAGGCACTCATCTGCGATCTATGTGGAGGGGATCCCTATTGTGTCTATCATTGTGTTCCTGGCGCACTGCAATGGGTCGATGCTACGGATGAACTCGTAAAAGGCAAGAAGAAACTGCGATCGGCGAGAATGGCCGCATATCGTGAAGTAGTGAAGGAGGCTGCCTAGATAATGTACGCTCATCAAGGAAAGATACTACATGTTGACCTTAGCAATGACAAGATATGGAAGGAAGACCTTCCCGAACAATGGAGACGCGACTATGTCGGCTCAAGGGGTGTGAATGCCAGGCTTCTATGGGATTATTGCAAAGACCCCGAGATTACATGGGATCATCCGAAGAATGTGGTCATCTATGCTCCAGGGGCCCTTACTGGTACGACTGCACCATGCTCAGGAAGAACATCTGTTACAACAGTCGGATGTACGACTGGACTGTACCTGAAGACAAACACGGGCGGCCACTGGGGCGCCGAACTGAAGTTCGCAGGATACGATCATCTGGTCGTACACGGAGTGGCAGACAAACCCTCCTACATCCACATTGAGGATGATCATGTAGAGACTAAGGACGCCAAGAATCTCTGGGGAAAAGACATCATCCAGACTGACACGCTTCTGAAGAAGTGGCATGGTAACGAGTCCAAGGGACTATATATCGGGCCCGCCGGGGAGAAACTCGTTCGGGCTTCTTCAATCCAATGCTCATTGTACCATGCAGCCGGCAGGGGAGGAGGAGCCGCTGTCATGGGGAAGAAGAACCTGAAGGCAATCTCTGTCAGGGGGACTAATCCGGTCAGGGTGAAAGACCCCAAACGGTTCGCAGAGATTGTCAAAGAACAGAGAGATCTACTGAGAGCAGACAGTGGGGCCCAGGGGCTTCACGACTATGGTACATCAGGATCCATAGCCGGTGTAAACGAACTACACGCGTTCCCGGGAAAGAACTGGCAGACAGGCTACACCGAGAATCCTTACCCAATCACTGGTCAGGCGCTTGTTGAGAAGGGATACCTCAAGAGACGCGTGGCATGCTTTGCATGCACAATAGGATGTCATCGCTACTCAGTGATAGAAGAAGGACCAAACAAGGGAATTGCCAGTGGAGGTCCAGAGTACGAAACATTCGGTGCTCTTGGGAATGGCCCATGTATAATTGACACAGAGGGCGTGCTCCTGCTTAACGAGCTATGCAACCGTCTTGGCTTGGATACGATAACTGCAGGCACCGTAATGCAATGGGCAATTGAGAGCTATGAGAAAGGAGTTCTCACGAAAGAAGATACTGATGGAATGGAGCTTGGTTGGGGCAAGCTCGAGGAAACTCTAAAGGGAGTGGAGGCAATTGCATTGCGGACCGGTAAGCTTGGCAATCTCCTAGGTGACGGCCTCAAGATTGCTACCAAGAAGGTGGGGCAGGACTCATACAAATGGGCCATAATGAACTCCAAGGGATTAGAACAGTCCAATGTTGAAACCCGCTCTGCGAAGGCGTATGCTCTGGCGTTCGCGGTCAATCCACGCGGCAATGACCACCTAATGACCGAAACATTCGCCGAGTTTGGAGCTAGTCCAGAGGCCATCGAGGTCATTGAGAAAATCACAGGCGACAAGAAGTGGGCATCGCCTCACTTCACAGAATACAGGGCAGAAATCGTGCGATGGCATGAAGACTGCTATGAGATAACTGAAGCACTTGGATACTGTGTATTCACGTCTACTGCCGCATTCGGCGTCAATCCAGACAATATGGCGAGAATCTATGGGGCTGCCACTGGAATCTCCATGACCGAAGACGAGATAATGAACACAGGACGGAGAGTTGTCACACTTGAGAAGGCATTCAACGTGACTCGGGGAGCAACCAGAGAACACGACAACCTGCCATGGCGTCTCATGAACGAGGGTGCAGCGTCTGGACCGCTAAAGGGAGAAACAAACTCTCAGGAGGAGCTTGATGGTATGCTGGACAGGTACTACACACTTCATGAGTGGGACTTGAAGACTAGTTGGCCCTACAAGAAGACGTATGACAAGCTTGGCCTCAGTGATGTAGGTGACTTCCTAGAAAAGATCGGGAAGCTACCCTGAGTGGGGGGAGTCGCTCCCCCTCTCTTCTCCTCCTGTAGGATATGGTGAGAGATTGATGAAAGGCTACAAGGAATTCGGGACCGCTATGACCGGAGTCTTTCCAGTAAGGAAAGGCGTCGAGCTCGCTAAGGTGTCAGAGGAACATGGGATGGGTTCTGTCTGGTTCGCTGAGGACTACTTCTTCAGAGGAGGAATTCCATACCTAGCTGCGGCGTCCTTGGTCACAGAGAGGATTCGGATAGGACTAGGTGTCATCAATCCATATTCTCGGCATCCAGCACTGGCTGCAATGGAGTTCGCCACGATTGACGAGATGTGTGACAAACGTACCATTTTTGGCCTGGGGTCTGGAGTGCCCTTCTGGATGGATCAGATGGGCCTGTGGGACAAGAAACCTCTCTCCAGAACTCGAGAGTTCATAGAGGTGACTAGAAAGATAGTTACAGGTGACAACATCAACCACACAGGTAGATTCTTCACCTGCAAGGACGTGAAACTCATT
>LRSK01000153.1 GCA_001563325.1 Candidatus Thorarchaeota archaeon SMTZ1-83
CCCCTATGAGTTCAGGCTTCGTTCCTATTATTGTGTGACATGCATTGGTGAGATAATCGACAATCTCAATGTCCTCCGGGACCTCAAGTCCAGGTCGATAGAAGAAGACCTCAGAGATTGCATCAAAGTGCCTGTCTGAGGATGCAACGTTGCTGAGAATTTCATCCAGCTCGGCCTCAATGGCATGAGAATCCTCGTCTGGCAGGGTTCGCCGTTCGAGGTCAATCCTACAGTAGTCAGGATAGGTGCTCAGCTCTATTCCGCCTTGGATGAGAGAAGCATGTACGGAGGGCCGTCCTAACAGAGGATGACGTTCCTGATTCTGGAACCTGCGTTCTAGTTCATCCAAGGCAACCAGGACCTTACCGGCCTTTGTAATAGCATCTATCCCCACGTCAGAGAGGCTTCCATGAGCCGCCTTCCCACGCACCTCAACCTTCGCCCATGCATATCCCCGATGAGCAATTATCACCTGCAAATCGGTGGGTTCGGTCACGATGGCGGCATCTGCAGGGTATTCCTTGATGACCTCCTCGGTGCCGCGACTTGCGTATTCCTCATCTGCAACAAAGGCGAGAACCACGCTTCCTTCCAACTGGACGTTTGAACTGACTATACCTTGGATGGCTACTAGCATTGCAGCCAGACTGCCTTTCATGTCAAAGGCCCCCCTGCCGTACACCTTTCCGTCTCGGAACACAGGTTCAAGTGGCTCTATGTCCATGCCTGTGATACTGACGGTGTCGGTGTGACCGTTGAGCATCAGAGTCCGTCCGGCCCCGTTGCCCCTGAGGATTCCGATGACATTCTCTCTGCCCTCATCCAACTCTTGGTAGATTACTTCGAGTCCAATCCTTTCAAGATAATCGCCAATTTGATGGGCGATTCTCGATTCTCCACTACCACCCTTCACAAGGGAAGGATTGACGGACTCGATAGCAATCAGACTCTGCAGAATTGAGAGTAGATACGAATCATCCACTAAAAGGCCGCTCATGCAAATCTCTCCATTTGATCAGATTCCATCGGCGTATTCGGAGTGACTCCTCTCCACTAGTCTTTATCGATGAAAGAAAGGGAAACGGGAGTCTGTCAAATCCATATCATTGACGACCGCGGCTCTTTCTAGGTGATCATCTTCTGGACCAACTTCGTTATCGCTGCAAGACCAATGAAGATTATTATTGTGACAACAGTGAGAGAACCAATGATGTCCCTGTTAGACGAGATGTGAAATGAACCAAGAACATGCGCTGGAGACGTATTATCCTCGTTGTTGTACACTACGAAGTAATATCCATCAGAGTCTATGGTGGCACTCCAGCTAAGTGATTCCACGTCGTTCTGAATGAATATGTCTCCCGGGTAGCCGTCGCCACTGCTCCAGTGACTGTAGACCTCCTCAGACATCACATAGAAGTCAACATCATCAACAGATACGACCTCGAAACTGCCTTGGAGAGAATCATTCTCTACGCACCATATCTGGATGGGGGTATACCCTCTGGCCTCGATAGATATGTCTTGGTAGTGGTCCACGGCGAAGCTCCCTGTGGTGAGGATGAGATAAGATGCTACTAGCGACACAGCAAATATGGGAAAAAGGAGGGCCCAGAACGAAGCTCTTCTAGCCAACTATCAACACCACAGACGACGTCACTTGAACTGATTCTGAGTAATATAGCCTTCCGTTTCCCGAAACTTAAACAAGCCTGGACATCATGGTCCGGGAATGATGTTCGGTTCCTGCTTCGCAGAGGTCCGCTCCGTGATTCCTAGGGAATCATAGAGGCTTACATCCTCTCCACAGGCGGTTTGAGTCTCCGGCAAACTGACGGCGACTAGATTCAATGCGGCATTCAGATCTCTGTCTATTGTCATCCCACACAATTCACAATGGTACTCTCTCTCTGAGAGTGAGAAATCCTTCTTCTTGTGTCCGCAGTTGGAGCATCTCTTTGAGGAAGGGAATGTTCTAGAGGCAGCTATGAGATGTGACCCATACCATGCGCACTTGTACTCCAGTTGCCTCCTGAACTCGTACATCCCCACATCCGCAAGAGCCCGTGCCAGCCTTCGGTTCTTAAGCATCCCTGACACTCCAAGGTTCTCGATCACTATTCTGCTGTGGCTCTTGGCTAGATAGGTCGTCACCTTGTGCAGGGTGTCCTGTCGGATGTTGGAGATCTTCAGATGCATCTTGGCTAATCGAAGCCTTGTCTTCTCACGGTTCCTGCTACCTTTCTTCTTTCGGCTCAGGCCCTTTGATAGCCGTCTTAACTTCCGGAGTTGTTTTCCTAGAGCCCGGCTATTGGGAAAGACTGTGCCGTCAGAGAGGGTTGCCAGGGTCTTGACTCCGAGGTCTACTCCCACAGCGGGGCCCTCAACAGGAATAGGATCTGGAATCTCCACCTCTACCGTGATGGAAACAAACCACTTGTTAGCCCGTTTCCCAATCGTGACGGAGAGAATCCGTCCCTTGTAGTAGCTCTTCCTCTTCTCTTTAATTCGAATTCTACCGAGCCGCGGAAGTTGGATTTTTCGCCCCTTCAATCGAATGGTTCCAGTCAGTCTGAAACTGTCCCTGACACCTCTCCGCTTGAACCTCGGGAAGCCAACCTTCTGCCCGGTCTTCAGTCCTCGAATGAAGTATCTAAACGCTCTATCGAGGTCCCTTAATGCTTCCTGAGGTGCGCACTTGGAACATTAATACATCCAAGGAAATTGGGTCTTCTTAAGACTGTTCAACAGCTTATGTTGTTTCATTGCATCTGTGAACCGATCTGCTCCTTGATTCTCCCTGTACAACTTGATTCTCTGGTCAAGCCCCCAGTTGTAGGCAAAACGAACGACTCCTGCATGTTGGAGAAGAGAGGATCTCTGGGAGTTGTTGGGGTCAAGTTCGTATCGGTAGGCCTTGTGGACCAACATGAGAATCAGAGTGTTGTCTTGATGAGGGTATTAAAGGACATACGAATTCAAAGGGGTATCAAGATAGGAACTAGATGAATGTCCATGATTGTCTAGGATTTCTGCGGCTGCTACACCCGCTCTGAGTCCGAATAGTCACGTCTTCTCCGCCTGTTCACGACGCCGTTGGGCCGCCATGAGACCCAGAATCTCAGCCTCAATCTGCTCAGTTGTGAAATGCTTCCTTCTGATAGCTCCGGTAGGGCAGACAACCTGACATTTGCCGCAGCCAGTACACAAGAGCGAATTGACTTCAGCAAGCTGTGGCCCTGTATCACGATCACACATTGAGATTGCAGCGTATGGACACACTTTCTCACATAGACCACAGCCAATACATAGATCCTCTTCCACGACGGCCTTGTCCATCTGGACTCGGACTGTGCCCTTCAGTACGTGAGAAGCGGCTGCACTGGCCGCAGCCTTGGCATCTGCAACACTAGCTGGAATGTCCTTTGGACTCTGGCATGCTCCGGCAATGTACACACCCCTCGATTTTGTGTTGACTGGTTCCAGTTTGGGATGCAGCTCCTTCATGAATCCCCCTTCACTCCTGTCTACTCCGAGCATGTGGGCAAGCTCTGCCGCACCTGGAGAGGGATCGACTGCCATTGTTAGAACGACAAGATCGAAGTTCAAACGCAACAAGGCGCCCGAACCCTGGTCGAAGACTGTGAAACTGATTGTGCCGTCCTCCTCTTCGGTCATGTCCCCGGGAAAGCCGCGCACAAACCGCACTCCACTCTCTCTCACTCGTCCGTAGAACTGCTCGTACTCTTTGCCTCCTGCCCGCAGTTCATGATAGATTATCCATTGCTCTACATCACCGAGCAGCCTAGTAGTCATTTCTGCGTGGCGAAGTGTATACATGCATCCGAAGTTGCAGCACCACGGTCGACACTTCTCGTCCCTTGAGCCTGCGCAGTTGATATATGCAATCCTTTTCGGAGGTTCCTCAAACTCGGGGGGCAGGAGAACCTTGCCCTCACTGGGCCCGACAAGGCTCAGAATCCTACCATACTGACCGGCAGTGATGACCCTATTGTATTTCCCACCACCGTATTCAGGCAGTTCTTCTATGCCAACCTCTTCGAATCCCGTTGCAGCGACCACTGCACCGACCGTGAGCTCAGTTTCCTCAGCCTCTACTTCATATGAGATAGCATCACGGGGACATTTCTCAGCACATATGCTGCAACCATCTGTCCAGTGTAGACAGGATTCCTTGTCAAGGAAGTAGACTCCAGGGACTGCCTGTGGGAATGGTTTGTAGACTGCCTTCCTCTCACCCAGTCCCAGATTCCATTCGTCGTATCCCGTGGCTGGGCAGTTACGCTCGCAAGCTCCACAGTTTATACAGGTTTCTGGATCCACGTATCTGGGCTTCTTCAGGACACGCACCTTGAAGTTGCCATAATCACGTTCAACGTGGAGAACCTCTGAGTAGGACAGCAGTTCTATGTTCTTGTGACGCTCGACCGCCGAGAGTTTGGGAGATAGGATACACATGGAGCAGTCGAGAGTTGGAAATGTCTTCTCAAGCCTAGCCATGTAACCCCCTATTGACGTATACCTCTCTACTAGATACACCTTGATGTCTTTGTCTGCAAGGTCGAGCGCGCACTGAATGCCTGCGATTCCGGCCCCTATGACCATCGCGCTCTTCTCGACAGGATACTCCTCATATCCTATGTCCTCAAGAGTCTTGGCACGCTCAATCGCTGCGGCGACCAGATCATATGCAACCTTGTATGCCTCCTCAGGCTTGTCATCATGTACCCATGTATCGTGCTCTCTAAGATTTGCCTGGGCAAGTCTGAATGCGTTCACGCCGTTCTCTTCAAGAATCTCTCTGAAGAGCTGCTCATGCAGTTTGGGAGTGCATGCCCCAATCACAACACCCGTCAGTTCATGGTCCCGAATTGCCTTGGCAATGGTGTCCTGTCCATCCTTTGAACATGTAAACATGTTAGTGGTGGAATGCACAACTCCGGGGTAATCCTTGAACTCACGCGCAAGCTTTCTAACGTCTATGACTCCGCCGATGTTTGTCCCACAGCTGCATATGAAGACGCCAATTCTCTGTTCTTGCTTCTTGCTCTTCTTCTTGGCCATCTACTCTTCCACCTCCAGTTTCCCTCTGAGAGGGCTCGGCCCCAGTTCTTCTATTCGATGTACGAACTCCGTCACTATCTCTGAAAACTTGATCCCCATCGCAGCAGATGCAAAATCGATGTGAAGTCTGCCCCCAAGACCTATACCCTCGAAGACCTGCTTCCAGAAATGCACAAAGTCATACTGCATGAAATTGCCCGCTAGCTCATCGTCGCCTCCGTAGTGGCACTCGCTAAGCAGACAACCTGTCACAAGCACGCCATCTGCGCCGTTCTGCATCGCAGTCATGATATGGAATGGCTCAACGGCACCGCTACACGGTACACGGATGGTCCGGATGTTCGCAGGATAATGGAGATGCATCAGACCAGCAAGGTCGGCCGCAGCGTGTGAACACTCCCAACAGACGAAGCAGATTATGAACGGCTCCCAGTCAGAGACTTCGGCCGCAGGCGGCGGAACCACTTCACCGATGATAGCTGGCAGATTGTACTGCTTCTCAAGTGTAAGGCAGTCTTCAGGGCAGATCTCAACACACTTGTTGCAAGCAATGCATTTGTCCTGCATCCAGCTAATCGATCCGTAGCCAGAGAGACCCGTTGGTACTGAGATTGCCTGCACATCGCCATTCTGTTGTAGATGCTGAAGGAGAGAAACGAGAGCCGCCCTATTCTTGGATCTGTAGCCATCTTCTGGGATGGTGGCAACCAGGAATTCAGGAAGGCTCAATGTCAACTCGATGTCGAGTGCATCGACCTCGCAGACATCCATACACTTCTTGCATGCACTACAGGTCTGTGGCTTGTAGACAATTGTCCCGAAGCCTTCGACCTTGTCAGGAACTTCGATTATCTCAGTGGGAGTCTGGACTGCAATCTCACGCAGCTTGTGAATGAAATCTTCTCGTTTAGTCATGACTGCCCACCTCCTGTTGCATCTTATTTGGAAGTGCTGCAATCATGTACGTGGCCCGTACGCGTTCCGGATCCTGCCCTATCTCCCGTAACATTTCCCTAGTGAAGCTCACTACGAGCTCTGACAAATGGTCGCCGGTCCGGTGATGACAGCCAGCTGGTGGGCAGTGTGCCAGAATGACTTGCTCTGCTCCAACGACCAGCCCCTTAAGGATCTCAATCGGTGACACCATTCCGGCGCAGGGAAACTGGATGACATATGATCCAGTTGGATACTCCTTCCCGGCAAAACCAGCTTGGTCAATTGAGGCATTGGCACACTCGCTACAGGCGAACACAAATGTGAAGGGCCTCTTGCCCTCGAGTCGCCTATGGGTTTCGGCAATCGTTTCAAACCTGGCGAACCAGCTCTCCTTGCTATGAGATTGGAACTCGATTGCTCTTGTCGGACATGCCGATACGCATATTCCGCAGAACTCGCAATGCGAAGGAATGTGCACTATGCGATCATCGATCAGTCGCAGGGCATCGTTCGGACATGTGTCCAAGCAGGCTTTGCACAAGTCACAGGTTTCCTCGTCGATGACAGGTATCCATCCAGACCGCTTCAGAGGTGAGCGAACAATCTTGAAAGCTTCGAGTGCGGCGTTCTGAGCAGATGACAGAGTATCAACAAGCCCCATTGGCATGTGCGCGTTCCCTGCGACAAATACCCCTCTTCTGGACGTCTGTACTGGCTTCATCTTGCTGTAGCGAATCTCGATGAAACCATTCTCATTCAAATTCAGGCCAAGTGACTTAGAGACCCCTTCGTTACTGCTGGATGGGCCTATCACTGGAAAGACTGCAATGGTGTCCACTGTCACCTCCCGGTCCAGAGATTCGAGAGAGTTCGCAATACGACAAGTCAATCCCAGATCCGTTTCCTTCACACGTTTGATGCTTCCTCGAATGAAGATCACACCAGAGTCGCGTGCAGCGCGGTAGAGGTTCTCATCTTCAGTTCTGATGTCTGTATGTGCGACGAACACAGTGTTCCCCCGTAGAGATAGTTCTCTAGCGCTTCTGAGAAGATGGGACCCCTCAACTGAGGCCAGAGGGCTTTCCGGATCAACAGCGACCAAGATGCTTCGACGCTTCTTTCCCTCCTTCCGAGGACTGTTGAGAAGGTCATGTAGAGACACGGTCCGCTCAGACTTACCGTGAAGAAACTTCTTGGCAATCTGTGGTAAGAAATGCTCTGCACCCGTGGCGACTATGATTGCACCACACTCTTGGGAAGTCGTGGTTCCATCTTGGTTGGCCCATGTGACCTCGTATGACCCCACCTGACCAGTCAGTTCACTGATTACACCCTGCATTCTCTGAACCTTTGAGAGACCCTTCTGAAGGGTCTTCAGCAGGTCATGCAGAGATTCCGAATCGGCAATGAATCGGTAATCTTTCAAGTACGAGTCCTCTCGCATACCGAGAGGCTCTAAGAGAGTTACCTTGATTCCCAATCTACTCAAGTCGAATGCCGCCTTCAGACCGGCTATGCCACCGCCAATGACCAGAATCTCATCCACCGTTGTTTCTGTGAACTTCGTTGTGGGCTCAAGGTAGTCCAATCTCACCGCGGCATCAGACAGGAGAACTATCGCTTTGTATGTGGCTGAATCCTTCTCCTTGGCATGGACCCATGCTATCTGCTCCCTTATTGGAACGAAGGAAACAAGTTCACTCTTGACATGGTGCCTCACAGGAATACCAAGAGTCTGGGAGCTGCAGGCACCTATCACAATAGAGTCTTCTCTAGATGCGCTCTGTCCAAGTGCTTCAAGCCCCTCCTTAAGACAAAGATCATGGACAATCTCGATACTGTCGAAGACTCCCTTCAACTCCTTCGTTATCCGTTTGAAGTCCAGCACTTGATCAATGGTCTTGTTGCAGGTGCAGAGGTACAGACGCTTCATTTGCCCACCCCCATCAGGTCTGTGTAGATCTCCAATGCGACAGAATTCGCCTCTGCAACGCTTGTAGGAATGTCAGTAGGACCGGTCGATGTGCCACAGGCATAGACCCCGGGCTTCTTACTTCGACGATGGCAGAACCCATCTGCGTCGAGCAAATCGGTGAAGCTTCCGTCTTGTGAGGCAAGAGGGATCAGCGGAGATGCCAAAACAACGATGTCAGAACCCATCTCAAGTCGCTCCAGGGACTCTGTGTTCTCAACCACGGTGACTGGTCTACCATCTCGTACCACTACATGGTCCGGTTTACCTCTCACGAACTTCACGCCGGATTCCCTAGCGAGTTCAAGATAGTGACGGCTGTGAGATGGAACTCGTAAGTCCATGTAGCATAGACTAACGTCTATGCCCTGCTCTCTGAGCATTAGAGCGTGCTTCAGGCTGTAGGTACAGCAAACCTGCGAACAGTACTCGATGGCATTAAGATCCCTACTACCCGCACACAGAATCATTGTCACGGATTTCGCAGGCTGTCCAGATGCTGTGAGTGCCTTGCCGACAGTACTCCCAGTAGGGTCTAGAAGTCGTGCCAGCTCTCTTTGGGTAAGCACATCTTCACACTCGCCATAAGCATAGCCCGGTAGAATGTGTGGTAACCGTTCCTCAACGCCAGTTGCCAATACTATCGCGTCAGCCCTTATGGTTCGGGTCTTCGCTCGCTGGTCAAGATTGATAGCTCCGACTCCGCACACTTCGACGCACTTGCCGCACCTTGTGCATGAGTCCATGTCAATCAGAGGCGCAAGTGGGACTCCCTGAGGAATAGGCCTATAGATGGCCTTTCTAGTGCCCCTACCAAGATTGAACTCATCTTCAACCTCTACTTCACAGGCGTGAATGCATTCTAGACAGACCACACATCTGTCCAGCAGAATGTAACGTGGTGATGTCTTAACAGATACTGAGAAACCGTTTCCCTCACGCTTGATTGACTTGACTTGTGTCTGTGTATGAAGGTTGAGCTTCTTCTGACTGCCTAGAAGACTTCGATATTGACACCTTCGATGATGACCGCTGAACAGCTCCTCACACGCATCGAGGCATAAGGCACAGTCGTCAGTCGGGAAGACCTTGCCTAAATGAGCTGACAGACCGCCCACTGTAGACTCCCTATCAACTAGATGGACCACGAACCCTAAATCGGCGAGCTGCTGAGAAACCTGAATGCCCGCTACTCCTGCACCGACCACGACTACAGTCTTTGCCATTACTTGCCGACCCCCATCTTCTCAAGGATTGGTTGAATCTTAACTCGATGATATCTTCTCGAGTTGCTAGTAACGAGATCTGTCATTCCCATGGCGAGTGCCAGCATCTCTCCGAGATACAGGACAGGGATGCTGAACTCTGGGTCAAAATAGTCAACTGCCTTCTTCTGTTGCATCTCCATCTGAGTATAGCAAGTGGGGCAGATCATGACAATCGCATCGGCTCCAGCTGCTCTGATCTTGCGGAGCTTCTCGGCGGTCAGTCTGAAGGACTTGGATTCATCTGAGGGGCCTATTGGTGCACCACAGCATGCCATCTTGTCCTCATATTCAATAGCGTTAGCGCCAACAGCTTCAACCAAATCTTCCATCCATCGTGGATTCTCTGCATCATCCATGTGTGTTGCCTCTAATGGCCTCACAAGATGACAGCCGTAGTGAGCGGCAATCGAGATTCCCTTGAGAGGCCGAACAACTCGCTTCTTGATTCTCTCAAGCCCAATGTCTTCATGCAGGACGTGCAGGATGTTCTTCACCGCTACCTTGCCGGTAGCCTTCATTCCAATCTTTTTCAGTCTCGTGTTGACTCTCTCACGAACGTCATCATCCGACTGAAGCATGTGACCTGCAATGGCAAGTGTATGAAAACATCCGCTGCAGAGGGCCAGAGTGTCCAGTCCCGTAGACTCACTCACAGCAACGTTTCTGGCCCCAATAGTCAGCCATGCTTCAAAGTCGACTCCAGTGAAAGTGGTTGGCTCAGGACAGCAGGTGTGGCTTTCGTCTACTATCATGGCAACATCTAGCCGTTCTAGGACCTTCCGAATGGTAAGTTCAAAGTGTGGTAGTCTGAAAGGAATCATACACCCAGGGAAGTAGGTGTACTTCTGTGCCTTACTTATCCTCGCCACCTCCATATTTGGACTCTGTTGATTCGAGTTTCTTTGCGAGCTTCAAGTCCGCAAGTACCTTGACGAGTTGCTCTACCGGAGGATTGCCAAGACTTGGCAATTCCATCTTCTCACGGGTCTTAATCATGGGATCGCTGACTTGGATTGTACGACCTTGGTGGAGAATGGACTTGGCACGATCGAGTGCCGTCTGTGGTGTGTTTCCGGATGCTAGCCCCCGGACCTTCGCCAGAATCAGAATCTGTGGTATCTTAACGTGTTCAGGACATCGTACCTCACACTGCTCGCACGTCAAGCAGGTCCAGATAAGCTGCTCTTCGGCCAATGATTCGTCAGCCAGGATTATCTTCTCAAGGAAGAGGCGTGGGTTGAAAGACGAATCAATCTCGGCCACAGGGCAGGCACTCGTACAACGTCCACATTGGTAGCACCGTAGCAGTGTCTGTCCCTCAGGCTGCTGCAGAATCCACTTCCGAAACTCGAGGTCTGATGAGATACCGCCAATTGCCATTATGCTGCAACTCCACATTCGGCTGGTCTGGTCGAGAACAAAGTCACTGAAAAGGACTGCGGGACTCCAGTGAATCATGATTCGGTTATGTTGCAGGACTGCATGTCTGTACAGACTCGATTCGTCAGTCGTTATCTCGACATGAATCGCACATGGGCAAACTTGGACAAGTTGAACCAATCACACAGATTCATCAAGGTGCGAGTCTTCCACTTCCATGTCTGCTCACGTTGCGTTCTCGCGAAATGAGGAAACCACTCAATCACTTCGATTTTGTCAGACCACTTGGACAACTGCCTCACAGGGTCTCCGAGGTCAAAGTGCTGTTTCAAACCCGTTATACCGTACTTCTTGAATCGCCTATTCACGAACACATTACCAAGTCTTGAGCCAGCGTCGAACATCAGCTCAGCACCAGTGAATCTTTCTGCCATGGAGTTGCATAGCGAGATTAGTGCGGCTTCGCTGAAATAGGGGAACAGACCAGCTGCAATGAAGAAAGCACCTCTTGTGGGTGTGAAATCAATATCGTCGAACCAGCTCAATTCGAACACTGACTTTGGAATACATTTACTCCTCGTGGTTTCGGGGATGAGGCCCAGTCGGTAGTCAATAGCGTCTGGAAGGTCGAGATTAAACCAAAGCAGTCTGCCATTGTCAACGCGTGTGAACGCCGTGTCCAAGCCACATCCCAGGTTGACCACAGAGGCTTCCGGGTTCCCTATGAGATAGTTCCTGACAGATTCATCGATTACTCTAGCTCGAACAAGGAAGAACAGCCCCAAGAACTGATCAACAAGCTGTTCCATGGCCGCAAACTTGGCTTCTGCTTCTGGATGTTTCTTCGCTACCTTGGCAAAGATGTGCGAAGCCTCTTGATCCTTCAGAATATGTGGGTATCTCTTGCTGAAGGTTGCCCGAGCCCATAGGGGCCCCACCATGGTTGACTGAATAGATGCAGTATCAACACCTTCCATGTCTTTCAGTTGTGTTTCCGTCCTCAAATATCCTGTACTTTGCGATGTATTGTGCATACAGCTTTGCTTATGAGAGTCAATGACGGAATCCTCTGGAACTGAGATTGTGCAATCTCACGGAAGTTTGACCGATGGTGACCAGAGTGATTCTTCTTGGAACTGGGAATCCAAATCCGGACCCACAGAGGATGGGACCATCAGTTGCCGTGGTTGTTGATGAATCAGTCTACTTGGTTGACTTTGGAGTCGGAATTGTGAGACGTGCTGTAGAGGCGAGTCTAGAGCCGGAACGATTGACTCGGGGGTTTCTGACACACCTACATTCAGATCACACTATCGGATATCCTGATTTGATTCTCACTCCCGCAGTGGTTGGTCGCAGGACTGCACTTGAGGTGTATGGACCTTCCGGCACTCAATCAATGACTGACCACATACTGGCCGCATATGAGGAAGATGTTCGGGAAAGAATCGATGGACTAGAACCAGCTACTCCTGAAAGCTACGTTGTAAATGTGCGCGAATTTACCGAAGAAACGCCTGGTGTTGTCTATCAGGACAGTCATGTTTCAGTAGAGGCGTTCCCTGTGGTGCACGGCTCTTGGTCAGCATATGGATTCAGGTTCCTCACACCAGACAAGACAATAGTTGTGTCTGGTGACACAGCTCCATCATCAACGCTAGTAGAGAAGAGCATGAGTTGTGACATTCTTGTACACGAGGTCTATTCTGCAATATCATTGGAAACACGACCACCCGAATGGAGGAAATATCACTCCTCAATGCATACTTCCTCATACGAACTGGCTGAGATAGCCTCGAAAGCAAATCCAAGCTTGCTTGTGCTCTATCATCAGCTAGCATGGAATCGTACAGATGACGAACTGGTGGCGGAGGTCAAAGAGAGATATGATGGAGAGGTTGTTTCCGGAATGGATCTGGATGTCTTCTAGAATCACTCCTCAAACCTGCGGTCTGCATGAAATGACTGAGTGGCGTCTGACAGAAATTCGGCCAGCCAGCCTGAGCTTGCCCCGGGTCGATTGTCGAACTCAGGAATGAGCGGCTTGATATCGACCAGAGGAGTGTCATTCAGCATATCGGCCCCCCTGAAGACAATCCGTTTCTCACCCACTTCCACCAATTCAACGATTGAGATTCCAATCGGATTCGGACGCGAAGGGACCCGAGTCGAGAATAGTCCGCGCTCCTTCCTGCCGAGGTAAGGCTTCACTCTGAGTCTTGGAGATGTTGCTCTGTGAAACCAGTAGAGAAGAATGACATGAGAGAAGGAATCTAGGGAGTCTAGTGCGACTGAATAGCTCTCTTCCAATTCGACTTCACCCATCACCACGGATTTGCTCGATTGTATTGGAACATTCTCACTGGACTCAAACGGCGTCTTGATGGTTCCAATTGGACGAATCTCAAATCTCAAAGTCTGCACCGGTCCTAGTGAGAACGCACCTGCTAATTAGAGCAACCATCTGCATTAGCAGTCCAGCTGTTGACCTACCATAGCCAATCCATAGGGAGATACACTACTTGGCTTGGATTGCATCACGTACCTTCCTCAAATCTTATGACTGCCTGAAATGGTGTGTATGAGGCCACAGCGATGATAATAAGTGAAGAGAAGTTCGAAAGAGTAAGGAGTCTACTTCGAGGAAAACGAGTACTAGTAGCGTTCAGCGGCGGAGTCGACAGTACAGTTCTTGCTCATCTGGCCCAAGGAAGCGCTACCGAAACAATCTTGTTAACAGTTGATAGTACTACATTTCCTAGGACAGAGCTGCAGGCCGCTATCGACCTAGCAGGTGAGATTGGAATTCGAATCAAGGTCATACAAGTAGACGAACTGTCAAGCAAAGAGTTTGTAAGCAATCCAGTTGACCGCTGTTATCATTGTAAGAAGGAGCTCGCCTCTGCGTGGTTGGATATGGCCAAACAGCTTGGAATGGATGTTGTGGTAGAGGGGACTAACGCCAGTGACATGAGAGGTCATCGTCCAGGAACCCTGGCTCTCGAGGAGGTTGGAGTTCTATCTCCATTCCGTAAGTTTGGGATAACCAAGAGCGATATTCGAGGCTATGCCAAAGAGGCAGGTCTGTCAGTTGCAGACAGGCCATCTATGGCTTGCCTCGCAAGCAGATTCCCTTACGGTACTGAGATCACAGAAGATCGTGTCAGGAGAGTTGAAGAAGTGGAGCAAGGGGTGAAGGAGCTGTTCGACGTTAGCTGCGTTCGGGCACGGTTTCATGACAACATGGTTCGAATCGAGGTGGGACGTGAGGAGAGAGAAAAGCTGTTCGACTTAATGAGGCTTGACAGGCTTCACGAACTTGCGAAAAGTGCCGGGTTCAAATACGTTGCATTTGACGTTCTTGGATATCGCACCGGTGCAATGGATGAGGTCTTGGACCCATCAACAGATCAGGGAGAGTAGCAAGCGCACTCTTCATATCAAGAGTGTCTATTCCACCTTTTTGACGCATCTCCTAGCGATGAGACATGCCACAGCACCCGCGCCGAGACCGTTGCCTATGTTCATAACAGCAAGCCCCGGTGCGCAGGATTGGAGCATTGATGCAAGTGCAGTCTCACCCTTTCCACCATAGCCATACCCTGTTGGGACGGGAACACCAATCACTGGTATGTCAACCAACGATGCAATCACTGTGGGGAGCGCACCTTCCATCCCTGCAAACACCACCAAGGCGTCAGCACCCTCCTCAAGGATTGTCTTGACGGGCTCCACAAGCCTGTGTACACCAGCCACACCAACATCGTAGAAGGTCAGTGTTTCTACAGCCATCAACCGGGCAATTGCTTCGGCCTCACGAGCGTAGATAACATCAGATGTGCCTGCGGTCAGAATAGCAATCTTGCCATTCTTTGGGGGGTCTGACCATACTTCACTATGGGCAACGACGGTCAGATGGTCGTCTTCTCCAGATACATCAAAGGTTAGGTCCGGATGAGCGGCTTTGAGACCCCTTAGTTTTGAGTCACTGACCCTTGTTAGAAGAGCAACATCATTCTTCTCGACTAAGGCTTTGACGATACTGACAAGATGCTCCAAGGTCTTGCTCTCAGCGAATACAACTTCGGGGACCCCGCTTCGCTCTTGCCTGTTTACGTCAATCATACCGATTTCGCCAACCCTTGCAAGTGCTGCGGTATTGAGCTGTTCCTCTGCTTCTTCAATACTGATCTCTCCTGAGGCCAATGCCTTGAGGATGTTTCGTATACTCGTCATAGTTCGTCCTCCGGTCTGAAACCTCTAGTTGTCTTGTGCTTGTCCCAATGTCAGTCTCAGTAGATTGCCTTCAATCGTGCTCTTGAGTTTCACCATAGGTATCTGTGCCGCATCACCATTCGATTCCTCTGCCAGGCAGTGCAGGGGTTCGTACTCTAGATTAGCTGTCAAGATTGAACCATATGCACACCCAACCACCTTGAGTCCTACCCTTCTACTAGGCACAATTCCAAGCGCAGATGGGGCCATCTCCACCTGCTCAACTACGTATGTCGAATGATGATTTGAAATTTCGTATCAATGAGAATCATAGCATTTCCCCTACCGTTCCCTTTATAATGAATCTGGATTCATTATTTGGTGCGTTTGTTAGTTCTCCAACAGTCAATGAGCAAGTAACCATAGATGGGTGTTATGTATGACCAAGACAGCTACTGACACAAAGGACATGGTACCGCCCGAAGTCAGAGAGAACATGAGAGATGTGAAACATAAGATTGTGGTGCTCTCTGGGAAAGGAGGTGTTGGGAAGACCACTGTGGCCACCAACTTGGCGATGTCCTTCGCCAAACAAGGACTGAAGTCTGGAATCCTCGACGTTGACATCTATGGCCCGAATGTGCCGAAGTTGCTGGGTCTTGAGGGTCTTCATCCACAGGTAGAGAATGAAAGAATCCGACCTATAAGAGGACCACTTAATCTTAAGGTAATGAGCATGGGATTCCTTCTTCGACAGGCAGATGATGCGGTTGCTTGGAGAGGACCACTAGTTGGGAAGGCTATTCGTCAGTTCCTAAGTGATGTGATGTGGGGAGAGCTAGATATTCTGGTCGTGGACCTGCCTCCCGGCACGGGAGATGAGATACTGAGCATTCTGCAGTCAATCCCACAGATAGATGGAGTGATCATAGTGTCAACTCCTCAGGAAGTTGCTGTGCTTGATGCGCGTCGGGCGATTCGACTCGTGGGAATAATGGGAATACCTGTCTTGGGCATCGTGGAGAACATGAGTGAGTTTGTCTGTCCAAAATGCGGTGAAGCATACAGACTGTTCGGAGAAGGAGTGACTCAGAAGGCTGCTAAGGACTTCGCAGTGAATCATCTAGGGTCATTGCCACTGGATCCTACAATCATCAGCCTGTCTGACAAAGGGATGCCATTCGTGGTGGAAGATCCAGACTCCGAAGCCGCGAAAGCTTTCGGTTCGGTAGTTAAGCAAGTCAGCAAGGCAATTGGCCTTTAATAATCTAATGAAAAGTCGAGCTCTCGAGAAGCTCCTCAGAGATCTCTGGATTCCTAGTCTGTTCAGAGAGCTCGTTGATTAAGCTCTATGATATCATGGGCGTGAAGAACATTATCAGGATTCGCAGGAGCGTTGTTGATATAGCAATCACCAACAACATCCAGATTCAGCCCCAATCGGCGTAACATCTCTTCGAAATGCTCTCCTTCAACATACTCGCATAGCATTATTGCACTGGCATTAGGATTGCATTGCTCAACTATCTTCTTGAGACCGCCGTAGAGAAAGACTTCGATCATACGATTGACTCGCCAGTCATGGCAAATAAGCTATCTGCAAATCATGGATGATGGGCGCTTGGTAGTGCATTTCATCTATGATCGATCACTTCCTGTTCACGACGGCTATCTTGAAAAGATGCCAACCCAAATGGAAAAGAATAGATTCTTGATGAGAAGCGATAGTACATCGTCTTCTACAGGTGATTCTTCTTGCAGGCCTTGGACCCAGTCTTCAGCATTGGTCTCCTAGCCTTGGGCCTTTTCATGTTGAGCCAAGGTTCCGAGTATTTCGTTGAGGCGGCATCTAGACTTGCGAGAGCGGCCGGTGTTTCAGAGCTATTCATTGGCCTCACGCTTGTGGCCATTGGCACCTCCCTGCCCGAGATAGTTTCGAGTTCTTTAGCAATCGCTGCGGGAAGTTCATACTTGGCTCTTGGGAACATTCTTGGGAGTTATGTCGCGAATCTGACGCTCGTGGTGGGCCTCAGCGCAGTCTTCGCGCCACTAGCCTCAAACGCAGCTATTCTTGGTCGTGACACCAAGGTCATGATACTCACTCTCCTCTTTCTAGGATTCTCCATGTTTGACCCGGTCACACCAACACGAATTACAGCCTACGAGGGCATCATCCTGTTGCTGCTGTTTGTCACCTACGTGCTCTTCCTCTATGACAACCGAGACGAATGCGAAACGTGCTACCAATTCGAAGTGTTTGTGGACTACCTAATCAGATTGAGATTTCTTACGACCCTTCGCGGGCTTGCTCGCAAACCTCCTCCAAGAGAAGCATCCAAGACTGAGTCCACCAACCAGGAAGTGAATTATGGGTTGGCGCCAAAGGAGCAAGGTAGGCAATCCCTTCGAGAGGTTTTCATCGTCGTTCTTTCCTGTGTGGGTGTAATCGCAGGTGCGCAGTTGGTTATCCAAGGTGCGGTCAACCTCAGTTTCGTTTGGGGAATAAGTGAGGGTGTGATAGGACTCACAGTGGTTGCCGTAGGC
>LRSK01000154.1 GCA_001563325.1 Candidatus Thorarchaeota archaeon SMTZ1-83
CGTACTTCTGGGAATACTCCCTCGAGAAACGGACATCCAAATGCCCTTGCTATTCATCGCACTCCCTTTGAGTATTCTTATTCCACTGATAATGCTGACAATGGCAATACTGCTCACAAGGAGAAGTGAGTAAACACCTCAAGACTTTCTGAAGATGGAATCTTCCAAAATCAACATTGACATCATCTACTGCCATCTCGAAAGCCTAATAAGCGACCTTTTGCCTTCCAGCGTATACTTAAACGCACATCTAAATAAAGGCTTCAAGTGTTGCCCTCCTTTTTTTGTAGGACCAATGTGAACCATAGGCAATGAAATCGCTTATACAGAGATTCACTGCATAATAAAGCGTATAGCTACGACAATCTAGTAGCAGCAGGGATAACAATATGTGGTCTAGGAGTAGACTGAACTCGCTCATCCTGGTATGTGGCGTTATGATTTTTCTGATCTCATTTTATTATGTAGGATTGGTCGCCATCCCTTTGGGTCTGGAAACCGAAGTTCCTCTTGTAATTATAATAGGTGTTCTGGCAGGTATCATTCTCCTAGGAGCGTTTGAACGGAAACGGGGAATGGATGAAATAGTTACGTATAGCCCCAGGAGAGTCATTTTCGCCTTTTTCATAGGTGCCATCTCAATTATCGTGATAATTCTGCTCATACTTGCTGGTATTCATCCACCAGGTATGGATCCTGCAGTTCCATTTCTCTTTGTAATCCCTCCTCTCGCGTGGCTGTTTGTGGTAGCAGTCGTGGTCGAAGAAGCGATCTTATTACTGAAACTTGACAAATCAACAAGATAGGTGGCAACACTCTGCCATCTCGAAAGCCTAATAAGAGAACCCAAGGCTCGAGTCCCGAAGCAGGTGCGTCCGGCAATGAGCTTTGAGTCGTTCCCAGAGCCCCAAGTGAAGTCGCCAGGTAATGCTCAACCCCGCAGGGGTCGAGGCTTCAGCGCAGAGGAAACCAATCTGAGACGTAAGACGGCCCATGATGAAAACGTGGAGGTCCTGAAAAGGTACGTGAAGGAGCTCGACCAGGTCATTGCAGAAGTCAAGAGAGTTAAGCCCGAACCTGCTAAGAAGCCAGTGAAGAAGGAACCAGTGAAGAAGGAGTCGGCGAAGAAGAAGGCACCTGATAAGGAGCCGGCCAAGAAGGAGTCAATCAAGAAGAAGGCTCCCAAGAAGGAACCTGCTAAGAAACCGACCAAGGCGGAGCCTGCAAAGAAGCCGGCAAAGAAGAAACCCACCAAGAAGGAAGAGAAGGCCATTGCTGAGCTTTCCTCATTGAGAGCTGTGAAGACGGAGGAAGCCGAGAAGCTTGTGGCCGCGGGGATAGTCACACTGTCTGACTTAGCCTTCTGTGAAGTTGACAAGGTTGCCAAGGAAACTGGCATAGACGTGGATAGAATCTCTGCTATGATGACTGCGGCCCTGAAGAGGATTTGAGTTGGGCCTATGGGGGTGACCTGAATGGACTACTCCCAGCTAATTGAAGCCCTGGAGAACCCCATTGATTTGGGGCGTCCTGTGATTATGCCAGACTTCTATGTGGATCATTTTGTCATAGCTGGTAGCTACGAGGAGTTCATAGAACGCTTGGAAATGCTGGCTGAGCAGGGTGGTGGGAATCTACTCGGTAACAAGCAGTTCATTCGCAGGGGTGGCAATGCGGTCAACACAGCCTCAGCACTCCTGTCGTTAGGCATGAATCCAATTGCAATTGTCACGACCGATGAATATGGGTCTATGATACTCCCTACTCTGGTGAGCCCAGACCTCGATCTCAGTCACGTTCATACAGATGGGAGACTCTCTTCGACCGTTTCAATTGAAGTTGAGCACAAACAACGTCGAGTTAACCTTATGGTAAGTGATAGCGGCTCTGCAGCAGAGTTTGATTTCTCAGACCTTTCCAGTGAGGATTTGAATGCCATTCGTGAGAGTAGTATAGTGGCTTTGCTGAACCTCAATCATAATCCGAATGCGGCAGGTCTTGCTGGTGATCTGTTCCAGATGGTATCCGAATCTTCCTCAGCTAAGAAGTTCATTGATGTAGGAGATCCTTCTGGAAACCAGGCGATAATCGAACCGCTAGCGAAGGATGTACTCGCAGAGGGGCTTGTCGACATCTTGAGTCTAAATGAGAGTGAGGCACGATGGTTTGCTTGGACGGTGACCGGTAGAAGTGAACGTTGGAGGAGCCTATCATCCAATCATGATGATTGGCTATCTGCCGCAAGAGTGGTATCAGAAGAAACTGGCGTGCGTGTGGACCTACACACTCAGTACTTCTCTGCCACTCTGAATCAAGATGAATCCACAATAGTCCCTACCTTCGACGCAGTAAGCAGAGTAGCATGCGGCGCCGGCGATGCGTGGAATGCGGGGGACATACTAGGGACGCTTCTGAATCTCGCCCCCATTAGTAGGCTAACCTTGGCAAATGCTGTCGCGGCACTTTACATTTCGTCACCGACAGCATCACACCCATCATCAGAAGAGGTAATCGAATACCTTCATTCACAGCCTCCTCTAAATGAAACTGGCGAAAGACTTGTTAGACGTAAATGATAATTGCTGGAATGCTACAGAGCCCCTAGGTGCGTTGTCAACTTGGAACTAGAGCGCGTCCTCACCAAACTGAAGTTTGATGAATCTGTCAGCGGATACGCTCTAATTACCAACGACGGCCAGCCATTCCTCTCCTTCTCTCTCCCCGACGAGATTCTACCTCAGGTCCAAGGAGCACTAAGGATTCATGGTGGCCAGTTCAATCTGATTAATGTGATGACGGACAAGGGTATTGCGATTCTTGCTAGAGCCGACCCTAACTGGGTCCTTGCCGTCTTGTTTTCCCCTGATTTTCAATTGGGAGTTGCATTGCAGAAGACTAAGGAAGTTGTCGGTCTAATGGAATCAGTGGTACTGCCTCCTCCACCTGTACCGGTTGCTGAAGAAACGGAAACACCAGCTAGGGAAGTCTTTCCTGAAGTAGTAGCAGCTGAGCCTTCACCTGTCGTTGCTCCTATCGGCCCAAGCACGATTGAGGAAGCTCCCCCGGCGGAACGTCCCAGAGAGGTTGAGGTTCGGCATGGCTGCGTTGTTCATCGAGATTCTTTCTTCAATAGCGCGATAGCAATTGAGGGAGAGCTGAGTAGTGAGCTTAAGAGTCGTTTCTCCAACCTGGGTGTTGATGTCTTGCTTATGGTTGACGAGAAGCGAACGGCATTCAAGATCGCCGAGACCCTGGGCAGAGGCACGGACCAGGTCTTTGAAGTCATTGCATGGTGCGTTCAGAAGCAGATTCTGAATGTCGAGTGCCCCGAAGAGCAAGAAGCCGGAACCATCGAGATAGTTGAGCTGCCACTATTCGAGGGGGACCTCAGCAAAGTCAAGAAGGATCATCGAGATCTTCTGGCAATGTGCAATGGTGAGAGGACACTTCAAGAGATTGCGAATCTCATGGGCATTCCTTACTTCAAGGCATTACAAAGCATTATACCCTATCGGGGAAAGACTCTAACGTTCATACGTAAAGGAATGAAATCTGAAGACTAGACTGAGATGTGATCAAAGTGGGAATCAAGGGAAAACTGGCTTGGACACTAAGAATCGACAAAGTATCCAAGGTCCTATTTCAGGCAAGCTATCGAGAGCTGATGAACCTGCTCATGACCACAAGTACCAGTGTCGATGAGATCAATAGGAAGATGCAGGCGATTGGTTTTCGCGTGGGTGAAACATTACTCATGGACTATGCTGACAAAATCCGAGAACACGCTGCAGAGTTTGCAGAGTTCTCTAGCACACTGGGCCTAGCCTACAAGGTCAACTCAGGGCAGGAGTTTACAGACATCTCCATCAGTGATGACCGCCGTACAATCAAGTTCACCGATGAAGACTGTCCTGTTTGTGCTGGTGTTGTCATAACAGACATGCCAGGACTGCAGTATTGTGCCATTGTTAGCGGTGTCTTTGACGCTGTAATGGATCTGCGTGGCTTCAATGCTGAGAGCTATCAAGAATCATGCAAAGCCCTCGGTGATGAAGCCTGTACATGGACTTTGAGACTAAGGGACTAGACTGTACGGGCTTCTCTGCAAGTTGGCCACAGTTCAATAGAAGCCGCAGGCACAAACCATCGAGCATATGTATAAAAGAGCACAGACCAAGAAGACCACAGAAGCACGAAATGGAGGACCACCACCCTTGGGACAGACGCTTGGTACATTCGTCGGACTAATCACGACATTCGCGATAGCTTTTGTGATTCTCACGCTTGGAGGTATTATGCCCGAGGACCTCATCTCTTCGACAATAGTCGACGACTTTTTGGCTCTCCCTGACTTGGAGAATAGGCTAGTGGTCGTGGGCACAGTCCTATATCCAGGCCCTGTAGGAATTGGGGTAGTTGGTCTTGGAGCCATAATTGGAACTGGCGCCCAGGGCGCAACAGTACTGATGGCACTTGCTTGGGGCACAGGTGGTCTTATTGCTGGTCTCTTGACCAGAGATATTCTTGGAGGCATTCTTGCCGCACTCTTTGCAGTCGTCTTGGGTGCGTTTCTTACTTGGATGCTAGTCTTTGTCATTCAGACTCCTGATTTCACACAGCTCTTCAGTGGACCTTCCTTGGTGTTGCTAGAATCTATTCTGTACGGGT
This sequence comes from Candidatus Thorarchaeota archaeon SMTZ1-83, assembly GCA_001563325.1. The sequence goes on from LRSK01000154.1 coordinate 4,669, forward strand.
CTCTCTACCCCTCTATAGCGGCCGTGATAGGTGGCATTCTCGGAGGAGGCATCACGAGAGAACGCTAGTCGCCGTGAAAAGGCCACTATTCTCTTTTGCTGAGTTGCCGTCCACATTCCGAACACAACAATGGTCTAGACTTGAAGACAGCTCCACATTCGCACGTCGTCAGAATTGATTCTGGAGGGGGCAGCTTCGTTTCGCTCTGAGCCAGACTGATGAGCTTCACCAGAGGTAATGCGGCGACTAACGAAAGCAGTCCAACTATGATGGAAGTGCTGAACAAGACAACGAGATCCCAATTGCGGGTGGCACTGGTCCAGAACGCGGGGTTGACAATAAGAATCGATGATAGTGATACAATACCGATCACGACGCCTACCCATACAGAGGTCCTCACTGCATTCCAGTAGGATTTTGAGAATGGCGCAACAACAACCCCAATCACTAGCCACGAAGCAAGGAACGAACCCGCCGTATTTGGGTCCAAGAGGTGAGGCACGGACTGCTGCAAGTTCTCACAACCAACCAGAAGAACCCAGATGTTGTCAAACGGGCTTGGATAGGCAACTGGGTGAGGAGCCAGTAATATCGCTAGAACCCCTGCTCCTACGACAGATCCAATGAGCCCACCCAGAAGATTTCTCACAATATGATTCCTCGCCTGCTCAAGTCCTGCGTCAGCGTGCCATGTGAGCACTTAATGCTTTCCACACCTTTCAGATGATGTCCTAAGCCCTTCGTTATGCGTATATGCCAGAATCGACACCTGGAACAGTGCAATCGTACCGCAATCCTTTTCAGACCACCCTTTGGAGAGTTTCAAAGAAGAACAGGTCCCGGGTAGCCCAGAGCGTCGAAGAGGTGCAAGTGAATGAGTGATGAACTAGAGCGTGCTCTTTCGCGGCTAAGGCTTGATGGCCAAGTCCTTGGCTACTCACTAATGACCAAGGCAGGACGCCCCTTCGTCAGTTTCTCATTGCCGGATGAGCTCTTTCCTAGAGTGAAGGATAGTATAAACCTGTACAAGTCAGATTTGCGACTTATGACCATAGATACGGAGAATGGGCTTGTGGTCCTATCTCCTGTCGACGAGAACTGGATTCTGTCTGTGCTCTATGTTCACGAGCTACAGCTAGGACTGGCTATTGCTAAGACCAAGAATGTCCTTAGACTTCTTGAGGGATCCGAACTACCCCCACCTCCAGAGGATTTCGAAGACTCGGCCGAGTCCAACCTCAAGGTACTTGAGTCCCTTGCTCTACAGGCTGCATCAACTTCGCCAGCAGATTCACCTGCTGAAGAGGATTCCACAACTGAACCAGCAGATGATACTGAACCCGAGTCAACTCCTTTCTCATCATTGCCTGATCGACGCCTTCACTCATTCAATATCCAACTTGCAACGATTCCCACGAGGGGTACGACATATGGTGCGGCAATGGCCCTGGACTCCGACCTACATAAGGAGTTGAAAGAGCTACACAAGAACTT